>NZ_FMHU01000001.1:1972066-2300743 GCF_900091415.1 Micromonospora inyonensis | reverse complement strand
ACCTGCTCACCGCCGACGCCGCCCCCACCGACGGCAGCGTGCTCTTCCTGCCCGAACCGATCTACCACCGCACCCTGTCCGGCCAGGTCAGCGGCGTCGCCGCGATCACCTGGGCCACCATCGCCGCCCCCATAGGCCGGTCATGGCTGATCTGCGGATGGGCCGACCGCGACGACCCCGAGGATCCCCACGCCGCCCGCATCCAGCGTTACGCCCGGCAGGATCCGACCCTGCTGTCGCGGCTCGGCCCGTACGTGATGACGAACCTGGACGTGCTGCCGATCGCCGCACCGGTACCCGCCGTGCAGCAACCGGACATCGACGAGCCCGACCGCGACTGGGAGACCGCACCCGACGGGCGGTACGTCATCGCCGACGCCACCGCCCGCACGCGCCCGTGCGCCGCGATCGCCTACGCGTTCTGGCGCATACAGGCCCAACCCATCGCCGTCGCCGCACCCGCGCCACTGGACCGGCCCGCCCGCCGCCGCGCCGCACGCGCCTCCATCGTTCACGACACCCGGGTCGTGATGCTGCGGCGCACCTCCACCCCGACCGAACCCGACGACGGGCACCCGAAGTGGCACTACCGGGTCCGGTTCGTCGTACGCGGCCACTGGCGCCGACTGATCGACAAACAGGGGCAGGCGTACCGGATCTGGATCAACGCCCACATCAAGGGACCCGACAACGCGCCGCTGCTGCACGGCGAGAAGGTCGCCGTTCTCGCTCGCTGACCCGACATCTGAACCCAACCCGCCACACCGACGACCGCGCGGTCACCCCAACCGCGCGGTCGTCGGTGTGCCCGCATCCCGACCGCGAACCAACCCCAAGGGAGACACCAGCCGTGGGAACCCCCTGCTACGTCGGCGCGACCGACCCCGACCAGCCGACCATCGTCCGCGCCCGCTACGTCCACTTCGACGGCTACCCCGCATCGCTCATCCCGCAACTGCGGGGCATCTGGGCCAACACCACCCGCCGCGACACCACAGCCCTCATCGACGCGGTCCTCGCCCACGACTGGGAGTACCTCGGACCCGACGTCATTGAAGGCACTCATTCGTTCCCGGACCAACACCCCGTCGCCGGTGTCGGCATGACGCTCGACGACAGCGACCCGGAGCCGGCCACGGTCTTCCCGCTCAGCCGCGCCATCGACCTCGCCGCCTCGTGGATCTACGTGATCAACCCCGCCGACAACACCGTGATGGTGCACAGCGGCGACGGTGAACCCGTTGGAGCCCACCCGCTCGCCTAGCCGCCATCACCGACTAGGAGGAAAACATGGTGTTCCGCCCCGTCCAGCGACTTGTCACGCCTGGCCGCGCCAACGCCGCGCGGCCATCCCGGGCCTGCCACCTCGGTTTCGCCCGCAGGGAGTCGGGATGAAGCTTCGATCACTGGTGGCACTCGTCGTGGCGCTCGTCGCCGTGTTCATCCTCTGCGCCGGCGGCCTCGGCGGATTCCTCGGCGGCGGCAGCGCCAACGCCGGCTGCATACCCATGGCCGCCCCGCCCGCTGCCCCGCCGTCCGCGTCGCCCCCGACGTCTCCGTTCGCACCGCCGACCGTATGGCCGGCGATCGGTGACTGGGACAGCGACCAGGTCGGCAACGCCGCCGCGATCGTCACCACCGGCGCCCGTCTCGGGGTACCAGGCCGCGGGTGGGTGATCGCGGTCGCCACAGCAATGCAGGAAAGCACCCTGAGAAACCTGGCCGGCGGTGACCGGGACTCGGTCGGGCTGTTCCAGCAACGCCCCAGCCAGGGCTGGGGCACCCCGACCCAACTCCAAGACCCCGCCTACGCGTCGGAGAAGTTCTACCGCGAACTGATCACGATTGGCGGCTGGCAGACGAAGCCGCTGACCGAGGTGGCGCAGGCCGTGCAGATCTCCGCCTACCCCGACGCGTACGCGAAGTGGGAAGGACCGGCCACCCGGCTGGTCACCGCGATCGCCGACGCCGCAGGCCTACACACGGACGGCCTGGGCAGCTGTGGGGCCATCGGGCCATGGACACAGCCGGTGCTCGCCCCCGTCGGGTCCGGGTTCCGCACCTCGGACCGGCTTGGCCACGACGGCGTCGACCTGAGCGCCCCACGGGGAACGATCATCCGCGCCGCATCCACCGGAACCGTCCGCACCGTCCGCTGCGACGCCGCCTACGCCAGCGCGGGCGCGCCGTGGGGCTGCGACCGCGACGGCCATCCCACCTTCACCAGAGGCTGTGGCTGGTACGTCGACATCGACCACGCCGGTGGCCTGCTCACCCGCTACTGCCACATGGACAAGCCACCCATGGTGGCGGTCGGGCAGCAGGTCGCCGTCGGCCAGCCGATCGGCGTCGTCGGCTCCACCGGCCACAGCTCCGGCCCGCACCTGCACTTCGAGGTGCATCAGAACGGCGACGCCAGCGCGAACAGCGCGATCGACCCGGTGCCGTTCATGACCGCCCAGAACGCCCCGCTCGGCAAGCCGCCCTGTAGGTTCTCAATGAATCTTGCACTGTCTCATCGATCTGTCACTCGGCGTGTCACTTTGCGACATGTCTCTGAGACGTGTTCGGCGTGGCGGGGGATGTTGATGTTCTCGTCGGTCGATCCTGCGGTCATGTCAATCGATGTTGAAGATCGCCTTTCCTCTGTTGAGGTGTGGTATCGCCCTGCTGCGGGCGAGGACCTGGTGACTGCTGCTTTGGGTCGGGTGTCGCTGACGGAGTTGATGGCGGCACGGCCGGTGCGAGAGTTCCGCTGGTACAAGGGTCGCACGTTTTACTCGGGGTGGTACTGGTCTGCCACGACGGGTGGGCATGTCGCGTACGAGAGCCGCCTGGAGCTGGCACGGATTCTGCTGGCTGATTTCGATCCCGATGTGTGCGGGATCGTCGCGCAGCCGTTCCAGGTCCGGGGACGGGTCGGTGATAGGGACCGGCGGCATGTCCCGGATCTGTTGCTCGGCCACCGCGATGGCCGCGTCACGGTGGTGGACGTGAAACCCGCCCACCGGGTGGCGGATCCCGTGGTGCGGGAGGTGTTCGCCTGGACCGCGGAGCTTGTCGGGCTACGTGGCTGGACGTTCGAGGTGTGGTCGGAGATCGATCCGGTCCGGCTGGCCAACATCAGGTTCCTGGCGGGGTATCGGCGTCCGTTCACCGTTGACGGCGGCTTGTGCGCGCCGGTGCTCGACATGGTGGACGGTCAGGTCACCGTCGGCGGTGTCGAACGGCTCGCGCGGTCGATCGCGGCGCCGGAACGGATACGGCCGGTGTTACTGCATCTGTTGTGGTCAGGGCAGCTCGGTGGTGACCTGTCGGTGCCGTTGGGCGCCGGGTCGCTCGTCTGGCGGACGGAGCAGCCGTGAACGGCAACCTGGTGAGCGTGCGCGTGGGCGCGCAGGTGCTGTTTGACGGTGACGTGGTGCGGGTCGTCGAGTTCGATGGCGTCGGGGTGACGGTGCGGGAGGAGCGATCGGGCCGGTTCCGCACGCTGACGCTGGCTCGGTTCGTGGCCGGCTGCGCAGCGACCGAGGCGCCGGAGGAGACGCTGGCGGCCGGCAGTGTCGGGACGACTCTGGCGGGGCTGACCAGGGCCCAGGTGGAGCAGGTCGCCGCGCGGGCCGGGCATGTCCGTGACGTCTTGATCGAGGACGGGTCGCCGCTGCGGGATCGGTTGCGGGTCAAGGCGGCGGAGTTGGGGCTTGCGGTTCGTACGGTGCAGCGGTGGGTCGCCGCCTACCGCCGTGACGGCGAGGCGGGTCTGGTGGATACCCGGGTGATCTGCGGTCTGGGAAGCCGGGTGGATCCCCGCTGGGACGACGCGGTCCGCGCGGTGATGGCCGCGAAGGTGAACGCTTCGACACCGACCCGGTCGGCGCTGCTGGCGGCTGTGTCGGCTCTGTTGGACGAGCGGCACGGGGCGGGTGTGGTTCCGCGGCCGTCGCGGGCGACTGCCTATCGGCGGCTGGCGGAGTTGGCCAAGGGCACGAACGCGGTTGCGGGCAGCGCGAAGGGCCGCCGGTCGATCGCGGACCGACCGCAGGGCGCTTACGGTCGGCTGCGGGCGACCCGGCCGGGTGAGTACGTGGTGCTCGACACGCAGGACCTGGACGTGTTCGCGATGGAGCCGGTGACGAGCCGGTGGGTGCGAGCGCAGCTGACGGTCGCCCTGGACCTGTTCACCCGCTGCGTCGTCGGGCTGCGGGTGACCGCGGTGTCGACCAAGGCGGTCGACGTGGCTGGGGTGCTCTACGAGAGCGTCGCGGGCCGGCCGGCGCCGATGTCGTGGCCGGGTGATGGGGCGTGGCCTTATCACGGTGTTCCGCAGAACCTGGTCTTCGACGAGGGCATGCCGGCTGGTGATGGGCCGGTCTGTGCGCCAGAGACGTTGGTGGTCGATCACGGCAAGGTCTTCCTGTCCGCGCACGTGATCGCGGTCTGCACCCGGCTGGGGATCTCCATCCAACCGGCACAGCCGCACAAGCCGACTGACAAGCCCACGGTCGAGCGGTTCTTCCGAACCTTGCGGGAGGGGTTGACCCAGCATCTGCCCGCCTACAAGGGCCCGGACATCCACGCACGGGGGGAGCGGGTCGAGGACGAGGCGTTCCTGTTCCTGCACGAGATGGAGGACGTGATCCGCGAGTGGATCGCGACGGTCTATCACCGCGCGAAGCACGACGGCCTGGTGGTGGCTGAATGGCCGCACCTGCAACTGTCCCCGGCGGAGATGTTCGCCGTTGGGGTCGGCAAGGCGGGTCTGCTGCGGATCCCGGCGGCCCCTGGGCTGGCGCTGGATTTCCTGCCGGTGGTCGTCCGCACGATCCAGCACTACGGGGTCGAGGTGCATGGGTTGCGCTACAACGGTTCTGCGCTGGACGGCTACCGCAACGCCCGCAGCCCTTATGGTGGTGTGCTGGCCGGGAAGTGGCCGGTGCGGGTCAACCCGGACGACGTGCGGCATGCCTGGTTCCAGGACCCGGCGGACCAGCGATGGCATCGCCTGGACTGGGAGCACGGGCCGCTGCTGGACACCCCGTTCTCGGCGGAGGCCGCCGCGCACGCCCGACGCCTCGCGGTCGCTGGCGACGGCGGGTTCGAGCCGGCCAAGGCGATGGTGGAGCTGCTGCACCGCTGGGACGCCGGTCTGGTGACCGACCGGCGCGAACGGCGCATGGCGGTGCGTCTGTCGGCTGAGTACGCGGCGCTGCCTGCCGCTGACCCGCCGGTCCCGGCGCCGCGGGCGGCGCCGGCTTGCGCGGTGTTCGCCGACAGCGACGATGACGACGGTGACCTGGACGACGGGTTCTACGACGACGCGTTCGAGGTGCTGTCGTGACCGGCGCCGGGGATCTCTACACGCTGTCGCGCAAGGAGGGTTGGCGTCGCTGGGTCGACGCCGCCGCACGGGTGCGTCCTGATCCGTTGACCGCCGGTCAGCTACGCCGCCTGGGCACCGATGCCCGGGCCGACTACGACGACGCCCGGCATGACTGGCACGCCAACTTCGGCACCATCAAGACCCCGCAGCTGGCCGGGATCCACGACGAGCTCGACCAGATCGTCGCGACCAACCGGCAGGACCCGGACCGGGTGCGCGGCGCGGCGGTGATCGACGCGCTGCCGGGCTTGGGCAAGACCACGATCGCGAACACGTTCGCCCGTGATTTCGACCGCGCCCAGCGACGCCGCCACGGCGAGCGCACCAACGCCGGCCATGAACGTCTTCCGGTGTTCCGGGTCGGGCTGACCTCCCGGACCACGCTGCGGACGCTGAACCGGATGATCTGCGAGTTCTACGGCCACCCCGGCACCGATCGGGCCAACGCCGCGCAGTTGGCCAGCTTCGCCGTCGACTGCGTCCTGTCCTGCCACACCCGCGTCGGGATCATCGACGACCTGCACTTCATCGACCCGAACCGCCGCGACGGCGTCGACGTGGCCAACCACCTGAAGTGGCTGGCCAACGAGTTGCCCGTCACGTTCGTCTACGCCGGGGTCGGGTTGGCCGAACGGCGGCTGCTCGCTGAAGGGCTGACCGGTGACAGCGCGGTCATGGCGCAGACCGCCCGCCGGTGGACCCGGCTGGAACTGCCTCCGTTCCAGGTCGCTGGTCAGGCCGGACGGCGGCACTGGCGCAGCCTGCTCAAGGCCACCGAACGTCAGCTGGTGCTCGCCGACGCCCGTCCGGGCATGCTCTCGGACCTGGAGACCTACCTGTTCGCCCGCAGCAGCGGGCACATCGGCTCGTTCATCACCCTGATCACCCGCGGCTGCTACAAGGCGATCCGCAGCGGGGAGGAAACCCTCGACCAGGCGTTGCTGGACACGATCCGCATCGACGAAGCCTCCGAAGCCGCCCGCCACCAGTTGCAGGCCACGCTGTCCGCCAGCCGTCGTCCCCGCCGCCCGGCGCCGGCCGAGGCCGGGTGATCGCCGTGGACATCGCCCGCACCTTGCCCCTGCGCGTCGGCCTCGGAACCGGCGAAGCCCTCGACTCGTGGCTGTTCCGGCTCGCCCACCGCAACGGCCTGCCGTTTCTCTGGCTGGCGCCGACCCTGGGTTTCGGTGACCGGCTGCGCGTCTGGCGCAACTACGCCCTGAGCTGGAAGCTGCCGCCCAGCCTGCTACGCCGCGTCGAGGCCCAGACCGGACTACCGCATGCGGCACTCGACGCCGCCGTGCTGGACCAGTTCGACGCGCTGGGCTGGAAACCCATCCCCGGCTCCCGGTTCTGCCCCGCCTGCCTGCACGAGTCCGACGGCCAGTGGCTGATCCGGTGGCAACTGCCCTACACCTTCGCCTGCCTCGCCCACCGATGCCTGCTCGCGGTGCTCTGCCCCCACTGCCAGCGCGTCCCGCGCAGCGGCATCTCCGAACGAGCCGGCCTGGCCCCACCGACCCACTGCACGCTCGGCGCCACCCGGCACAGCAGAGGCTGCAACGGCGACCTGCTGACCCGACCAGCGCCGGCCCTGTCCGGCGGCGATCCGCGCCTGTCCGCTCAGGCGTGGGTCAACGACCGCCTGGACCGCACCGACCCGGCCGCGGTCACCGACCTGCGTGACCTCGACGCCCTCGCCACCTGGTTCCGGCACCGCATCGACCCGGACGAGTTACGCCACCTCGGCCAGGACACCGTCACCGCGATGATCACCTACCGGGACGGCAACCACGCCATCAAGCTGCACCACCCCACCGGCGCGCTGATCGCCGCCGCCCTGACCTGCCAAGCCATCGACCTGATCACCGCCGAACAGGCCGACGACCGCCGCCACCGGCTCGCGCCGCTGCTCCGCGACGTCCACACCCAACCCCGCAGCACGCCCGCACGACCGGACCGCGGACCGATGATCCTGTCGCACCGGCGCCTGACCGGACTGTCGCAACCCCTGCAACACAAAGTGCTGCAGTGCATCGACGGGCAGCTACCGGTCACCGAGCGGCTGCGCTACCGCACCCGCACCGCCACGCCCCGGGCACCCCAGCCGGACTTACCGGCATCCGACCGAGCCCGGTGGATCCCGCAATACCTGTGGCCTGACTGGCTCATCCGGTTCCTACCAGCACACGGCGCGCACGCCACCGACGTCGCCATCGACATCGCCAACGCGCTGCTGATCCCCGGAAACCCCGTCCGCAACCTGCACGCCACCGGCGAACTGACCGCATGGCGCAACAACACCAGCATCTTCCTCAGCGAACGCGCCGCCCACCATCCAGACACCCTGACCGCCATCTGCGCCCTGGCCGACTACCTCGACACCCACGGCTCACCCATCGACTACCGGCGACGCCGAACCGTCTTCACCGACGTCACCCTCACCGAGACGCAATGGCGCGAACTCACCCACCAGACCGGCAGCCACCCCGGCAGAGCGGGACGCCTGCGCAGCGCCCGCCGCTACCTCTACCAACTCCTCACCGGCGCCGACCTCGACAACCGTCGACACCGGCTCGCGTTCACCACCGCAGCCGCCAAGACCGGGCTCCAGCAGTTCCACCGCGCCCTCAACACACCGCTGCGCGCAGCACTGCACCGTCACGGCGCGCAACTGCTGCAGACCGCGGGCATCGACGAACCGCTCACCTGGAGCCCCCCAGCCCACTGCGTCACCGGACTGACTCTGCCCGGCCGGGAACCCCACGACATCGACCTGACCGCCCTGCGGCAACTCCTCGACGTCGAGCACGTCACCATCACCACCGCCGCGCGCCGCCTCGGCGTCACCGCCGAACACGTCCGCTACGCCCAACAACAGCTCCACCGGCCACCGGACCCGCTCGCCCAGCCACCCTCGAAGACCGCAGCACGACGCAGACGCGAACGGGCCGCCGAGCTGCTCACCCGGAAGTTCGACGACAACGCCACGAACCGATCAGAGGCCCTCCGGCCCTCCCGGAGCACCATCCGGACCCCACGCCCGCGGACAGCGCAGACCGCCGCCCGCCAACCGCTCATCGATCCCGACTGGCTACGCGAACAGGCCGGCACCCTGCGACGCACCAACAGCGACATCGGCGCCGAGCTCGGCATCAGCCACGAAACCGTCCGCCGACACCGCCAACGCCTCGGCATCCCGGCACGCGCGACAGGATCCGCCGGCCACACCGTCTCCACCCGTCGCCACCCCCACCTGCCCACCGACATCCGACACGCCGTCGAAGGCAAACGCCACGGCTGGCAACGACTACGCCGCTTCGAGCAGGTAAGCGCCCACGACAGCATCAACACCGCCGCGACCACGCTCGGGCTGCACCACCAGAACCTGTTTCACCAACTGAACCGGCTCGAAGCCGACATCGGCGCCGCCCTCATCGACCGCACCGACAACCGCTACCAGCCCATGAAAATCACCGCCCGCGGAGCGGGCCTGCTCGACCTACTCACCGAGCCGGACGTCCGACAACTCCTCGACCACTACGCCCCACCCAAGCCCGGCAACGCGGTCGCCAACTCAAGGTCATCAAGAAAGTGACAAACCGATGAGACAAAACCAGCGACAGAACGATGAGACGCCACCACCGCGGCCCAGGTCACCCGCCTTACGGACCGACAAGATCAACGAGAACCTACACGCCCGCCTGATCGGCTGGCCCAGTCGCCCACCCCGCGTTCCCGCCCGGTCCGAACGGATCCTCTCGCACCTTCTGCGAGAGGAACAGCGGGATCACCCACGAGGACGCGCGGTGGAACAGCCACCCCGAGATCGTCCGCCACTGATCCGGCGGACGCCGTACCGACACCACGAACCGGCGAGACGGGCCCAGCACGGGCTCGCCCCGCAACCACTCAAAGAAGGGAAGCCCAACGAATGCCCGACCCCAACGAGCACGACACCAGCCCTCGCAGCGACGAGGAACCGACGAACTGGCCCGATCTCGGGCGCCGATTCCAGGGGATCCAGGCACGGCTCATCCACGGCGACCGCGAGCCGGTCCTCTCCGGCGACGACTTCTACGGCGAAGCGCTGCGACGCCTGCTCACCCGGAGCGACTCCGGCTGGATGACCCGCGCCGACCACGACCGGCTCATCCGGGCACACCACGTCTTCAACGGATCGGCGACGGAGGAAGCCCGGCGGCAGGCCCGCGAAGCGCGGGCACGGTACGCCGTTTCCGGCCGGGCGATGCGCGCCGAGCTGGCTGCCTGGCTGCGCGAGGTCGCCTCCAACGAGCGGATCGTGCCGAGCCGGTACCGCCGCGACGGTGTGCTGCTCGCCGCCGACTGGATCGACCCCGCCACCCCGGCGTGGCCGTACACACTCGCCGAGCGGGACCGGGAGTCCCCGCCGCCCCCTCCCGGGGACCACCAGTGGTCCCAGGTGCTGGAGGCGCTGCGCGCGGCGGGCGAGCAAGACGGCAAGCAGGCCGCCGCCTGGTGGGAGCAGTACACCATCGGCGGCTCCAGCCGAGGCGACGCGATCACCGTCGCCCGCACCGTGCTGGCCGGCATCGACGCCTGCGACCCCGCCGTCCTCGACTTCCTGCCCGCCTTCGACCTCGCCGGCTACGACGCCGACCGGTACCGCATCCAGGCACCACCCGATGCCCCGGAATGGGACGACCTGTCCGACGCCGACCAGGCCGCCGCGATCGACGCCGCCCGCGACGGCTTCACCACCGCCGTCGAGGACGGCGTGGCCGCCCGCTGCGCGGCCCTGCTCGACGGCGACACGCACCCCACCGCGTGACCGCTTCGCCCGCCACCCGGCAGGCACCACCCGATTCCGTTGCCCTCGGCCGTCCGGCCGAGGGCATTTCCAACTGCAGAAGGAGTAGCACGTGAGGAAGCTCTGGTTCGACCTGCGGAGGTCCCTCCAGCAGGCCGAAGAGACCACCACCGTCGACCACGCCGTCAGGACGAGCGAGCCGCCCGAGCCGTGGCTCGTCCTGGACGTCAACACCGGGCGGCTGTGGTTCACCCCGGTCAACGCGCCACGCCCCCGCAGCCTCGCCATCGCGGCCACCCACATCGACGGGCCACCGCCCGCCGACGAGCCGTGGCCGCTGTACCGGCAGCCCCTGACCGAGCCCGACCCGAACCACGACAGCGTGCTGAACCGGCTACGCGCCGCCGCGCAGCAGGGACACCGGTGGCTCGTGGCCGACGTATCGACGCCACCACGGCTGCACACCACCAGCGCCTACGACACCGACACGGTGCCGGACACGGCGGTCTGGAGCCCCGCCTGGCTCACCGCCGGCGACCTCGGCCCCTACCCGGGACAGATCGCCCACGGCTACCAGCACAACGGCTCCGTCATCGCCCGCTTCACCAAAGCGACGGTGCAGCGGATCGCCGCCGACGCCGACGCCCGCGCCGCCCACACCCCGGGGCGGGACGCCGACCTGCTGGCACTGCGGGACTACGGCAGCGGCATGGAAGTGTTGATGGTCCGCGCGCCCGCCACGCCCGCCGGCCCCGTCCCCGGCGATGAGTCGTCGGCGGTCGGGATGCGACACGTCACCGCCGACCCCGACGGCTGGTACCGCCTCACCGACGACCGCTGGCCCTGGCGCCACGCCACCCCACCCACCCAGCCGCCCAACCGCACACGAGGCGCGCACGAGCACGACCCGGACGTGTTCGAGCCGAATGGGCACGACGGCAGCAGGTGCACGGTGTGCGGAGCGACCGGCTACGACATCACATACGAGGAACTGCCGTCGATGGCCGGATACGGCACCGACACCACCATGTCGTGCCGGATCTGCCACTCCTCGGAAAGCTACGCCGAAGAGATCGGCTGGAGCAGGCGCCGCGCGCCCTGGCCACCCACTCTCTAGGCGCTTCGAAGATCAACTGCGCCGCCAAACGGTAGGCGCCCCGGCCTGAGCACCGCTCCGCGTAGCCGATGACGGCTCCGCGCGCTCTCCCCGCCCGTTGTGGCTCACCTATGCCGCCGCGCGCCCCGGGAAGGGGCGCGCGGCGGCTTCATTCGCCCAGGAGCACCCCATGTCACACCTGACCCGCACCACGATCCGCCATCCCCTGACCGGTCACACGCCCGTGCCGGAGCTGCGCGGACGCGACTTGATCACCTCCGAGACCGCAGGTATCGGTTGCACGCCGACCGCAGCCATCGTCGGAGGTGCCCGGTGACCTCGCCCGCTCGACCCGCCAAGCCGAAGGCCAGGCCGCGCCCCATGTTCGGGCCGGTCCTCGCTCTCCTCGCGGCCGAACCGCACCGCGCCTTCTCCATCACCGACCTGGGCAGGGAACTGCCCGGACGCTCCTCCGGGGCGATCGGCTCCGTGCTGAACCGCCTTGTCGACCGGAAATGGGCGACCTTGTCGACCGGGTCACCGCGCCGGTACACCATCACCGCCGAAGGCATCGACGCGTTCACGGCCGGAGCCGGCGCCAGCCGCGCCCCCAAGGCCACCGCCCCCACGCCGACGGCACCGACCACGCCGGCACCTGCCCCCACGGGTCCTGTCCCGCCGCGTCCCGGCGCGGTGCTGCGGCCGAACGGTATCTGGTACCTGCCCCGCCAGCTCGGCGACAGCACCGACGTCGAAGTGCTACGCCGGCTGCGGCGGGACAACATCGCGGTCCTGCTCTACGGGCCACCCGGCACCGGCAAGACCAGCCTCATCGAGGCCGCCTACGCCGACGCGATCACCGTCGCCGGCCACGGCGACACCACCGTCGAGGACCTCGTCGGCAACTACGTCCCGCTGCCCGACGGCGGCTTCGAGTTCGCCTACGGCCCGCTCGTGACCGCGATGCGCGAGGGCCGCGCCCTGTTCATCGACGACGCCACCCTCATCCCACCCCGCGTCCTCGCCGCCCTCTATCCGGCGATGGACGGCCGGGCCACCATCACCATCGCCGCCCACCACAACGAGGTCGTGACCGCCGTCGACGGGTTCTTCGTCTGCGCCGGCCACAACCCCGGCGTCCACGGCGCCATCCTCACCGAAGCCCTCGCCTCCCGATTCGCCGTGCACATCGAGGTCACCACCGACTTCGACCTCGCCCGCTCCCTCGGCGTCCCGAACGGCGCGATCGACGCGGCGGTCACCCTCAACCAGCGGCTCCGCAAACACGAGATCGACTGGGCGCCTCAGCTGCGCGAGCTGCTGGCGTTCAAGCGCATCACCGCGAGCCTCGGCCTCGCCGCCGCCGTGGCCAACCTCGCCGCGATCGCCCCCGAACCCGACCGCCCAGCGGTCGTCGATGCCCTCCAGCGGGCCTACCGCGGCGCCACCATCACCCCGCTCACCCTCGGCAAGCAGAAGTAAGGACCCCGCCATGACCAGCGTTTCCGCGCACCTGAGCACCTCCGGCACCGGCCCCGTCTCCCCGACCCTGGCGACCTCACCCTGGGCCGCGTGGTCGGCGGCCTGGACCCGACAGGCCGCCCGGCTCACCAGCCGACCCGACGCGACCGTCACCGTCGCCCCCGCCACCGGTGGCCCGCCCGGGCTCAGCTACCCCGCCACCGCGCAGATCCAGATCGACGCCGACCTCATCCCCGACCCGACGATCGCCGACCCCCGCCGCCCCGCCCACCGGTCGAAGGTCCCCGTCGCCTACGGCGTCCTGCTGCACGAGGTCGCCCACGTCATCCACTCCCACTGGGATCCACCACCATCGGTGCCGCCCGTCGTCCGTGAAGCCGCGCTCCTGCTCGAGGAGTCACGGATCGAAGGACGCTACCGGGCGGCCCGGCCCCGCGACCGGCGGTGGCTACGCCGCGCCGTCACCAGCATCATCGACCCCACCGACACCCGCACCGACACGAAGTGGAGCGCCGCCTACGCCGCCGGGCTCCTCCTCGCCCGCATCGACGCGAAGATCCTCTACCCCGGCGACGTCCGCGAGCCGAGACGCGCGATCACCAAGATCCTCGGCCGCAAGCTGCTCAAGGGACTACGCGACATCTGGCGGGAAGCCCACACCGTCGACGACACCGACACGACACGAATGATCCACCTCGGTGAGCGGTGGTGCCGCCTGCTCGGCATCGACCCCACCCGCACCCCAGGCCTACCCGCCAACGACGCGGCCACCAGCACGATCGCGGCGGCCATCGCCGGCGCCCTCGACGCCATCCTCCACAACCCCGCCGACTACCCACACCCGGGAAGCGCCGAACCCCGGATCGACAAGCCCGGCATCCACGTCGACACCGACATGCCGATCACCTGGACCGAACGCGCCGCCCGCGACGCCGAACGCCAGGCCGCCAACCGGCTCACCGCCCTGCTACGCCGCGCCCGACACCGGGAACCCGCCCGCACCCGTGAACCCAGCAGCGCACCGCCCGGACGGCTACGCACCCGCGCCGCGGTCACCCTCGCCGCCCAACGAGCCAGCGGCGCCATCCCCACCGCCCAACCGTGGCAGCGCACCGTACGACGCCCCGTCCCCGATCCCGAGCTGACCGTCGGCATTCTCATCGACGCGTCCGGCTCGATGCGGGACTTCGCGAAACCCATGTCCTCCGCCGCGTGGATCCTCGCCCACGCCGCCACCCGCGCCAGCGCCACCACCGCGTCCCTCGCCTTCGGCGACCGCATCACCGTCCTCATCCCACCCGGCCGCCGCCCCGCCAAGGTCCGCGACATGCGCGCCGACGCCGGCACCGAACGCTTCGTCGAAGCCTGCGCCGAAGCCGACCGGCTCCTCCACCTGACCACCCCCGGCACCGCACGACTGCTCGTCGTCGTCTCCGACGGCCACTACGTCAACCCCGACGAAGCCCAGGCCACCATCACCCGACTCCACCACACCGGCTGCGCCGTGCTCTGGCTCGCACCCGACCACAAAAGCTGGCCGGCCAAGGTCTACGACAACACCACCACCATCACCATCACGGTCGACGACCCCACCACCTGCGTCAACCTCATCGGCCAAGCAGCCATCGACGCCCTGACCAAGGCCTGAGCCGAGCGCCCGTCACGCGGCAACCGTCACACGCGCAGCGGGATCGGCTCCCCACACCTCGTCGGGAGCCGATCCCGCCTACCCGGCCACCAGCCGCCGGACCCACGCCATCCCACAAACCCCAACGGCCTCTCGCAACCTCGAAACGGAGAGCAGCATGCCCGACGCCACGTTGCCCTTTCCCACCTCCAATCCCCGCGACCGCGTGTACCCCCGGTTCCGCGAACCCCTGCCACACCCCGGCCACCCGGCACGACCTGTGATCGCCATCGACGTCGACGGTGTCCTCAACCCCGACCACCCGCCCACCGCCCGCCAACTCGGCTACCGCCCGCACCGCTACGACGGACCCGGCCCCACCGGTCAACACGTCTCCGGCGACGTGTGGCTACACCCCGACCACGGCGCCTGGCTTAACGAACTCACCTCCAACGCCGACCTCGTCTGGTGCACGAGCTGGGGCCAGATCGCCGCCACCTGGATCGGACCCCGGCTCGGCCTCCCCGCCGACCTGCCGGTCATCGACGCCGGACCAGGCGGCATACGGTTCGGCCGCCAACTCAAACTCGCCGCGCTGTACCGCGCCATCGGTACACGGCCGGTAGCCGTCCTCGACAACGAATTCGGCGGCCGGGACCCCGTCGAGGCCGCTGACCGCACCGCACGCGGCAGCGCCACCCTCCTGGTCCCCGTCAACAGCGCCAGCGGCCTGCAACGCGAACACATCGACCAGGTCATCCACTGGCTTGACCAGGCAGCCGCCTCCCAGGAGCCGTCGCGGAGGCCAGGTGATACGGCGACCGGTTGGACAGCGCTTGGACGAGGCGATGATGAATTGCGCGACGACGGGTACGACCTCAGTGTGGGCGATCCGGTGCTGCGGAAATCCCGACTGCTGTCCAAACAGTGCGCCACCTGCGTCTTCCGCCCCGGCAACTTGATGCGCCTCTCCGACGGCCGCCTACGCGACCTGGTCAATCAAGCCCGGCGCAACGAATCCTTCATCGTCTGCCACGACACCCTCCCCCACCACCGGTACCCGGACGTCAAGCCCGCCATCTGTCGAGGGTTCGCCGACCGCTACTCCACCCAGGCACTCCAGGTGATCGAACGGATCTTCGGGTTCATCGAGGTCGACCCACCCAGCTGGAACACAGGCCAGACCGACGGCTCCCCAACGACGGGAGACGACGCCACTATGTCCGCTGAGCCTCGGACGGCATCGGCGGACTGACGGCATCGAGGGCGGGGCTGGGCACGCCGACGCCCAGCCCCGCCCTCGATGCTCGAAGCAAGAAGCCGGTCCCTTTCGCGTTTGTCTGCTTCATCGCACACGCCCTTGTCGGCGTACCGACTCCGGCGCAGGAACGGGTACGACTTGACGTACAACGCCTGCATGGATTAGCGGGCCTCCCGCTGATCGGCTACCGTTACGCTGTAGGCCCAGCCAGACCGTCCGGTTGGTTACGTTGCGTAACGGGCGACCATCCAGCAACGTACGGTCCGGCGTCCGGATCTGCCGAGATTAGTACATCCTTCGCTTCTGCCCGAGTAGGTCAGAAGTCGGGTATCGATACGAACTTTCGGCGTCTGCACCAGTGTCGATACTCGCGGTTCCGTTAGGCGCCTGCCTTCTCGTCCAGCCACGTGATATAGTCAATGGTAAGCTTGGATAGAGTCACCAGACTCTGCTCTGTAATAATCACTCTACGGTCTTGAATTCGCACGCCTATCAAACTCAGCTGGCTACCTAAGCGTGAATTCTCCATCTCCTTGCTGGTAATGCGACCCAGGCCGTGAGCTACGATGTTCCGCACACGCTTAGCGGCATTTAGCTCGGCGTTCCTATCGAACTCATCCAACTTGATTCCATGTAGTCTGTTGAAGAACTCGCTGCGCCGAGGCCAGCTTGACGACGACGCAAGTTCAGCCGTTGCCATAAGCTTGGCGATCAGCTCGTCGTTGGTGGGTAAGCGTTCGCCGAGGAGTTCTGACATGAGGACGTCAGTATAGATCTCGGCGATGCTAACCAGGCGGAGGTAATGTGCTTGCTTCAGTGCATCGGCCAAATCTTCGCTACCGAAGACCGAGGTCGCGCGGACGATCCTGCCAACCGGAACACGGACCATGGCGGATTGTATGTCGGCAGCCGTAAGGCGTATGAGGCGAATCGCCGCCTCAGTTGAGTTGCGCGGAACGTGACGGCCCGTCATCCGAGTATCCAGGTGTTGAACTTCGACTCGCTCTTGGCCGCATCTATGATCTTGCGCGATCTGGCGTCAGCATTAGGGGCTAAGTCACCCAGAGCTGCAAGGTGCCACGCGGCAAGACAGGTCGGCGAATCGCGCATCGACATCTCAATCTCTTCAGCGCCTATGCGAGCACTGCTGGCCAAGGCTGCCACCGCCTGCGCTCGTACCGCGTACGAGCGATCGGAAGAAGCCAGCCCTCGAGCCCACGCCAAACGCCGCTCCGACTTGCCGGCTGACGTAGGCGAAAGGGCACCGAGTTGGTGGATTGCTTGAATGAACCAGAGTTTCTGCCATTCGTTGAGGGAAACCTCGTCGATGATTATATCGAGGACGCCGATCACTTCAGGACTGTTGTCCAACTCAATCAAGTACTTCGCGACCGCAGGGGTCAACGCGGCGACGTAGCTCACAACGCGCACCACGTCACTGAGTCCGTATATGTCTCCACGGTAGGCGAGGGCTGCGATTGCGCGTCGCAGTGACCGGACATCCTGGCTGCTTGGCCGGCGGAGATCGATGGGTGAATCGTCGGTGAGGCCAGCACCGCCAAGGATGTCATAGGCCTCGACCGGATCGGGTTGATCCACATCCTCTCCAAAATAGTCAGCTATAGAGTCGATCACGCCTATCTCTTGTGGAATTGGATCGCTGACGGCTAGTCCGGTTGTGTCCCGGAGGTACGTCTCGAATGTCGGCGTCGATGTCTTGTTCTCGCTTATCGTAAGTCCGACTTCCCGACTGACCGAAGAAATTTCGTCGATGGCCGCCAGCGCAGCAGGATAGTTGCAGGCCGCAATGCGGAAGTCGTCATTAAATCGCCATATGGCGAATCCGTTTCGGATCATGCGGCGCTCGATAATATCTGCATAGTACTCTGCAAGCTGGTGGGAGGCGGTAAGTTGCTGGGGAATTCCGAACCGTCTGCCCTGTGTCTCGGCGAGAAGGTTCGTGAGAGCACTGACTGCCTCGAACTCACCTGCTTGAAGCAGCAGTTCGTTGGCTAAAATCTCATGGTCGATGTACTGGTAGAAGGCGGCGATATCGGTCTTGACGATATACTCGACGTCACTCCGCCATTGCCTTGCCGCATTCCCTCCAGATTCCAAGATTGAATATTTGACCGGAGCAAGGATAAATTGTTCGTACTGTTCTCGCGAGCGGTCAACCGTTGCGCGGCCTGCGGTGATCAGCTCGACCAACGCTCGGTACACGATTCGGTCAAGCGGGTGCATGATTGCTACCGGCCGCACGCCATGTCCGGCCTTCCTAGCTCCGACAACGACATCTCGGGAGGTCGGATAGCCGGCACGCAGTTGCGCACTGACCCATGTCTGCACATCTTTCTGATGCCGTACTAGCCTCTCCCAGCCCGGCTCGGCCGGCATCAGCTCGCGGCTTTCGCCAGCTTCCATGTGTATGGCTTTTTGCAGCTGCAAACGGCTGATGAGATCCTGCGGCAGGGGTTGCATGAGGACGACTGTAGAACTTCGTTGTCGCTCGTAGCGAGCGCCAACGCGGACCTACCCATCAGCTCAGAGGACGTCTGATTCACGTATTTTGCGTGTGTTGTGTTTTTAGGGGTTCTCGCCAAGTTGGAGTGGTTTCGGCGGTCAGGCGTTTGGCGAGGTTGTCGATCATGGCGAGGGTGATCGTGCTGGCGGAGTTGTCGGGTCGGGCTTCGTAGTCGCGGACGAGTCGGCGGTGGTGCATGAGCCAGCCGAGGGTGCGTTCGACGACCCATCGGCGTTTGACCACGCTGAAGCCCTTGATCTGGGGGTCTTTGGTGACGACGTCGACGTCGACGTCGACGCCGAGGGCGGCGCCGTGTTCGACGACGCGGTTCTTGAATCCCGCGTCGACCCAGGTCTTGGCCAGGGTGGGGTAGGTGGCGGTGGCCTGGCCGAGCAGGTCCATGCCGATGGTGTTGTCGCTGGCGCTGGCGGCGGTGACGGCGAGGAGCAGGCCGAGGGTATCGGTGATGATGCCGCGTTTGCGGCCGACGATCCTCTTCCCGGCGTCGGTGCCCTGTGTGGACAGTGGCACGTTGGTGGAGGTCTCCACGTTCTGGCTGTCCATGATGGACGCGGTGGATTCGATGGTGCGGCCGTGGTGGTCACGGACGAGGCCGGTGAGCTGGTAGTTCAGTTCGGTGAAGATGCCTTCTCTGCTCCAGGCGGCGAAATAGCCGTAGACCGTCGGGTGGGGCGGGAAGTCGTGGGGCAGGTAGCGCCAGGCGATGCCGGTGCGGTTGACGTACAGGATGGCGTTGAAGATCTCGCGTAGGTCATGGGTGGGGGTGCGGCCGCTGACGCCGGCGTCGGTGCGGGCCTGGCGCCAGGCGGTCAGGCGGGGTGCGATCAGGGCCCACCGGGCGTCGGACAGCTCGGATGGATAGGCTCGCCGTGCGGTCATGGTGCAGGCATACGGCGTCCGGGTGCTGACTCGGCGGACGTCATGTCCGTCGATGTCGGGTGAAAGTGAATCAGACACGATCGCGGGGTGAAACGCTCCGATTCTGGTCAGGGTTGAGTCAGTCGGGATGCGTTCATTCCGGGTCAGGTCGGTCATCTTGCACTACCGAGGCCGAGACGTGAGTCGGCCGCTACCAGGGCCCTTGCAAGGTTGAGATATGACCGGATAGTCGGTTGCGGGGTAGTCACGCCGGTTTTTGCGGGTACATAGAAGAACGCGGCCTTCTGGTGATCATTCAGGTGTCTAGGCTGGATGATCGAGAAGGACCGCGTTCGTGGAAGCATCATCGTTGATCGACGGGTTGTCCGCACGTCTGTGCGGCGTGTCGCCGCTGTCGGAACAGGACACGCCGGGGTTGTTGCAGGCCCTGGCCCAGGTGCCGGACCCACGGGACCCGCGCGGCCGGATCCATCCGCTGCCGGGACTGCTCGCGATGGCGATCGCGGCGGTGGTCTCGGGATCCAGCCGGGTCGTGGAGATCGTCGAGTGGGCCGCCGACCTGCCGGACGTGGTGTGGGATCGTCTCGGCGCCACCCGCGACGCGTTCACCGGTGCCCGGCGGGTGCCTGACGACAGCACCGTGTCGCGGGTGCTGACCGGCATCGACGCCGACGCCCTCGATGCCGCGGTGTGCCGCTGGCTGCTGGGCCGGGCGGGTCTGGCCGGGGCGGGTCGGCGGGTGATCGCGGTCGACGGCAAGACGCTGCGCGGCAGTGGCCCGGCGGGCGCCCAGGTGCATCTGCTGGCCGCGTTGGACCAGGCCGAACAGATCGTCCTGGCGCAGATCGATGTCGATGGGAAGACGAACGAGATCAGCCGGTTCGTGCCGCTGCTCGACGGTCTGGACCTGGCCGGTGCGATCATCACGGCGGACGCGTTGCATACCCAGCGCGAGCATGCCCGCTGGCTGGTCGAGGAGAAGAAGGCCGGCTACGTGTTCGTCGTCAAGCGCAACCAGCCACGACTGTATCGGCAGGTCAAAGCCCTGCCCTGGGCGAAGATCCCGGCGCTGGACGAGACCCGCGATCGTGGGCACGGCCGCTACGACATCCGGGAGTTGCAGGCCGTCACCTGCCTCGGAGCATTGGCGCTGGACTTTCCGTACGCGGTTCAGGCGCTACGGATCCGGCGCCGCCGGTACAACATGGCCACCGACCGCTGGTCCACCATCACGGTCTACGCCATCACCAACCTCACCGCAGCTCAGGCCGACCCCGACGAGCTGACCGGCTGGCTACGCGGACACTGGGCCTTCGAAGTTCTTCACCACATTAGGGACACCACCTACCGCGAGGACGCCAGCCGACTACGGACCGGCAACGCACCCCGCGCCCTGGCCACCCTGCGCAACACCGCGATCAGCCTTCTCCGCCTGGACGGCGTCACCTCGATCGCGCCAGCCCTGCGCCGAAACGGCCGAGACCCGTACCGATCCCTACGAATCCTCGGACTCACCTAAAACGGTCATATCTCGACCTTGCGAAAGCCCTGCGGCCGCTACTGCCGCGAACGCGAAACAAACGTCCAGTCAGACCTGGCAGCCCAAACCGCTGCTTGCCGTCCGAACGCGTACACGCCGCGACCGTAGTCGTTCGCCAGTGGAACCCGTAGCTGCCAGAAATGGTGGCAGCGTGATCGGAAGTCACCACTGCCTGAGTGGCGATGGGAGCTCCGGTTTGCCGTCTCGGGGCTTCGTTTGTCATGTCGATCTTTGTACGTCATGGCGTACCTGCCTTTGCACTCGAACCTGTACGCCGGCACCCGTAGGCGTCACTCGCTCTGGCTGAGACGCCGAGCGTGGCTTGGCCGTCGTGGTGTCCGATCTCTCGGGACTCCTGGCCGGCGGGGGTAGTCCGCCGGTAGGTACCGGTAGACCGACCGCAGCGACTTGCCGATTTTCGCGGCGAGTAACTCTGGTTCCATGTTCGGTTCGCGGCGTAGCCAGTAGGCCACGGCCTCTGCGGTTCCCTTGGGCACCTCCGAGCTGCCGCCGTCCTCGTTCACTGCTTCGCTGGCGGCTCCCTGATCGTCGTTCGTCTCGTCCTGGACGTTGTTGCCAGCGACACCGGCGTCACCCTCACCTCGGCCTGTCCAACCTGTGTTGGCGGGTTCGTCCGTCGGCGGCACCGCTG
This sequence comes from Micromonospora inyonensis, assembly GCF_900091415.1. Taxonomy (NCBI): domain Bacteria; kingdom Bacillati; phylum Actinomycetota; class Actinomycetes; order Micromonosporales; family Micromonosporaceae; genus Micromonospora; species Micromonospora inyonensis. The sequence continues at coordinate 2,279,489 of NZ_FMHU01000001.1, read as the reverse complement.
GTGGCGGGACAGGACCGTAGCTCTGCGCGGCATACTCGTCGTTCGGAGTGGGCTCGTTGCGCTTCGGTTCTGGATTCGACTCCTGCCGTCCGGCACCTGGCGTGTCCGCTGCGGGCTGGCTGTGCGCACATGACGGAGGCGGGGTGGGATCGGTCGTCGACGACGCGGCGGGGCGGTCTTCTCGCCGCAGCCAGCGACGGCGGCGATCGACGCTGTGGGCAGTGAGGATCCGTTCTGGGGCGAGGTCCGTGGCTAGGAGCGTCGTGAGCGCGTGGTAGTCGGCGGTGGCCGCGAGGCGTGCCGCGATCTCGTTCAGGTCGTAGACCTGTACGGCGATGTCGGCGGTGGTGGTGTCCACGGCGGCGCGGATCTTGCGGTGTAGCACTGCGGCGATCGCGGCGTCGCGCCGTTCACGGGCGATCGTGGCGCGGGCTGTTTCCAGGGACTCGTACAGGTCGAGGCCTTCGGCCTTGGCGATGGCGCGTGCCCTCGATGTGATGACAGGGTGGCGCATCCAGTGCGCGAACAGCTCGTAGGCGGGTGGGGTGGGTGGCAGGTCTCCGGTCGCGCGTAGCCGGTCGCGACGTTGGTTGCCGGCGTGCATCAGCCAGACGAGGTAGCCGAGGGCGGACATGCCGGCGTAGAAGCCGCCGACGAGGTGGTCGGGGTGGACTACCCAGTTGAAGGTCACGGCTGCGGCGGCGATCGCGGCGGACAGGAGGCGGGAGGCGATCGCCCGCTCGCCGAGCCGGCGTCGCACGTCGGCGTTGGCCATCACCACGACGCCGCCCAGTTCGAGCGCGGCGACGGCCGGGATCGCGACGATCACCGGGATGCCGAGCGTCTGCACGGCGCCGGTGACCTGGCCGACGAGAGCGACCAGCAGCACCAGCACGTAGAAGGCCTGCCGGGTCCGGGCGGTGCGGTGGACGGCGTTGGCCAGGTCGGCGTCGAGCGCGTCGCGGGTCAGTGGGCCGGTGGTACCGCGGCTCGGCGGTGCCGCCTGGCGGCCGGGCTTTATCGGGATGCCGTTGCCGGTGGTGGGTGCCGTTGTCGGCTGGGCGGTGCTGTCACGGCCGACGTTTGCCGCGTGCACGGCGGCACCACTGCGCTGGGCGGTGTGGCTGCTGTGGGTCGCCTCGGGTGGCGCCGGAGGGTGGAGCGTCACGGACGTCCTCCGTGGTGGTCCGGCTGTTCGGCGGGGCGGCGCTGTCGCAGACCGGCGATGAGCCGGTCGGCGAGGGCGGTGGTGTCCTCGCTCGGCTCGGTGTCGATCTCGTCGAGGCGGCGGGTGAGGGTCCGGCGCAGGGCGCGGATCTCGTCGAGGTGTCCCAGCGCGGCGCGGGCGCGCATCGCCTGCTGGTAGAGCGGCTCGCCGTAGGGGTCGTGGCGGATCGCGGCTTCCAGCACCGTCAGGGCCTCTGTCGGGTCGGTGGTCGCGGTGGCGAGGGCGAGGTGGGCGTCTAGGGCCTGCCGGCGGATGCCCTCGCGGTGTGCCTCGATCCATTCGTAGTCGAAGCCTTCGGCGAGACCGCCGCCGTAGGCGTTGACGGCGGCGCGGAGCGCGGCGAGCCGGTCGGCGTCGCTGGTGGCCCGTTCCGCGTCGCGCAGCGCGTCGCGCATCCGCCACAGGTCGACGTCGAGCGCCTCACGGTTGAGCGCGTACCGGCGGGCCGGGTGGGTGAGGTAGCTGCCGGTGCCGCCGGTACGGGCGAGGGTCTTGCGCAGCGCGGACACGTAGGTGTGCAGGCGGTGCGGGGCCTTCGACCGTGGAGCGTCGGGCAGTAGATCGTCGAGGATCGCGTCCTGGCTGGCGTCGCCGTCGTGCACCGCGAGGTAGACGAGCAGTTCGAGAGACTTGGCCCGCAGTGGCACGGTGGTGTCCATGTCGACGATGCGCGCGTCCCCGAGTACCCGCACCGCAATGCGCCCGCCCGGCTGAGGCGACGGGTCCTCGCGGTCGCCGCTGCCCGGCTCCTCTCCGGGAGCGGCAGGGTGCGAGTGCGTGCTCGAGTGCGAGGCGGCATGAGCGGGAACCTCGGCGACGGATTGGTCCGGCACCGTCTCGGCGTCTGTGGGCACTGGCTCGGTGGGCTCGTCCTGTCCGAGCTGTGCGAGTTCGTCGACATCGTCTGTCTCGGCCAGCGCTGGCGGCGGATTCCATGCGCTGACTGGACCGGTGGACTCCGCCGCCAGCGCCTGATGTTCGTCGGGGTGCGCCTCGGCGAGCACGGTGATCACGTCGATCGTCTCCGCCGGGGTAAGGACGGCCAGCCGGCCACCGTGGGCGGCCTGCGTGCCGTGGCGGGGTTTCCCGTCGGTGGGGGTGGTGGTGCCGTCGGTGTCGACGACGACCGTGTCTCCGTCAGGCCAGGCAGCCAGGAGAACGCCGTGGATGTCGAGGCGTTCTCCCTGCGCCAGGATCGCGGCGATCCGGGTGCGTTCGTGGCTGGCGGCCTCGTCGGCGATGAACAGGATGCGTGGCAGCGGTTCGTCCCAGGGGCCGGACCGGCGTAGCGCGGCGACGGTGTCGATCTCGTGCTGGTCAACAAGCCGGCTGCGGTGCATGGTCTGCGTCTCGAGGACCTGTAGGGCTTCGTCGAGGCTGGTGGTGACGGTCAGCCTCGGTGTGCGCGGCAGGGTGACGGCGGTGCCGAGCAGGGCCGCCGCGGTCGTTGACCGCATGACCACGTGGGTGCGCGCGTCGGGGTGCTCCGTGCGGTCGGCTGCGAGGGCGGCGGTGAGGAGTCCGCGGGCGGCGGCGTGCGCGCCGGGCCCGGTCAGGCCCAACCCGGTGGACGGCCACACCGCCGACGGCCGGTGCGCGAGAGCGGGCGCCACCGGCACTGTTCCGGCGGTGTCCGAGGCTTCCTCGCCGTCGATGGCCATAACGGACGGGCTGCCGCCGGCACGGTCGACGACACCGATGTCGTCAGTGGCGTGAGCACCGTCCTGGTCGCCGACGTTCCCATCACGCGGGTCGCGGGCGTCATGAACTGTGGTGTCGGAAGGGACAGCGCGGCGCAGGCCATGGCGGATCTGCCTGACCACATGGGGCATGGGCGTCAGGTCCGAATCGTCCAAGCGGATCGCCGACGATGGCGTGGTGCGGGGGACGTAGCGGTGTTGCCGGTGCGCCCAGACCAGCGTCACCGCGGCGGCGATGGCCGCGGCGAGGCCGGCATCGACCCAGCTTCCGCCGGGTAGTGACACACCGCGTGCGGGCCACCTGCCCTGGGTGTCGCCGGCTGGGGCGGGGCTGGCGGTTTCGCAGGTAGCGGTCGGTGCTGTCGCGAGGCCGGGGGCTTCCTGGCCGATGTCGGAAGCGTGCGGCGTGGTGGGGGCTGCTGGCCCGGTGTTCGGCGCGGTGGTGGTGGGTGCGGGCGTCGGCGATTCGGGTGCTGGCTGCGCGACAGCGGGGGGCTCTGGCGGATCGGGGCGGGGCTGCTGTCTGTTGGGCGGCGTGGCCGTGTTGACGGGCAGGTCGAGGATCCAGCCGGGGTGGATGACGTCCGGGTCGGTGAGGGCTCCGCCAACGGGGAACCGGGTGCCGCGGTTGAGGGTAAAGATGTCGTCCCAGCGGTCGCGGTCGCCGAGGCGGTGCTGGGCGATCGTGGACAGGGACTCGCCCCGGCGGACGGTGTGGGTGGGGTTCCGATCGACGCCGGACCGGTCCACCGGCCGGGTGGTGGTGTCGACCGTCGTGCTCGCACCGTGTGGTGCGGGTTCGTGGAGCGTAGCGGTGGCGGGTGCCGACGCGGCTTGAGCGGCCAGACCGCTGGTCGTGATGGCAGAGGCGCCGAGGATCGCCGCGGTCAACCCTTGCAGGGGTCGGGGCAGGTGTATCGGCGGCAGCCAGCCCGCCAGCCGGGTGGTCCAGGTGTAAACGCGAACGGCGACGGCGGTGGCCAGTAACGCCCAGACCAGCCATGCGGCGGTCAGCACGAGCGCGGCCAGGAAGCCGGGAGTGAGGGGTTGGTGGATCCACTCCCGCAGCAGAGCCGTCGAGGGACGCGGGACAGTGTCGTTGCCGACACGTACCAGGATGACGGGCACCACGGTCACGACGACGGCCACTGCCATCGTCCGGATCAGGGCGGACCACCTACGTGCCACGGGGTGCCTCCTTCAGCAGGGTGCGAGAAGCCGACCCGGCCGGGCAGGTATGCCAGACCCGGCGGGCGACAAGGGGGTATGCGGTGCCGTCGACGGTATGACCACCGCGTGGCACCCGGACATAGTCGGCGGGCTCACAGCACCTCACACGGCCTTACACAGGCTTACAACCCCAGCTCAGGAGCCTCACCACAGCCGTCACGCCCGACGGGTTACGTCAACGAGACCGGTGCCCAGCAGCAGGCGGATGGCCGTCGCCCGTCGTTCAGAGGTCCTGATGCCCCGTCCCGCTGAGCAGATGGGTGGGCGTGAGTCCGGCCTGGGCGAGCCGCTGGGCGTACGCGTCGAGAAGCTCGCTCGCGGCGGCGTGATCGCCGAGGGCTGTAAGGATCTTCGCCGCCCGCCGGTGCAGGTCCTCGTTGTAGGGGTCGACGCGGATCGCGTCCTGCAGCAGCGCCAGCGCCTGACGGGGATCGGCTTGCCCATCAGCCAGGGCGACGTGGGCGTCGATCACGTGCCGACGGACGACCTCACGGTGGGCCTCGAGCCACGGCCAGGTGTAGCCGTCGGCGAGGGCGCCCCCGTACTCGTCGATGACCGCCTGCCACGCTCGCGTCCGGTCGGTCACTGCGGTCGTGGCCTGCCGCACCGCGTGGTGCAGCCGCCACAGATCCACGTCCAAGCCCGGGTTGAGCCGGTAGCGGTCGTTGACATGTTCGATGGGCGCCGCACCGCAGGCCTCGCGCATCGCCTTACGGAGGTCGCTCATGGTCGTGTACAGGCGGCCGGTGACCCGGTGGGCGGGCAGTCCTGGCCAGATCGCCTCGACGAGGTCCCGTCCGGTGGCACCGTGCGGGTGGACCGCGAGGAAGACCAGGGCCTGCAGGGCGGCGCTACGGCGGATCACCACCGGTGTGCCCTGGAAGGACACGGTGACGCCGCCCAGGACCCGTAGCCGTAGCACCGGCGCATCCGACCGACGCGGGGTGGTGCTTGTTTCGTCGTCCGTGTGGTGAGGAGTTCGGGGACGGGGCACCAGCGGTGGAGGGGAAGGCGTTCTGGCGGCGGTGTGGACGTCGGCGGGACTGATTACCGTCAGGAGGTCCCTGGCGGCGGCCATGTCGAGAACGCACAGGCGCCCTCTGCGGCGAGCTGGGTCGTGGTGGCTGTGGATGTGCCCGGCCGAGTCCACGCTCCAGTTATCGCTGGCCGGTAACTCTCCGACCACGATCAAGGCGACGTCGGTGCGGGCGACGATCTCCGCGAGACGGCTGCTGGCCTGTGGGCTGGTGGGGGCGTGGGTAAGTAGCAGCAACCTGTCCTGACCCGTCTGGTCCTCGCCACGGTGCACGGGCGACGGGGCGGGGCGCGATGTCACTGCGGTTATGGCGTCGTCGACTGTCGGTGCCACGTGGATTCCCGCCACGCTCGCCGTCCGAGGGTGTGGGTTGAGGAGCACGTCGACATCAGCGTGCGTGGTGACGAGACGGACCGACTGTCGCGGATCACGTAGCGCCTGCAGGGCGGCGGTGATCAGGATGCCTCGGGCGGCGTCGGACGCGCCCGGCCCGGTCAGGCTCACGCCGCCGGGAGGAAACACCACGACCGACGCGTCACCGTCCTGCCGGCCTGCCCCTGGAGTGCCCTGTCCGGTGCTGCCACGCGGTCCATCGGGCTCGGTGGCGACGGCCGTCTGGGCAGCGGCGACCACGGCGGGAAGCGGCACCAGGTCGGCGTCATGGCGTGCCGGGTCAGGGACATCCGGTCGGTAGCTGCGGCGTCGCCGCAGCCACAGCAGCGCCCCGGCAGCGGCGATCTGCTCGGCGGTCTCCTGGGGCAGCCAGCCACCCGGCACCACCACGCCCGCTGCCTCAGCGGGCTGGTCAGGCGCCTGCCGGCTCTGCGGCTCGCGGAGATCACCCCGGTCGTTGTCGACGGTTGGAGTGGTGGTCGCGGGCTGACCCAGCACCGGCGTGCCGGCCGTGCCGGTATGAGTGCCGAGAACGGCGACGCCCGCGAGCCCGGTAGCCGTGGCCTGCAGCGGAGTCGGCAATGGCATGCGCCGCATCCACCGCGCGGCCGTCCGCACCCGCGCCAGCAGACGCAGGGCGATCGTTCCGACCATCAGCAGCCAGAGCAACCACGCGACCACAGTGAGCGCACCGGTCACGGTCTGCGTGGTGATCGGATCCGCCACCCACTGCTCAACCTGCGCCAGGCTCGGCCACGCCGGCACAGGCCAGCCGGTGAGACGGACCAGCAGCAGCGGAGGCGCCACCAGAAGCAGCAGGAACGCCGCCACGGACACGACGCGTCTCGGCCAGCGCACCGCTTCATCGCCTCGCAACGGCTGCAGCGGGCAGCCCTGAGATCACCGGGCCGTCGTCCCGGGCATCGGGCGGGGCGACCCGCGCGATCCTGGTCCACAGCCGCTGCACCCACCACACCGCCACGGCGATCGCGTAGACGGCTCCGAGGATGCCCGAGGCCCGCCAGCTGACGATCGCCGCGCTGATCACCGCCACCGGGGCGGCCAGGACCAGCCGCAGCATCAGCGGCCCCACCACCGCCATCACCGTCGCGACACCCAGCAGAGCGCCCCCGACGCGGCCGGCCAGGTCGATCCACAGCACCATGTCCGGCCACCGGTCCGCGGTCAACGAGTACTGCACCAGCACCATGCCCGCCGCCGCCGTCACCACCGACCCGTTCGGAAACGCCAGGAACTCCGCCCAACCAGCCGCCGGGGTCCGCCACCCCCTCGCCGCGACCACCGCCGCCACCAGCGCACACACCAACACCGGCGCGACCGGCAGCAACGTCCACCGCAGGAACGGACCCACCTCCAGGCCGAGGTAAAGGCTCCCCACGATCGCGTACATGCCGGCGACCGCGACACCCAGCGACACCGCCGCAAGGATCCCCGTGCCGACCTGCCCACCGGTCGACCGGCTGCCACCGGCAGACGAGGTACGGGCAGCGGACAACGCGCCCAGAACGGTGCCGGCGTTCAGCGCCGCGACGACCGCAAGCACGGCGGCCAGGGCGAGCTCACCCCAGTTCAACAGCGCCCACCTGTACACGAGCGCGCCGTTCCACTCCGCCGTGAACAGAAACTGCGCCACCAAGCCCAGCGACACGAACCCCGGGATTACCATCGCCGCCGCCCGCCGCACCGACGGCACCGCCACCGCATCCGCGACCTCGGTGGGCGGTGCGGGCATGCCCACACCGGCGGCCCCTCGCACGGCCTCGGTCACCGGGTCGGTTACGACCACCGGTGGCACCTTCGCCGCCTCACCGATCACGGCGGCGGTCATCGGCAGCAGGGACATGCCGCCCACGCAGTAGACGCCCGAGATGTCGTCGGGCAGCAGATCCGCCGCCGCGATCACCTCCGCGGTCAGCCGCCCCGCCCGCTCCACCACCGGCAGCGCCACCCGCTCCAGCATCACCCCGTTCACCACCACACCGGCCCCTGACGGCAGAGGAACCGTCACCGCCGGATGCCACGACAACGACTCCTTCGCGGCACGCACGCTCGCCAGCACCGCCCACCGGCCGTCACCAGCCACACCCAACTGGGCGTCGCCGCTGCTTTCGGCCAACGCGTCGGCCAAGGCCCGGTCCACGGCATCGCCACCAGCGTCCGCGTCGGCGAGGGTGGCCAGGACCTCGAACCCGGTCGGGCCCCGCCGCAGCACCGTCACCTCCGCGCCAGCGCCGAGGTCACAGACCACGGCGAACGCGCCCACCACCACCTGCATGCCAGCCGCCAGCAGGTGCTCGACGACGGCGACCGGAGCCTCCACCAGAGTGGGCTGACCCAACCCCGCCCGATGCGCGGCGTGACGCATCCACGTCCGTCGCCGAGGCCCCCACCCCGCCGGCACCACCAACCGCACCTCGCCCACCGGCCCACCGACCAGCCGCGCCGCCTCATCAGCCACCCGACGCAACACCGCGGCCATCACGTCGACCGACTCCACCTGACCATCGCCCACGGTCACCTGGTCACCAGAAGCGACGGGCGACGCGATGAACCGGTCGGAAGACGTCGAAGCGGCCCGCCATGCCGCCTGCCCCGTCAGGAAAGAGCCGTCCTCGGCCACCGCCACCGCGCTCGGCAACACCGGCCCGCCATCGAACATCAGCGGCGTCCAACCGCCATCCGGGCACGCGACGACCGCCACCACCCCGGCCCGGCCGACATCGATCGTCAGACGTGCTTCCGCAGGTCGCATGCGAGGTAGTCAAACATGAATCTCTCACTCATGTCACTCCGTCCATGACCCTCGCAAGCGACAGAGCGTGCAGCAGTCGAGAGGGCAGAGGAGGGCTGCTCCCGAATGCCTTCAGATGGTGGGCCACCGAGGCTGGCGACCGAGACCGTCATGATGGCCCGCGTGACAACGCCGGGGAGCAGTATGAGGAGTTCTCCCGTCTGCCGGCCGATCTGTTAAGAGCAGTCGAGGACGAACATGTTCAGGGTCATGTGCGGACGGCGGTAGATCCACACCGCGTGGGTCATACCTCCGGCGGGGCGTCGATGACGACGTCGTTCGGCCTGCCACTGTCCATGGTCGTCCAGATCAACCGTTTACTGCCTCCACCAGTGCTCAACGGGGTGATGGCACGGAACCCGATCGTGACCAGCTCCGGATCGACCCGATCGCCGCGCACACCCGTCAACGTCTCCGGCTTGACCGAGGGGTACAGGGTGAGTACCGCTGTGCAAGGTTCCGCCAGCTTGTCGGCGGCCGGATCAGGATATGTGCCTTCGAGACCCGCGATCCGCGCTGCCGCATTGCGGTGGCGGCTTTCGCTGATGGCACTGAGAACTCCCGTTTCGCTCCGCTTCCTGTCGAAGATGCTGAACGGTCCGTGTCCAAGGATCATGCGGCCGGTGGCGGGGTCCACCTGCTGGGGAAGCAGCACGACCCACTGCCGCAGCTGGCTCGGGGCGAGCGAGTTCAGCCAGGTACGTTCCGGGACGAATATGTCATCGCGCAGCCACTGCAGACGGTTCAGTACCGCCATCATCTCGCTATGCGGCAATACCGTGTGATACGCCGCATACGTTGCCTTAGCCTTGGTTGCCTTGAATGTAACCGTGCCGGTCGCCGCAGCGGCGGCCAGGACAGGTTCCCAGAGTCTGATGTTCTGCAGGGCCCGCTTACCTCTGTCCGGGTGCGCGACCGGCTCCATGGGTTCACCTGGCGCGCTGCGCGAGACGAGGCGGGCGTTCCACATCTTGTTCCGGCCGGTCGGCCGCAGGTCAGGACGGTGCTGTTCGACCAGCGGAGGAACCCGACTCGGCGTCAGGCGCGATTCGGGAGCGGTCTCGGATGAGTATTTGCGGAGGTCATCACGCAGGGACTGTTCGTCCTGGCATGCGGCACCGAACATCGCGTGCAGGTCCGGGGTCGTGTACAGGCGGACCAGGTCGCGGTAGCCGGATCGGAAGCCGAACCAGCGGCCCATCTGCATCAGGGTGTCGACCTGTTTGGTTGCGCGGCGGTAGTAGGTGACGGTGAGGCCTTCGACGGTGAAGCCGCGCGCGAGCTTGTTGCCGCCGACGAGGATCCGCCACACTCTGTGCTGGTCGAAGTCGAGATCCTCCTGGTGCTTCTCCAGGTCCGGGTCGCTGTTGACGATGATGACCGGAGTGCCGTGACGGTCGGTCGGCTGGATCAGGCCGATCGCGCCGGCGATGTCGTCATGCAGTTCGTCAAAGCTGCCCGGCATGGCTGCCTCGGGTGCCTGTGCGGTAGTGACGGGGAGAATGTCGGTCTCGTACAGCTCCCTGAGTCGCAGAAGGCCTGTCGAGCTGTGGTAGCCGGCAGTTGCCCAGAGATTCTCGATGAGACGCGCGGTTTCGCGGTGGGATTCGCGGCCCATCGCTTCGTGTACGAGCATGGTGTGGTGCCGGTAGCTACCGGCACCGGTCCGTTCGCGGTGCACCTTGAGCCCGCCGGTGAGTACGTACATGTCCAGGGCGGCGAGCAGCTCGTGGTCCGTGGGCTCGTCGCTGAGGTAGCGCACGTGGGCGCGTTCCTTCGATGTCTGCAACGGTCGCTGTTCGACTGGGCGGTCGTCGTCGAAGTCGTGGAAGTCGTCGGCGCCCATGTAGCCGAGCGGTCGGGGCAGCGAGACGATGAAGTCCTTGGGGAAGATGTCCTCGACGTCGGACGGATCGATGAAGACGTTGGCGTACGGGGTGGCGGTGTAGCCAACGTACTGGGCGCGCGGCAGCATCGTCAGAAGCTGGGCGATGAGCCGGTTGATCGCGGTGCGTTTTTTGCTGTCCTCCTTCCACTTGGCGGGGCTGGTGGTGTTGACGGACGCCTGGTCGGACTCGTCGTCGATGATGAGCACGGGGATCTCGCCGAGCCGCGCGCTGACCTTTTTCAGGTCGGTGACGAGGTTGGTGAGGACGGACGCGTTCTTCTTCGCCACCACCAGACGGGCGTCGCTGGTGTAGAGGTTCGCGGGGTGGAAGAACTCCTTGGTGGCGTCGTGCCGTTTGAACCGCAGCGCCGAGATGCCCTGCTTGAGGCGCTGGTAGTCGCCCGCGTAGTTGCTGAGCCGTTCGATGTCGGGATGTCCGGAGTCGGACGGCCTGCCACCGTGGTTGATGAACTTGTGGCGTTTCCAGTCCTCGTCGTTGCGGTACTCGTGTGCGGTGGGATCATGGTCCGGCTCGATGTTCTCGCGTCCGCACAGTTCCATGTCGAGTCGCCGCTGGGTCTGGGCCCTGAGCATGTTGGTGGTGCCGGTCAGGACGATGACCATCCGGTAGCCGGCGTCGATGGCCTTTGCGATCACGCCGGTGAAGTTGGCGGTCTTTCCGCTCTGCACGTATCCGACGACGAGACCCTTGGCCTGGTAGGCGACGTTGCGGGTCGGGTCGGAGACCCGCCGGACGACCTCCTCCGTGGCCTCGTCGATGCCGGCTACGGCGGCCGGGTCCCAGCCGTTGGTCAGCAGGTTGGCGCTGTAGTGGGCCCAGTAGAAGTCACGTTCGGTGCGCCGCTGCGGGGTGCGCCATTCCTCGAAGTGGTCGGCGATGACGATGGGCGCGTCGATCGCGGCCCAGGGGATGATCTCGGAGAGGAGCGCCTCGGTGGCCCGGTCCAGGCCGAGCGCGCGGCAGATGGCGGCCCGCCGTTCGGCGGTGTGGCGCGCTGTACCGGCGACCCACGGTCCATCGTCTGCGTGGTCCCAGGACGACAGCTGGTAGGCGAGGCGTTGGCGCAGAGCGTCGTCCGGGCCGGCGCTCTGCAGGTGCGCGAGGAGTGCGGTGCCGTCGGCCAGCGACGCGTCCCTGGCGAAGAGCGCCGCGAACTGGTGCAGCGGTCCAGGGCCGGCAGTCTTCATGCCGTCGAGGGCAGAGCTGTAGCCGGTGGTGACGGTGTCGCTCATCGCAGCTCCTGTTGTCCGGCGGTCAGGGCGGTGCGCAGCAGGTCCGGCGGGTTGTCCTCGGGCCGGCCGGTGAGGTCGGTGCGGTAGCGGACGTCGGTGACCCGGGCGAGATCGGTCTGCGCTTGCAGCATGGCGGGCGTGATGCGGGGGAAACCGGCGTCGACGGTGAAGCTCGCCGGCGGTGTCCTGAGCCGCCAGCGGGTGCCGCAGGAGATGGTGTGGCGTTCCGCCCAGCCTGCCGCGTACAGCAGTTCGTCGAACCGCATTCGGTCGGCTCCAGGGCTCAGCAGGGCCCGGGTCCGGCCGATGAGGTCCGGCAGGGTGGTGCCGTCGTGACCCGCGACGGTGATCTGGACGGAGACCAGCCACAGCGGCCGCGTGCCGGTCGGCACGAGCTGGGTGAGTGATTCGATGGTGTGCCGACGGTGTTCGTAGGTGGTGGTCTTGACCTCCACGTCGTAGCCGGGAAAGCCGAAGTCGTGCTCCTCCGACAGGGCCCCACGCCACGCCTGCAGGGCCACCGCCGGTCCTGCGGTCAGGGCCACGCCGGTGAACAGGCACAGCTCGCCGAGCAGGCCGATCTCGGTGGAACGCCGCAGGGTGGCTTCGGGCTGCAGGAGATGCCCCAGCTGGCGAAGAGTGTCGCGGACCGCTGAGGTCATCGGCTGATGGCCCAGCTGGATCCGGTCGGCGACAGCCCGCAGCAGAGGATAGGCGTCGAGGAATACACGGGGATCCGTGATGACCAACTCGATCATCCGTCGCCCATCGTGGTGGACGATGCGGACAGTGACGTGTTCCAGCCCGGTGGGTGCCGGCTGCTCCCCTGGGCGTGCCGGCCCGCGCAGCCCGACTCGGGCACCAGGAACAGTGAACAGCACCAGCCGGGGCTCGCCGGGCACCGGGTGGTCCATCGGCGCCGTATGACGCAGATGCCCGGCGAACGTCTCGCTACTGATATGGCGCAGGCTGGACGTGCTCACCGGCGCTCCTCGTAGGCGGCGCGTTCGGCGCGGGCGGCGGTGGTGAGCAGGCCCTGCCAGAGTTCGATGTTGTCCTTGTCCCTGGGGCCGAGGTGGGCTCCCTGGAACGTGTTCTCGGCGAGCAGGTACAGCAGCGTCTTGAGTACCGGCAGGTCGTTGAGGCCGCCGCGTCGGCCGCCGAGCAGCGCGGCACGGTAGTTCCTGTTCAGCCAGAGGGTGTTCGTCTCACGGTCGACCTCGATGAACTGGTTGTCCGGGAGCGCCTTCCAGAGGATGTTGACGGGCTCATCGGTGAGCTGCGGCAGCTCGTCGCGGATCTCGCGGGTGACCTTCGGGTGCAGGCCGCGGCCGGGCGGGACCACCGGCCGGCGTCGGGCGGTGGTGCGCTGGTTCGTGGTCGTCCAGGTGGCTTCGGCGGCCTGCAGGTAGGTGGTGATGTCGGTGCCGTCGTCGGCGCGGGCGCGGGCGACGGTTCCGGCGAAACGTGGGCCGGCTGTGACCCGGGTCTTCTCCGGGTTCATGGTGAACAGGCCGGGGGTGTCGCCGTCGATGTCGATCTCCACGCGGGCGAGCTGGAGTCTGCGGTCCGCGGCGTGGACGCCTTCCCATCCGCCAGCGTGCAGGAGCCGGTCGTGGCGGTACACGTAGAGGCCCTGGCGCTGCTCCGCACCGCCGGGGAGCCGGTACTGCGGCAGGTTCGACCGGCCGGGCCAGATGTGGCAGCGCAGTACGACGGGGTTGCCGTCGAGGTCGGCCCGTAGCTCCTTGGGCCAGCCGGGTGGCGTCCCGGGGTAGGCGAAGGGGTCCAGAGCGTTGACGGTGCTGGCGATGCCGGCGCCGAGTCCGGTGTCCTCGACGTCGATGCTGATGCGGATGTTCCTACGCGTGATGATGCGGTGGAATGTGAGGCCGAGGTGTCCCTGCAGGTGGGAGATGGTCCGGGTAAGGAACTCCTCGACCTGGGCCGGGTCGTCGGTTGAAGGGAATCCGACGACGTCGTCCCAGCGCACGACGGTCCCGCTGGGGGTGGTGGGCACCGGCCAGTTGCGGTCAAGTTCCGCGGCGGCGAAGTCGCTGGTGACGATGTCGCACCGATAGTCACGGCGGTTTCCGTTCAGCAACCACCGGCGTCCGACGGGTGGGTGGCCCGCGGCGCGGGACATGACGGTGAGGCTGGCGGCCTGACTGAAGGACGCGGCCTTAAGGCCGACACCGAACCGGCCGAGGTCGGTGCCGGAGTAGTCCCGGCGTCCACCGACCGTCATCGCGGCGTCGATGGTGTCGGGTCTGATGCCGGTGCCGTTGTCGACGACGTAGAGACCGACGAGCCTGGTGCGGTGCCGGATGAAGCGGATCCGGATGCGGTCGGCGTCAGCGTCGATGGAGTTGTCGACGAGGTCGGCGAGAGCGGTCTCGAGGGAATGGTTACGGCCGAGGGCGTCGAGGGCACGCGGGTCCGGTGGGAGTTCGGTTGTTCCCTCGACGGGTACGTCGCGGGTCCACACGGACATGGTGGCGCCACCTCTCGGTTGTGGTCGTGGGTCAGAACCCGGCGACGGGCCGGAAACCACGTCGGCGTGCACGGCGCATGAGCGGTACTGCGGCGAGGACGTCCCTGCCGGCGGGTGTCCACCGCTCGCGGAGCGCCTCGGCGACGTTGGCGGCGGTGCGTTGGTCGGCTCCGTCGAGTGTGCCGGTGGAGCGCCCCCAGTCGACCAGGTCCGACCAGTCCTGTGCGGTGGTCCCCTGGATGAGCTGCAGGTCCTCGGCGTAGGTGTCGACGTCGACCAGTTCCGCCTCGAGCGCCGGTGAGGGTTGCCAGTCCAGGTCACGGACCGCGTCCCAGCACTCCGGACGCTTCGCCCACTCCCCGACGTGGACGCGTCCGTCCGGCGGGGACGTGATCACCTTCTGGGTGAGCATCGAGACCTCGACGATGGCCTCCCTCAGCGCCGGCGACAGGTCCTGGTCGCGCCAGATCCTGTCGAGGTCGATGCGGCCGCGGGTGGCGTGAACGAGGAACGCGATGGTGTACGCCACGATATTGATCTTGTAGCCGCCGAAGTCCTGGTCGCGGACGATCCGGTCGGTACGGCGGAACAGGATCGCCTTGGCGACGAGCCTGCGGCAGTAGGACTTGTCCACAGTGACCGGCTCGTCCTTGAGGCGCCCCTGGAAGAGCACGAAGTTCTTCTCGCCGCCGCGGCTGACCAGGTGGGGGTAGCGTGCCCACGACTGCTCGAACCTCGCCAGGTCGGCCTTGTCGAACTTCTGGTCGGGCGGGTTCGACGCGCGGAAGGTGGCCCGTCGTGCGGGTGTCGTCTCCCTGGCGATGGCGTCGGCGTACTGGCCGCGGGCCCGTTCGTAGTACCAGTGGGTGTCCACGCGGTGCACCGGCCCAGGCGGCGCGAGGAGCGTCCGCATGATCCGCTCCACGTCGATGTGGAAGCCGCTGTTGGCGCGGAGATCGGATGCGGTGACCTTGTTCTGGGTGTTCGAGTACTGGGAGATGCGGGGAACGATCTCGTCCAGCCGGTCCGGGGACACGACGGTGAGCTTCATCTGTACGTGCACGTTGTCGACCGGGACGCCGTTGCGGCGCGCATGGTGGATCGATGCGGTGGTCTGGCCGCCGTTGACGATCTGCAGGCCGTGGATCCGCCGGATGACGGTCTGCCCGTTGGTCCCCCGGTCCAGGTCCACCCGGGCAGCCGTGGCCGCGATGCCGTTGTTGTAGGCGAGGAACCGGTCCGGTGTGGTCCGCAGCGTCTCCTGTATGCCCTTGTTGACCGCGCCCTTCGTCTGCAGGAAGGACCGCACGTTGAGCTCGAGTAGCCGACCGCCGTGCTCGGCGTACAGCGCGGCCAGGTCCGCGCCGGGCACGATGGCCAGGAACACTGAGTAGTCCCCCGCCGTCAGCGGTGCGGTCAGACACGGCAGGCCGTCTGGGAACTCGGCGATGATCGGTTCCGCCTGGGTCCCGGACACCGACCACGCGGCCAGGCGACGCAGGTCCCACAGTTCCCGGACGACCTTGCGGCCTTCGACCTCCGTCGTCATGCCGGGATCCCGCACGACACTGCGGGCATTGGTGACGATGATGAAGCGGATCCGGTCGACCTGGTGGAACTTCTCCGCGACCGCCCGTTCCATACCGAGCACCTCGGATGAGAGGTTCCTGCGACGTGGGGTGCCCGGCACCGCCCTCAGCAGGAAGTTCTGCAGCCGCCGGGTCACCGCGTCCAACTCGGGACGGTTGATCTTGTGTGCATCGTCCGCCCGAGGGCTGTATACCGTCGCGAACAGATCCAGGCACCGGTCATCGGAGGAGAGCCCGTAACCGCTGATCTCCACCCCATGGTCGCGGTACATGACGACAGTCGCGTCCTCGGTGTAGCCGTCCAGGCTGAACTGGTCCAGCATCATCCGTGCGAACGCCTCCGCCAGGTCACAGCCGTCGGCGTCCGCCTGCGCCCGGACGTCCTCGATGAGGGTGTGCGCGAATGCACTCACGTCCACGTCAGGCATGATTCGACTCCAGCAGGGCGCACGCGACCGCCGTTACGGATAGGACCGCCAGAGGTGAAGATTCAGACATCGTGCAGTCTTCCGGGACGAGGGGCGGTTGCCGGGCGGGGCATGGGGGTGGTCGGCATGGGTGACAGTGCTCTTCAGCATATTCGTCCGACGGTTGAATCCGGGAAACTCCGGATCCCGGTGTCACGGCGACTTTCAACGTACCGGATCGCCCCTTACTACATGGGCCGGTGGTCGCCGCGCCGGTACCGGCACCTGTCCGGCCCTGGTCCGGGCCGCGCCGGCGGTGAATCCGCCGGTTGTGCATCCGTGCCCCGACCCGGACCTTCGGCCCGTTCGGCTGACATCGATGTGTACGCAGATGCCACCGCCCACCGGGCGGTCGGCCGGTCACGACCGGCGCGCTGCCACCGGATCCGTCCGGACGGCCGGAAGGCACCTCACCCGCGACGGGGGGCGCTTTGACATCCACCGGTCGCCGACCGGCACCCCTCAACGCGCTGGTGTCAGCGCAGATGAGCCGGATGCCACGCGCCTCCACACGCCCGGAACTCCTCATCCGTCGTGAACTGCACCGTCGGGGGATGCGGTACCGGGTCAACCACAAACTGCTGCCCGGACGGCCCGACATCGCCTTCACCAGAGCGAAGCTCGCCGTTTTCATCGACGGATGCTTCTGGCACATGTGTCCCTTGCACGGCACGCTCCCCAAGAACAACTCCGCTTGGTGGGCCGCGAAACTGCAACGCAACGTTCAGCGTGACCGCGAGAAGGACGACCAGCTTTCCGCACTCGGCTGGACGGTCGCGCACTTCTGGGAACACGAGGACCCCGTCGACGTCGCGGACCGCGTCGAAGCACTCTGGCAGCGGAAACGGGGGGCACCGGAACGCGGTACAAGATCACCACGTCATGTGTGACATCCTGGTCCTGAAGCTGCCGTCGTACACCGGGGAGGAAACCGATGCCGGCCGGATCATGGTTCCAGGTGCCGCCCTCGGCGGCGAGACTGACCGGTTCCCTGCGCGACATCGGCTACGAGTTTTCCACCGCCGTGGCCGACATCGTCGACAACAGCATCGCCGCAGGAGCGACCCACGTCGACGTCAGCATCGAGTTCGACGGCGCCGACTCACGGGTCTTCATCATCGACGACGGCTCGGGCATGACACCCAACGCGCTCCTCGAGGCCCTCCGTCTCGGGTCACGACGCGGCTACGCCGACGGTGACCTCGGCCGGTACGGGCTCGGACTGAAGACCGCGTCGCTGTCGCAGTGCCGGTCAGTCACCGTGATCACCCGGAGCACACCGAAGATCTTCCGTACCTCCGCCCGCAGCCTCGACCTCGACATCGTCGAGGAATGGGACGAGTGGGTCATCGTCGACCCCGGTGCCGATCCCGACGTCATCCGTGCCCGGAAGTGGCTCGCCGAGGGCACCGGCACGGTGGTGCTCTGGCGCAGCCTCGACAGGGTTCTCCCAGAGCGCCGACCCGAAGGCGGCTGGGCCAAACGGCGCATCGAGACGCTCGCCACCCGCACCGCCGAACACCTCGGGATGGTGTTCCACCGCTTCATCGAAGGCACCGGCGGGGGCCGGCAGGTCGTGATCTCCGTCAACGGGCAGAAGGTCCGCGCCTGGAACCCGTTCGCACCGGATGAGGTGGCCCGGCAGGAACTGCCGCCCCAACGCTTCGAGGTCACACTCGGCGACGCCGGGGGCCACGTGACCCTGCGCCGCTACATCCTGCCCTCACGCGACGGCTTCAGCTCCCCCAGCGAGTTCGAACGGCACTCCGGACCGCTCAACTGGAACCGCCAGCAGGGCCTGTACATCTACCGCGCCGACCGCCTCGTCCAGTGGGGCGGTTGGGGCGGCATCCGCGGCATCGATGAACATACGAAGCTCGCCCGGGCCTCCGTCGACTTCGGCACCGGCCTCGACTCCGCGTTCAACATCAACGTCGCCAAGATGCGGGTCGCGATCCCCGCCCAGCTCCGCCAGATGCTCGAAGCACCGATCAACGAACTGTGCATCTACGCCAACGACGCCTACCGCAAAACCCCCCGCACCACCGCGACGCCACGGCCGGTCCCTGCCGGTCTCGGTGCCCCGCCCGAGGTCCGCGCCGCCACGCATGCCGCCGCCACCGCCGGACTCGCCCTGCGGGCCGCAGCTATGCAGGCCGGGGAATGGGCCGCCTGGCAACGCATCACCGCCGTGCTGAGGGAACAGTCGCCGGACGTGCTGAAGACCCTCGGTCTGGACACCTGAGGCCGTCCCGCAGGGAAGGCCGGACGACTGCCGGTCAGAAGAGCCGGAGGCTTCCGGCCTGGCTGCTGCGGCACACCTTCTGCAACGGACACGCGTCACACGTCGGCTCGACAGGCCGACACAGTGTGTTGGCCAGCTCGATGAGACCCAGGTGCGCCCTGCGGGCGTCGCTGTCGTCACCGATCATGCGGGCCACCGCCAGCCGGCCGTCCGTGAGCCGGTTCCTCCGGTCGACCGGCTCACCGAGGTAACGGGCAGCCACCCGCAGCACACCCTTCGTGGACAGAACCGGCTCCTCCGAATCGTCCTCGCCCGCACTGGGCACGACCAGGATCGCCAGATCCGCCAACGCCTCGTGTACCCCGGGGATGCTGCGTACCCCGGCGTCGTCATCGAGGACCGCCGGATTGTCGGCCAGCCGCCCTGCCAGCTCGACGATCCGACCCGCGCGGACCTCCTTGCCCGTCCACCGCCCGATCTCGCTCAGCTCCGCCTCTGCGAGCACCGTTGCCTGCGGGGAGGTCCACCTCGCGATCAGCGGCCAGAGCGGACGTATGACGTCCACGGAGGCGCGGTCCAGCAGCATCTCCGCCTGGATCACCTGCCATCTCGTGGTCGCCCGTAGCCAGGGGAGGCCACGGACCTCAGCGCTGTCGAACCATCCGGCGAGCAACGCCGCGACCTCCCGTGTGGAGGTCTCCGCCGGCCGCGCGGCGGCGACGCTCCGGCGCACCGCGCCCGCCAGGTGCTCGGCGAACAGCGGTGGCACCGCGTTGCCGATCTGACGGAACGCCGCCGACGGTGGTCCGGCGAACCTGAACCAGTCGGGGAAGGTCTGCAACCGGGCCGCCTCCCGCACGGTCAGCGTCCGACCCTGCCGCGGATGGATGTACCAGTAGCCGTCCTTCGCGATGTGCGCGGTGATCGTCCGGGAGAGGCCGTCCTCGTCGAGGCGCTTGTACTTGTCGTCGAAGATGTCGTCGCGGTACCGCCTCATCTCCTCGGGAAGGTCCGAGTAACGGGTGGTAGCGTCCATCAACTCGAACGCACGGGCGTCGTCCTCGCGCACAGGTCGGGTGATGTGATCGAACACCTTGCGCTTGTCAGCGTCCGTCACCTCCGCCCGCATGTTGCGCTGATACTCCGTCACCGGCTCCGCGTAATCGGTCCATCCCTCGGCGCCGCCCTCAGGGCGCCAGCCACCCTCCACCGGCGGAAGATCACCGATCGCGTTCCACACGGTCACCCGCTCGAGTGCATGCGGCGGCCACTCGAACAAAGCGCCGTCGGCCAGGGCGACCACGATCAGGCGCTGCCGGAACTGGGGGACCCCGTACCGCCACGTGTCGACCACCTGGGCCTGGACTGCGTAGCCCATCGACTCCAGCTCGTGGACCATCGTCCGGAAGATGAACATCTCCTTGTCCAGCGCCATGTCCGGAACGTTCTCCATCAGCACGGCCGGCGGCCGGGCGA
Source organism: Micromonospora inyonensis (assembly GCF_900091415.1). Classification (NCBI taxonomy): domain Bacteria; kingdom Bacillati; phylum Actinomycetota; class Actinomycetes; order Micromonosporales; family Micromonosporaceae; genus Micromonospora; species Micromonospora inyonensis. Next base: position 2,259,677 of record NZ_FMHU01000001.1, on the reverse strand, counting down.
GCCGGATCACCTCGATGAACGACCGCCACAGGTCCCGACGCTCGTCGTACGGGTCGCGCTCTGCATAGCGGACTCGGTGACGGATCATCGACCGGCCGGCCTTCGAGAACGGCTGGCATGGGGGACCGCCAGCGAGCAGTTCGATCTGGCAGTCGCGCACAAGATCAGCAACTGTGCGGATCACAGCAGGGTCACCGAGGTCCCAGTCGACGCTGAGGCCGCCGTGGTGATGCCGGTGCGTCTCGACCGCCTCCGCGTCGTGATCAACACTCAGCACGACCTCGTAGCCGGCCTTCTGCAGACCAAGACTCAAACCACCCGCACCGCTGAACAGGTCGGCGGCCAACGGTCTCCCGCTGCGGCGGACACGAGCTGCATAGGCGGGTAGATCAGCAGCCCCTTCGCAGCTGTCCGGATGTGGGGCCAACCGCACGAACGGGCCTCTGACCAGCTTCACGCCATACCCCTCACGCTTCCTGGGCTTACGGGTACGGGCAGGATCAGCGGCGGTCACGGTGGTGCACGCTACCGCCGGCGGGGCGCGCAAAGCCAGCGACGACGCGGAGCCTGTGTAGGGTCACGATCACGTTACCCACTGGCCCCGCCGGCTTGCCGGTACGAGCGACGGTGCCCGCGACAACCCGCCGCCACGACCAGATCACAACTGGATACCGATCCCATGTGCTGAACTTGACATCCTGGGGTTGGGCAACACGACCGGCTGCTGCTCGACTGCATGCAGGTCCTCCTCGCCGCCAGCGCTGTTGCCGGATTTGTCCGGCAACAGCGCTCCTCGAACAGCGCCAGCTGCACGGCAGCCTGTAGGCGTTCACGGCGGACGATGGCCCGCATTCCGGCCAGCCAGCCGTCGCCCAGCCACAAGTCCGATCAGCTCATTGACCTACGCATGTGACATTTTCGGTCGCCGACCAGTCGACGGAGTACCCCACCCGCCGGTCGGTGTTCTAGCTGGTGAGCCGGTCGAGTATCGCGTGGGTCGTCGCTTCGTTGCCGCCGCGCGCCGAACCTCGACCCCGGACACTCAGCCCGGAGGTCCTGGCAAGGGCTAGCCTGTGAGGCCAACTCTGAGATGTCGATGCCATAGGACGAGACTCGTGATAACCGCTGAACTGAAGAGCAAGGTGGACCGCATCTGGGATGCCTTCCGGGCGGGCGGCATCTCCAACCCGCTGGAGGTAATCGAGCAAATCACCTACCTGCTCTTCATCAAGGAACTGGACGAGACTGAGACGCGGGAGAGGAAGAGGGCGGAGCGCTCCCCGAGCGCCTCGGTCAACCTAAGGTTCCAGCCGGATCAGGAAGACCTCCGATGGTCCCGGCTCAAGGACCGGGCCCCGGAGACGATGTACCAGATCGTCGCGCACCAGGTGTTCCCGTACCTCCAGCAGCTCGGCAGCGACGGGTCGGCCTACTCGCACAACATGCGGGATGCCCGATTCACCATCCCCAGCCCGGCCTTGCTCGCTCGTGTGGTCGAGATGATCGACCAGATTCCGATGGCGGACCGGGACACCAAGGGTGACCTCTACGAGTACATGATCAGCAAGATCGCCATGGACGGTCACTACGGACAGTTCCGTACCTCCCGGCACATCATCCAGCTCATGGTCGAGATGACGGCTCCCACGCCGTCCGACCAGATCTGCGATCCGGCCTGCGGCACTGGAGGCTTCCTCGTCGAGGCTGGCGAGCACATCCGGCGGGTCCACCCAGACGTGCTGCACGACGTGGTGCAGCGGAAGCACTTCCACGAGAGCATGTTCCACGGCTTCGACTTCGACAGCACGATGCTGCGAATTGGCAGCATGAATATGCTGATGCACGGCGTGGAGAACCCCGACATCCGCTACCGAGACTCGCTAGCCGAGAGCGTCGGCAGCGAGTCGGAGAAGTACTCGCTGATCCTGGCCAACCCACCCTTTGCCGGCAGCATCGACTACGAAAGCACGTCCAAGGATCTCCAGCGGATCGTCAAGACCAAAAAGACGGAGCTTCTGTTCCTTGCCCTCTTCCTCCGGCTACTCAAGCCCGGCGGCCGTGCCGCCGTCATCGTGCCCGAGGGCGTGCTCTTCGGATCGAGCAGGGCACACAAGGAACTGCGCCGGATGCTGGTCGAGGACCAGAGGCTCGACGGTGTGGTGAAGCTGCCGAGCAGCGCCTTCAAGCCATACTCCAGCATTTCTACGGCGATCCTGCTTTTCACCAAGACCAACAGCGGCGGCACCGACAACGTCTGGTTCTACGAGGTGACCGCCGACGGCTGGAGTTTGAACGGCAAGCGCACGCAGCTGCTGCCTGCCGAGAAGCTTGGAGCAGTGCCTCAGGTGGCCTTGACGGAGGACGAGCACGCGAAAAACAGCCTGCCGGACGCCCTAAGGCGATGGTTCCATCGAGACACCACCGAGCTTGCGCGGGAGCGGACTGAACAAAGCTTCTGCGTACCCAAGCCCGAGATCATCGAACAGGGATATGATCTTAGCTTTAACCGGTACAGGATGGTCGTCCACGAGGCGGCAGAAGCCATGGAGCACGGTCCCGGGCAATATCAGGTTGCAGATACGAGAAATGCTTCAACATCTGATGGCCAGGCTGGCCCGCATAATCTGTCCGACGACCTCGGCTTTATCCGTTGGGATGACTCGGACCGAGCATTCGTCGGCCGGCTCTGGGATGTCTTCGCGGAGTCAAATCAGCTTACACCGCAGTCAAGGCTGTTTGACATTGGGGAACAGGCGGCTCAACCGCCGGAAACCAGCTCACCGCAATTTGCTTCCACCACACCTGATAGCGCCCGTACCACCGATCAGGGCGGACCCGACAACGTTCGCTACCGGCAGACATCAGTCGAATCCGGACAGTTGCTGGAAGAGGCAACGGCTCGGCTTTTTGCGCACTTCTTCTCGTTGAGTCCAGAGAACCGAGGCGACCTGATCGGCGGTATCCGGCAACAGTCCTCGGGCTCGCAGTTCGGATATGACGTCAAGATTACCTGCACGGTGGCCGGAAGCTCGAAGGTTGTGTGCCACGTAGAGTGCAAGAACTTCGCGAGGTCGAGCCGTGTCGCCCTCCGGGACGTTGCCGATAAACTCATGCAGAACAAGATGCACTATCGGGATGCGCCTTTTGACCACTGGATCCTTATCTCGCCACACGCAGATCCCTCTAATGAACTGCAGTTGATGCTTGATCACTGGAACCGGGTTGGAGAATTCCCATTCAATGTGCAGGTGTGGAGTCCGCAGACCGGCATTCGCGAATTCTTCTCCTTGGAACCTAGCCTGTACGAGGCGCTTTATGGAGTGGCCCCACCCGAATCAGTACAGAGCATCGTCGATATCATCCGCGACCGGCTCGCGCCCCGCGTACGCTTAGCCCCAGTGTGGCAGAACTATCTCCGCCTACCCGCGCAGCACTGTATCGGTAGCGAGCGGGCCGACCACTTCGCCGATTTGATGAATAACCATGTTAACGTCAGGGCCACGGATGTCAACGGCTCGGTCCTTGACGGCACCCTGTTGGACCGAGTGCTTGCATGGATGGATGGGCCGAGCAGTGGCAACCTTCTACTGCTCGCCGACTTCGGTGAGGGGAAAAGTTTCTTCACGTACATGCTCAGCCGTCGCCTTTGCGAGGATTTTCTCACCGACCCGAACTCTGGCGTCATTCCCCTGCGCATCCCACTCGGGCGGTTCAAGACTGTCCGAGACGGGCGTCTGCTGTTGAAGCAGCGGCTCGATGAAATCGGCGCGACGCTCGCCGAATGGCGTGACCTAACTGCCTCGAACCGCTGCCTGGCAATCCTCGATGGGTTCGATGAGATGTCTACCAGCCTATCCAACGAGGACATTGAGGAGAACATCGCCGGCCTCGAGTCATGCCTTGCGGAGTTGACCGGCCCGCAACTACGAATCATCGTGACCTCACGTGGCCGTGTCCTAGATGTAGGGCGTAATCGTGCACGGATCCTCGACCGCTTGGACCAGCCGCACATATTACACCTATCGCCGGTGCCGCGCGCCGACCGCATCCGCTACCTTGAGAGCTTCATGAATGATCCGCAGGATGAGCAGCGACTCAGTGCTCTGCGTGCTCTGTACGACCCAGTCGGCCTCGCCGCAAAGCCTCTCTTTCTGCAAATGATCCGTGAAACTCTTGCGGACCTCCCAAGAAACAAGTTCAGTGAACTCATCCTTTACCGTACCTATGTGCACAAGAGCCTGTCGCGGAAGCTTGATTACCTTCGGGCAGGGCAGGTTACCAACAACGAGCTGATCGAGAATCTTCTGCGAATCCTGGAGAGGATCGCCGTTCAGCTACAGACTTCAGATCAGCCCTACGTCTATCTCCGCGATGCGGGCGAGGCCGACAGGAGATTGGCCGAGATGCTATGGCAGACACGCGATGGTGTCGCGCAGCCGGCCTCAGGCGACGGGATTGACGCGACAGCTCGTGTCAGTATCCGGTCCTTGCTGAAGGCTGCGTCCGCACCAGAAGAACCTCGCTGGCCGGTCACCTTCTTCCACCGCTCCATGCAGGAGTACTTCGTGGCGTGCGCACTGGTTCGAATGCTCCACGAAGACCGCGAGAAGGCCCGGAACGTTCTTGACAGTCTGCCTCCTCTGCCGGAGATCATCCACTTCACCGCGTCAATGATTCGCGAACTGCCCGACACAGCGGCGATCTGGGACCTGCTCGAGAGCTTTACCCGATCGGCTACCGTGAAGCTCCAAACCACCTATCTCGGCGGTCACGCGATCACACTGCTGCATACCAGCGGTGGCCCGGTGCCGAAGGATGACTGCTCCCGATTGCGGCTCGACTACGCCAACTTGAACGGCGCCGACCTCAGTAACGCACGGCTCGTCAGCGCCTCGCTGCGGAACGCCAACCTGGACAACGCCAACCTTGAGTTCGCCGACCTTAGTGAAGCTGATCTAGAAGGCGTACGGCTGGAGGAAACCTCAACTGTGGTGGATCTGGCTGTTCTCGATAATCTAGGAGTTGCAGCAGGATATGACGATCGGTCGATAAGGATATGGCAACGGAAACCCGGCGGCCAGTGGGGGACCCAGCTTGTGGGCCATGCCAGCCATGCTATCGAACGCATCCAGGTAACACCTCGTGGTCGATTGCTCGTTTTTGGCGATAACCAGCTTAGTGTGCTCTCACGAGAAGGATCCGGGTGGATTTGTGATACCAGATTTGCGACGAATTCGGCACTGCGCCCACCTGCTGCAGGGCCGACGACAATCCTCTATGAGGAGGAACTATCCGGAGGAGTTACGAGGATAGCTTGGATGGAGCTGACAAGCTTGGATCGGTACAGGCTTGAAGCCGCAGATGAAACCGTAGTGTGCTATGCACAGCTCGATGGTCGGGCTTCTGCCGTCGCTCACGAGTCAGAGGTGCAGTTGGCGCTATGGGTCGAGGACGGCGCTAGGTTGGCAGCACGGATCGACCTCCGCAGCGTCAACTGCATGGACATCCGGTCGTCGCCACAAGGAGGGCTCCTCCTGGTTTGCGGGCACCGAAATGGCGATATCACATTGCTCCAGTACAAGCTGGACAGGGTCAACCCGTGCTGGCGCAGCCGCCGGCACGAAGCAATGATCACATCGGTGGTGTTTGTCGGCGACGACTGCATCGTCAGCGGAGGCATCGACGGTTCGGTTAAGGTTACGATGGTCGCCACGGGCATCGCTCCCGATGAAGAGCCGGTCATGCGTCTCACTCTGCGCTGTACTGGCGTCAGATACGACGGCGTGCAGACCGAGCGCGAACGTCAATTGCTTGCAGCAGCTGCGGCAGGTCGACCAAGGTAGGGGCAGGAGTCACGTCTGCGGGTGTCGTGCGTGATACGTCTCCGCCGGAGCTGTCGTACCGGTGCGCCATCATGGTCGTCGGGGCCCCGTCAGGAGGCGGGTGACGGCGGAAGGAGTGGCACGACCAAGTGGGGCCAACCAACCGCGGGTACGCCAGCCCTTACTCCACGGGCGGTGGCGGGACCACCTTGGAACATGCATACGGGGCGGTGTTGCTAGCCGCGTTATTGCTGCGGCATCCCGTTGTCGGTCTCGGCGACGAGTTCACCGTTCGTGAGGTCCGGTTCCAGCAAGGCGCCACATGCCCTGTCGACGATCTCGTCGTGCTCGGCGACTGCCCGCCGGTCTCGCGCACCATGTATATCGGGGTCCGTCGAACGCCGACCATCGGGGGCGGCAACGCCTCCTTCGTCACACTCCTAGGCCGTGTGTCATAAGTGCCCGTGGTCCTGGCTGTGAGGTTGATCGGCTGGGCGTGTCGGTGATCGATATGCGGTGAGGTCTCCGGTAGATGGGTTATCGACCAAGACAACCATCTGCACGGAGACCTCGTGGCCAGCGTAGCGGTGACGAGGCGGCACGACCTGACTGACGCGCAGTTTGCGGTGTTGGAGCCGCTGCTGCCCAGACCGAAGAAGGCAGGTCGACCGCCGAAGTGGAGCAAGCGGCAGCTCATTGACGGGATCAGGTGGCGGGTCCGCACGGGTGCGCCGTGGCGGGACGTGCCGGACTGCTACGGGCACTGGCGCACGGTGTACGGGCTGTACCGGCGCTGGCAGCGGGCCGGTGTGTGGGCGCGGATCCTGGCCGGGTTGCAGGGTAGGGCCGACGCGGTCGGGTTGATCACCTGGGACGTGAGCGTGGACTCCACGATCGCCCGGGCGCATCAGCACGCCGCCGGTGCCCGCCGGGACAGTCACACGCAGGTCGAGCCGCCGGGCGGCAGTGACGCCGTCGAGCCGGCCGATCACGCGCTGGGCCGCTCGCGTGGCGGTCTGACGACGAAGCTGCACCTGGCCTGCGAGCAGGGCCGCATGGTGCTGGCGTTCGTCATCACCGGTGGGCAGCGCGGCGACAGCCCGCAGTTCACCACGGTGCTGCACCGCATCCGGGTGCCTCGCCTCGGCGTCGGCCGACCCCGGTGCCGGCCGGACCGGGTCCTGGCCGACAAGGCGTACAGCAGCAAGGCCAACCGGAGCTACCTGCGCCGGCGCGGCATCGGCTGCGTCATCCCGGTCAAGGCCGACCAGGCCGCGAACCGACGCAAGAAGGGCTCGGCGGGTGGCCGTCCACCCGCCTTCGACCCCAGCGCATACCGGCAGCGTCACGCCGTGGAGTGCGGCATCAACCTGCTCAAACAGCACCGTGCCGTGGCCACCCGATACGACAAGCTCGCCGTGCGGTACGAAGCCACCGCCACCATCAGCATGATCGACATCTGGCTCCGACGCCTCGAACGGCACTTATGACACACGGCCTAATGGACTACCTGAGGATGGTGAGCGACCGGCATGGCGGGTTCGACACCGACAGCGAACGGCTCGGGCTGGCCGTCGCTGCCCCGCACGCCGGCGCCGTCGAGGTGGCACAGCTGGCATCGCTGGCGCGCCGGCAGCCGGACAGCCCCGCGTTCCGCGCAGCCGTTGTCGCGCCGCGGGCAACTAACGCCAAGGTTCGTGCACGGCTAAAGAACCTTGACGACGCGGTGACAGCAGCAGCTGCGCAAGGCGGTATATCGCTGCGGGACACCGCGGCCCGGGACGCGCTAACGTGGCGGCTGCTGAAGGCTCTGCGCATCATCGAACTGCGGCTGGAAGGTGACGACCAGGCCGACCGCACCGGTGTGGTCAGCCGGCTGGTGTCGCTGGCGGGTGATCCGGCGCGAGCCGTGGCGGTCTGGCGACGGCTGCGGGAGCTGTCGGCCGAGTACGCGCAGACAGCCGCGACCGTGACCTACGAGATGGTGGTGCGCGACGTCGCCACCGTCGTGTCGATCAGCCCGCTGACGTCGGCTTCCACTCCGGTCGGTGTACGGGACGAGCAGATGTATGAGCGGCTGCGGCAGTTGCCGGCGCTGAACGGCCCCCGGTTACTCGCGGCCTGGCGCGACGACCAGACCCTGGCGTGGCGACTGATCACCGCGGTGACCTCCGTCGAGGACCGCCCCGGCGAGGTGCTGCGGCAGTGGCAGGCCAGCCGACCGGTATGGCTGGTCACGGCCTCCTGGCAGGTTCAACTCGCCGCCGGTGAACTGGCCGCCTCCTATGGCGCCCGCATCCTGGCGGTGGACCTGTTCACGGCCGCGGCGAGTCAGGGTGCTCCGCGCCGTGCCTTTTGGCTCGCTCGCGCTGCCATGATCTACGACGAGAACGGCGGCGACGGACGGCCGGCCGCGCTTGCGTGCCTGCCGACATTGTTGGCGGACAGCGAGCCATATGCCGGTGCAGTGGTGGCGCTGCTCGGCGGTGACCGGGACACCGCAGCGCGCATCGTCGGAGCGTGGGCACCCGAGGAGCCGAGCGACCAAACCCTTCGAGCGGTACTTCGCCTCCGGCTCGCCGCACCGGCTGACGCGCACGCTGTGTTGGATCGCCACACCATCGACCGCGGCCTGCACGTGCTCGCCGAGGCGCTGCGCGACCAGTGGGCGGCCGGCTTGGCCGTGGCCCGCGCCCAGATGCTGATCACCCGCGCCCGTCGGGGCGAGTCGCCGAACTGGGACGTCGACCTGCGCGAGGCCCGGTCCCTGGCGATCCGAGCCCGTGATGATCGACGCGCCTACCGCGGCGACAGCGCGGAGGCGGTCGCGGTGGCCTGCCACGCGAGTATGCTGCTCATGGATCTACGCCGAGTCCTCGAGCTCGGTGCCCCCGACGGTGAGGCGAACGCCTACGAGGCAGCCTCGGCGGAGGTGTGCCAGTGCGTCGCCATCGCAGCGATCCAGATCGGTCAGCTCGACCTGGCCCGGCAACGCGCCGAACATGTCCCCGACGGGCCTGGGAAGGCGCGGATCGACGCCTACCTGGCGCAGGCCGACGGGCAGGACCCGCAGCCGCACTGGTGGCGGGCTGCCGAACTGGCGGGCGGTAGCGACGAGCAGCTCGCTCAGGCGCTGCTAGGCCTAGCCCAGATCGGCGTCGACGGGCTGGCCCGGTACCCAGCCTTCGCCCACCGCCACCCGGATGAGGCTGTCGAACTGCGCGCCATGACGGAGCTGGCCGCCGGCCGGCCCGGGTCGGCCATCGTGCAGCTGCGCGATCGTCGACGCTCGTCGGTCACCGCCGCGCTCAACCTCGCGCAGGCGTACCAGGCAGCCGGCCAGATTGACGATCAGGTCCAGACCCTCCGCGACGCCGCAGACCACTTCGGTGACCGATCGCTGCGCCACTCCGCAGCGGAGGTCCTCGCCCGCGCCGGGCGCACCGCTGAGGCCGAACAGGAACTCGATGCGCTGCTCGCCGCAGCGGAACCGGATTGGAGTGGCAGGGCTGACGCGCTGCGGCTGGCGGCGCAACTCGCCAACGATAGTGGCGGGTTGGACCGCCTCTGCCATCTGCTGCGCACGGTGGTGCAGATCGAGCCGGAGGACATGAGGTCCCGCTGGGCGCTAATCCGCACCCAGATGAACCGTGGCGACGTCACCGAAGCGTGGCGGGCCCTGCACGAGGCACCCCAACCGCTCGACCCGTCGAACACCGCCGACGCCCGAGCCTGGATACAGCTGCACCGTCGACGGGGACAGCAGGTGGAGACCGTCACGGGATGCCTGCGCCTGCTGCGCCGCTTCGGCGACGACGAACAATTCGTCGCGTTCGCGCTGATGAACCTGATGCTTCCGTGGCCGGAATCCGTGGAACTGCCCGACCGGCTCCGCGCTCAGCTCGCCGCGGAGTCGGAACAATTCTTTCAACGTTGGCCCGACAGCCGGTACCTACGCCGCTTGCAGAGCTCCAACCTCGACCAGCTGCGAACCGACATGATCGTCATGATGCGTCGCACCAGCGACCAGCAGCTGGTCTGGCGCCGCCTCGCGCGCAGCCTTGCTCGTGGCCAAGTTCCGCTCGCCGTGCTCGCGGCGGCGGGCCGGCGCAGCTACGCCGAGATCTGTCTGCGCCGCGGCGACGGCGTCCTACCTGCCCACGTCCCCGACCACCGCGAGTTCAACGCCTGCGTCAAGGCGGCGCAGGCGGCCGAAGACCACGACGTCGTGATCGACACACCGGCGGCCACGGTACTACTCACGCTGCCCGACAACGTCCGTCGCGCCGCGATGAGTCGATTCGCTCGAGTTTTGACCACCGACGACGTCATGCTCGACTCCCTCGCCGCCGAGGACACCCTGGCGCTCCGGACCACCGGCTCCTTGCGGTACGAGGACCAACATGATCGCCTACTGCTGGACGAGACCACCGAAGCCGAAGGGGACCGGCTGGCCCAAGACGCCAGAGGGCTCCACGCCGCGATCGAGGCGCTTACCCGCCGGACCGCCCCACTCACCGGACGTACCTTCGACGAGCCAATGCCCGGCCCGTTTGGCGTCTGGGTGTCGCCTCTCGACCTCGCGCGCGCGGAACATGCCGTGCTCTGGAGCGACGACCCAGCCCTTCGTGCCCTCGCCCGCGGCACCGGCGTCCGGGCTGCATCCACCTTGGCCGTCCTGCACCAGTTGGTCACAACCGGTGCGATCACCGAGGACCAGCACGAACACTGCATCAGACGACTGATCAAGGCCCGTATCGGTCACATCCCGCTTGATGAGCGGCGCCTGCTCGAGCTCGCCGAGGAGGACAACTGGCACGCTACCGCCGTTGCCGCAGCACTCGCTCGGCCGACGACTTGGGCCGACGCGCGCCGCACCTTGACGTTCTACCAACACGTCACCAATCAGGTCCGAACCCATGCACCGGCCACACTCCATGACTGGCTCTACTGTGCCGTGCGCGGTGCCAACACGTTCCTTGCAAGGCCAGCCCCAGCGGCCGGCGTTGCCGCCTGCCTGCTCGCCACCACGATCGAGATCGCCGCCGCCCAAGGTAAACAGGTCGACCATCTGGTCGCTGCGACTCGCCAGGCTCTCGCCGACACCGATGACCCCGACGGAATCCCAGCGGCAGACCCCCTGCCCATCGCCGCCGTCCTCCTACGGGACGCTCACGCCAAAGGCTCGTCACACAAACTCGCCACCTGTTTCGTCATCGAGACTTTCGCCGCGCTCAGCGAGATCGACAAGGACATCCTCATCCGGGTGCTTCTTGAGTAACAGGGTGAACTGCCGACAGTGCGTGGCTGTTGGACGACGGTCCCCATCGAAGTGTCCGGCCGAGAGGGGTCACTCCACTACCGGTTAAGAACTCTGGTGTGGACGCGTGCCAACAGAAAGGTCGCTGTAGCCCAACGTCACCTTCCTACAGGGACCGCCCGCAACTTCAACCAGGGCAAGCACTCCACCGTGTGGATCTCCATCGCATCCGTGCAGGTCAGGTAAGTGTCACAAAGTTCGTTCCGCGCCCGACGGGCCGCGTGTCCACCTCGGCCAGCGGATGCGGGATGACTGAGCGCACCGACTGGGATACTTGCGCAGTGATAATTGACCAGCCGCCGCAGAGCGACGCGGACCTCGTCAGCCGGTACGGTGACTTGCGCAACCAGGTCGGCGGGATGAGTGAGTCGTTGCGTGGGATGCGGTTCAACGCCCTGCTCGCGAACGCGCTCGTCCGCGACGGGATCGAGGCCGACGCCGATCAGCGGGGTCCGCACGGCGAGGTCGATGTCGCGTTCTGCTACGACGGCACATGGTGGCTGCTGGAGGCGAAGTGGTACGCCGACCCGGTCAATGAGCCATTCCGCGCAAGGGGCTGACTACTGGAGGTAGTCATGTTGTGCGGGTGTGCTCGATGTGGAGGATGACGAGGGCCGCGGCGACGATCTTTCCGATCCGCCATGGGTCCAGGCTGATGTTGCGTAGCGCCTTGAAGGTTGTCTTGAGCAGCGAGTTGCCGCGTTCGCCGATCGCGCGGACGCTGTTGTGGGCCTTGTTCAGCTGCTGTTGTGCCAGGGTGAGCTGGCCGCCTTTGGGTCTTTTGAACGCGACGGTGATCGTGTCGGACTCGCCCTCGTAGCCGAGGTCGCCGAGGGTGCGTAGGTCGTCGCCGGCGTTGGCCAGGGTCGGCAGGATCTCGGTGTGGGCGCGCAGCGCGGTGGTGTCATGTTCGCGGCCGGGCCGCACGGGCGAGGTCCAGATCGGCCAGCCGTCGCCGACGGTGACGACCTGGACGTTGCCGCCATGGTTGTCGTGTTTGCCGGACCACCAGAGGTCAACGCCGGGGGTGGGGCCTGGGGTGCGACACCGGTCGGTCTCGATCAGCATCCCGTCGATGTTGACGTGGCCGTGGCCGGCGGCTTTCGCGGCCAGCAGCGCTCCGTGCAGGCTCGGCGAGCGGGCCGCGAGCACGTCGATGCCTTCGTGGAGGTAGTCGTAGCCGGTTGACTTGCCGATGGCGTTGTCCTGGGCCAGTTGCCTCATCCGGGTGCCGTCCAGGAACCAGCGAAGGACCAGTATCGCCTGGTCTCGCACTGACAGTGAACGGGTGTTGGCGCGGGTGCCGCGCCGGACGCGTTCGTTCGTCAGCAGGTTGGCCAGAAAGCTCACGGTCTCCTCGCGTGCTGGCAGCACCGCGGTGTATGTGACACTCATCGTCGACGCAGAACCCTTATGAAGTTGATCTTTGGAAGGACCACCTTCATACCGGGGTTCTGCGTCTTCTCGTTGCACGACACCAGATCCGGCGTGTCACCGCCCCGGCCGACGGTCGGTTACCCAGCGCAACCCTTCGTTACGCGGAATGACTCAATGACGAGCCGTTGCGTCACCTGTGCGATGTGCTGACCGAGCGGCGGCCGGGCACCGTGGGGATTCTCGCGTCGTGGTCTGGGTTCGCCACCAGCGCGCTACGGCGGGCCGAGCGCTCCCGCAACGTCGTGCTGCTCGACCGCACCCACCTGGAAGCATTGATCAGCGGCACGGTGTCGGGGCCCGAGTTGATCGGGGCGGTGAACCGATCGCTGTCGGTGTTCGGCCGCCCGCACCTGCCGTTGGCGGCGCTGCTGCGCTCACGGCGTCCGACGCCGGAACTGCTACGGCGGGGCAGCCCGGACGGGTTCACCCCGGCAGCCGTCGCAGCACCCGACGCGGTAGATCCAACTGTCATCGCGTACGGCCCCATGCTTGCCGGCATCGCCAGCGATGGCAGCCGGCTCTTCGTCACGGTGAATGACGGCGTAGTGGATCTTGCATTGGGTGGCCGGTCGCAGTTTCGCCGACGTCTGGAACTTACCGACTGTGTCGGCAGCCCGTTGGCCACCGCCGATGGTGATCTCTTCGTGGTGCGCAGCGGTGGCGTCCTGCGTAGCCGGGAGGACGAGCTGACGGTGGTCGCGGGCGGTTTCGCGCGTCCGCCGGTACTCGTACCTGGACCGGAGGGTACGCCGTGGCTCCTCGACCGCTACACCGTCGGCTGGCCCGGCAAGGAGCACGCCAGCTTGGTGCAGATCGGGGAGGGACTCGGCGACGAGCAGCGGTGGCCGGCTGGGCTCCCGGCGGGCGCCTGTGAGGGGGCATGTTGGCTCCGTGAACGCACGTTCTTCGTCCTCGGTGACGGGAGCAGTGCGGTCATCGATGTCGACACCGGCGAGTACCGGTGGGTGATCACGCCGGTCGGTCGGCCGCAAGGCCTGATTCGCCTCGACGAGCGCCGGGTCCTGATCGTCGGTGCCGACCGCCACGTCCTCGTCGCGGTCCTCGACACCGCCACGGGGCAGGCCACGCCGCCGACGCCGGTCAACCTCACCGGCCCAGTACGCGGAGCAGCGCGCGTCGGTGATGCGCTGCTCATCATCGCCGGCGCCCCAGTCGACCATGCGACCGTCGTACTGGTGATCGCTCGCCTCGACCTCGCCAACCTGGTGTAGACGGCAGCCGAATCTTCCCCGGCTCAGCGCGGATCGAGGAGGAGGCCCGTCAGTAGCGTAAAGAGAGTGCCCTCGTGCCCCGTTCGCTGAAGGCCCGCGCTCGCGGCTTTTGGAGAACTAACTTTGACAGGAACGGAAGCCGCTTCACCTCTGTCAACATGGAGGCCAGGGTCTGGGCACGGCAGTGGTTATTAGGCGTCGTTGCCGTCCGCGTTGCCGTCAAACGAGACCATAAACCTGGGGAGCTGTCATGTGGTGCCTGACGCCGGGATCTCGGCGGATGAGTGGGGACGCCTCTAGGCCGCCGCCGCACCTCCATGGCCGGACGAGAAGTGGCGATGTATTTGTGCAATCCTTCGGATTGGAATCGCAGAGAGGCCCTCCAGCCAGAACAAGGGCGAGGCGGAGGCAGGGACATCCAGGATTCCACAAGTCATCCGTAGATATTCGGCAGGCTTTCCTTCGCATTCATCAAGAAATGGTTGTATTTCCTGAACTCAGCTAGCCGCTGCGCAAGCAACTCAGCAGGCACACCGAGTTCCAGCAAGATGCGTCCGGTCAACAGCCATCGGAGCGACTTATGCAATGCCGCATAGCCAAGAATTTTAGCCTCGTCACTTTCCTTACTCACGAGGAAATGCGCAAAGCCGTTTCGCGCATCGCAAACAGCCGACTTCCATTTGCCCGGCTTTCCGGTAACACCAGGCATCGCAGACGAGACATCCTCTGAAAGCTGCCTCAGTCGCTGCGGGAAGCTCACATCCCACAGGTATGTTCCCATAGCGCTCCGCAAGACTTCCTTTGCCGCAGGATTGAGGTCCAACTCCTTCAGTGCTTCTAGCGCCTCGCTCGTTTCCTGCTCCGTTAGCCTGCGAGAGCCTGGATACAACCTTCGGTGAATGCCTTCCGCCGCTGCCGCCAACTCCAGCAAGAGACTCTCAACGGCTCTGCCCGTCGCTTGGACTGCATCAGCCACTACGTATGGGAGTGGCGCCAACCTATGCGCAAGATCAAACCAGGCTGCAAGTCTCTCCAACCCGAGTTCGCTCCGAGTGAGCAGAGCTGGCTCGTCAATCTTCGGCGACCTGACATCTGACGGGTCGGACACCAATCCAGGCATGTGAACTCGGTACCACTTACCAGATGCGACGTCTTGCACCTCGAACTCAGTCGGCTTGCAGGCCTTATCGTGCAGTAGCGTCAGGAGGGCACTGGCCGAGAGAACAAATCTTGCCCATGCCGCTCGAACTGTGACACCTTCATCCAACTCTACTTTTAAATACGTACGCGTGAGAATATAGGCACCCGCTACACGCAAAGGTGAGATAGCACTAGCCGCCTCAAGCGTAAGGTGGCCATCACCGCCAGGAAGTGGAACGACGATCGGTTCTGGCATGGCGTAGTTCATCGAAACGGTACGATTATGCGGATCAGGATTGATCGCCATCGACAGACCCGACAATTGCGCCCATGCATCTTGGAAGCACAGCCGAAAGTGAAGCGCCGAGAACGGCACGTCAGCGTCTTGCGCATGCACGCCAAGGATCGCGTACTCGCCTTCAAGAATCTGCTGCTGTAGGCCACCAGACGACCCATCCGACCACGTGGAAAGCACGTCTCCCGTTTTGTGCACTTGATACGCATCTATAACGGTGACACGTCGGGCGATCCCTAGAACCTCACCGTAGAGCGTCTGCGGTTTGGGAGGTGGTGCATTAACAAATTGGCTTATGCCCGGCACCCCGCTCGGCACTTCACGAACGGAGGACGAGAGAGCCCCATGCAGTTCGACGCGGGGCCGCTCGCCGGTAAGGTCAAGGCGCCCGGGAACCACCAAGTCGGGATTATTCGCAAACCAAAATTGTCCGATCATCAGACGCTCATTGCTTGGCACCCCAGAAGCCTCCCCGCACGATGCCTGAAATCCACTCACATGCCTTAGCGACGGTTTGGCTTTTGGATCCAATCAACAGAAATACCGTTTAGAATGCGGGCGGCTTCGCGAATCGAGTGCTCTGAAGCGTGGGGGAACTCCTCGCGTAGTACCTCATCCGCGTCGTACGGCCCATCACCTTGATACTGGTAGCCACCCTCCGCACCGTCGTACGGCAATTGATTGGCCGGATCCTCATAGGCATCAAGGAACCAGCTGACCATGTCATCCACAGAGAAATACTGTCCTGATGCCATGCGCTTGGCTATGTCAACCAGGAAGGAAACGTCTTCATTAGAGGGCTCTATCGGGCTACCCTGATGGGCAATCTCGTGGCGAACACGCCGGAGATGAGTTAGACGCGAAAAGTCCGCCTCGTCAACATGACCAAGGCTGCATAGCTGTCCTAGCGCTTGCCATGGAAGAAAACCGGCTCGCGACTCTTGCAGTATGCTCTCCAAAGAGAAATGCGTAATCGCTGCTTCGAGCGCCGCCCAAGCTAGTAAGAAGCTGCCACGCGCCGAGTGTGGGTAAATCCGTACTGCCTCAACGGCGAACTGTTCCACATTATCTGGCAGTGGTGGGCTTTCAGCGAGGTCACCAAGCCAATAGACTTGGAGGCGCGCATTAGGGATGCCTTCAGCCAGACGTGCCAACTGTTGGAGCGCATCATGCTCAACCGTGTCCCGTGATGCAATTTCGCCGATAAGCATTTCGTCGCCACGCCGCGCAACGAAATCAGCGACTAAACCGCTTGGCAGGGTTCGGTCCTCTATCGTCACAGTCCAACCAGCCAGCCGCAACTCCTCAACAACATGCTGCAGTCGGTTGGCAAAGAGATTGGCCCTGCGCTTAGGACTCATGGCAGCCTCCCTGGCGAGGGAGGCGATTCGATCCTGACATGCACAAAAGGCCCATTTGAGACGAATCCTGCAGCTTGCGCCGGTGTCATGCCCCTCACCTCGTACTGACCGTTGACGTCGCGAAGATGTCCGTGGCAGTCGAGAAGCTGCTCATCATCGACGTACACGAGGCCGTTGAGGGCGTCCTGGATCGGCTTCAGCATGTTGTCCACGTCCAACGGCGGGGCGCTGTCGTGGTAACAGGTGACGTGGATCTGGAGCTTGTCCTGAAGGGGCGGACTGTCGGCTGGCCATGCTGCTTCGGCTGCAGCCCGTACGAAGCCTTCCAACGCGCACGGCTCGTCGACTTGGCCTGCACCGACACCGGCACACCAAGCACGACGAAGTCCCATGGCAGGGAAGGCACGTAGCGATCCTATGTGGCTTGACCACCAACTCAGCACCACCCCACGCCCGGCACGCTGCCGACCACAGTAACTAGCAACAGCCCAGGTTCCACGTGCCCCGGCTCCACCGCTGCCTGCAGTACAAAGACCCAAGCCATGAGCCACCCCCGCTTTCATGGAGCTTTTTGATCATGGTCTGATGGCCGTGGGGGAGGAAGTCGTCCGTGGCAGCACCGAAGAAACTCGCCACGCTGCTGACCCAAGCACTTGCGGCACCGTAGACTAACGCGGCGCGGCAACTTTGCGAGATCTCGGCAAGGACGCGTCGAACCGACCAAGGCAGTGCCTGAGCAGGACTTACACCTGTTCTGCTGATCTTCGACAAGCGAGCACAGCAACGGGCGCGTGCGACCCAATAATGGGAAAACCGAATAAGAACCCGCAGGCCATCAGCCAATGGGTACAGATGGAGCGTCGTCTTAGGAAACCGATGCTCTATCCCCTGAGCTACGAGGGCGCGAGTGCCCAGTCTAGCGACCTGCGGGTTCACCTGGGGTGGCAGGGAGTGGCCCGCGTTCACCCACGTCACCCGGACCCCTGTTCTCCCAGCCCAGGACCACACCCGAGTCTCCATGTGACTCCGGTTGATCTTGGTGGGCAGGTTGGAGCGGCCGGCGGGACCGGGGGCGCGTCGGCCGGAAGCGGGTTGGTTCAGGCTGCGGCGCGGATCTCTGGTGCTGGTCGGGTGAATGAGCCTTTCCGCGTAACGGTGTGAGTGCGGCGCGTAGCGGCGTTGGTGGGCGGTGCGGACACGCCCGGACCCGTTGTGGTGCAAGGGAAAGACGCAGAGCCCCGGTATGAAGTGGTCCTTCCACAGATCAACTTCAGTAGGGGCCCTGCGTCGCCATGAGTGTCACATACACCGCCGAGCTGTCCGTGCGCGAGGAGACCGTGTTGTTCCTGTCCGGGCTTCTGCATGGGCAACGGCAGCGGCTCGGGACCCGTTCCGGGACGCGGTCGCTGAGCTGCTTCAAGCAGGCGATCCTGGTGATCCGCTGGTTCCTCGACGGCACTCGGGTCAAGCAGTTGGCCATCGACAACCAGGTCAGCTCGTCGACCGGCTACGCCTACCTGCACGAGGGCATCCGGGTCCTCGCCGCGCACGCGCCGGGCCTGGAATCGGTGCTGTTGGCGGCGAAGATGGCCGGCTACGCCCACGTGAACATCGACGGGACCCTGATCGAGACCGACCGGTGCCGCACACCGGGGCCGACGCCGGGAGTGGACCTCTGGTGGTCCGGCAAACACGACAACCACGGCGGTAACGTGCAGGTCATCACCGCCCCGGACGGGTGGCCGCTGTGGACCTCACCAGTGCGTCCCGGCCGGGAACATGACACGACCGCCCTGCGCGAACACGGCATCCTGCCCCTGCTGACCGCCTGGACCAACGACCAGCGGCGGGTTCTCGGCGACCTTGGCTACGAAGGCGAAGCCGACACGATCACGACCGCGTTCAAGAAGCCGCGCAACGGCACCTGCACCGACGTGCAGCAGCAGTTCAACAAGGCCCACAACGGTGTCCGCGCCATCGGCGAACGCGGAAACTCCCTGCTCAAGACCACCTTCAAAGCGCTGCGCAACGTCAGCCTGTGCCCGTGGAACATCGGCAGGATCACCGCGGCGGCCCTCGTGCTCCTGCACGTCGAGCACAACCGCACAACCTGATCACCCAACGCCACGACCCGTTACGCGGAAAGGCTCAATGTCTTGCGGTCCCGTACGAGTGCCCAGAGGACGTCGACGCGTCGTCGGGCGAGGGCGAGCATGGCTTGGCGGTGGTGTTTGCCTTCGGCGCGTTTCTTCTCGTAGTAGGCGCGGGAGGTGGGGCATTCCCGGACGGCGGTGAAGGCGGCCATCCACAGGATGTGTCGCAGCCTGCGGTGGTAGCGGCGGGGCTGGCGATGGTTACCGGAAACCGTTCCGGAGTCGCGGGAAATCGGTGCCAGGCCGGCGTGGGCGGCGAGTTTCGCCGGGCTGTCGTATTCGGTCATACCGGCGGTGTGGACAAGCAGTTCGGCGGTGAGCAGGGGGCCCATGCCGGGCAGACTCCCGACGATCGGCGCCAGAGGGTGCTGGTCGAGCTGCTCGGCGATGAGGTCGTCGACGGCGGCGATGCGCTGCTCGAGAGCGAGGATCTCGGTGGCCATCTGCCCGACCACCACGGCGGCGGCGCGTTGGCCTGGCAGCGTGACGGTCTGCTGCCGCGCTGCGGCGACCATCGCCTCGGCGACCTGGACGGCGTTCTTGACATGGCCGCGCCGGAGCAGGGCGGTGATCCGGTCGACGCCGACGTGCCGGATCGCCGCCGGGGTCTGCCAGCAGGCGAGCACCATCATCGGGCCCTTCCGGTTCAGGTCCACGGCCCGTTCGAGCGCGGGGCTGATCCCGGTGAGCAGCTCCTGGAGGCGGAACAGGGTGGCGACGCGCTGCCCGACGAGGTCAGCGCGGTAGCCGGTCAGGACGGTGAGTTCGGCGAGGAGCCGGTCGGAGACCTGCCGCCGCCACAGCAGGGTCAGCAGCAGCGCGGACAGGCCGGTAGTGACGTCCACCGCCCAGCAGACAGGACGGCCGTGTGTCGAGACCTCGGCCATGACGGCGAGCAGAGAGGCTTCGTCGTTGGCGACGCGACGGGAGTAGACGAGCCGGCCGTCACCGTCGACGGCGGCCACGTGGTGGTGGGTCTTGCCGATGTCCACGCCGATCCACAGCGTCCCCACCGTCTCGCCTCTCCGTCGTTGATCGGTTCTCTCGGATGGCCCTCGTCTGCGGGTTCGGGATTGCCGGCACCTTCTAGCGATGCGATCAGGTCGCGGGTCTCCATCAGCGGTCTACCGGATTCACAGACGACGAAGCGGCGGGTGGCATCTCCTACCGTCAGCCAACAAAGTTCGGCGAAACACACGCAGCCATACCCACCGCTTCCCGGGCAACAGGGTCTACGGCTACCGGTGCCGCGCCCGTTCAACCAGCCCACCCACAAGGCGGGAGCGGGGGGCACCTCGATCGTCAGCCACAGGCACGGCGGAACACACAGAGCCATCCCCACTCCCGGCCCTACGGGCACGGCAGCGCCAGCCTGCCGCCGTCGCCGGCAGACACCTCGGACACGATGTGCGAGACCCCGTAGAGCATCAGCCCTTCCATCGAGCGCGGGGAAAGTCTGCGGTGTGACTGCCCATAACGGCCGCCGGCCGTTCTGCGACCAGCCTGATTCCCACGCCAACCGTCGCTGCAGCCGCTTGAATAGTGGTGTGCAGGTCAGCAAGGACGGGCGGAGTTGGCGCATCGGCGCTGCCGCCGACGTGAGTTGGATCGCTGGTCACACCACTGCCGGCGTCTCGGTCACCACCGCCATCCCTCCGATCTTCGACGCCTACGCCACCACGTACCAGGCCGACGACGTCACCGCCGCCGCCTACGAGAACGTCCTGATCGAGGACCTCAGCATGTACACTCCCGACCAGCCATGGTGGGTGGCTTACCTCGACACCGGCGCCCACGACGTCGTCTTCCCCGACGCCCCGAGGGTGTCGCTCAACTGGAACTGGCCGTACGTGCTGGTCGAGGCCGGCCCCCAGCAAGCCCTCACCTGGCGCACCGGCGGTCACATGCGCCACCCTCACGGAGCGCTACCCGACCTGTTCTTCCCTACGGACCGCTCATGGCTGGTCTCCGCACTCTGGGACGACACCTGGACCTGCGTCGGCGGCCCGGCACCACTGATCCACACCCTCGAACGCGACCCCGTGGCCAACGCACGCCGGGTCCAACCCGACGAGGACTCGCTGCCACCGGGGCTGACCCGCGAGTGACGACTAGCTTGATCTTTAACCTGTGCGGCGCGGCCGGGGATTGGCCGATTTCTTCTTCGAAGAGGTTGTCTTCCTGGTCGCGTTGCTGGTGGCGATGTGGACGTCGTAGCGGCGGGTGGGATGGCGGTTGGGTCGTCCGGGTGGGCGGCCGGGTCCTGGTCGGGTGGGTTTCGGTGCACCGGCGGGACAGGGGCTGTTGGCGCGCAGGTGCCGAAATCCGCGGCGGACCCGGGCGGGGGTGAGCCGTTCGGGTGGGGCTGGTCGTTCCCAGGGGCGACGCAGGTCGGAGGCGAGGGGGCGGGCTAGCCGTAGCTGGGTGTAGGCGGCGATGATCAGCCAGGTCCAGCGGTCGGCGGCGTGCGGGTCGCGCAGTTTCGGCACGCACCAGCCGAGGGTCTGCTTGAGCAGCCGGAAGGTGTGTTCGATGTCGAAACGGCGTAGGAACGCCTGCCACAGCAGGTCGATCATGGTCGGGTCGGGGTTGTCGCCGCCGGACTGGTGGCCGAGGCCGGTGAACCACCACAGCCAGACCGGCTTCGCGGTCGCGCCGGAGGGCAGCCGTTGCACGTCCAGGCGGATGAGGGTGCCTTCCAGGATGGGCAGCTCAGGGCAGTCGGCCCAGGCGGCGCGGCGGGTCAGCCTGGGGTGCAGCCGGTGCCAGGCACGGGCGGTCGCGGTGCCGTAGAGGCGGGTCTCGGTCACGGTGGTGACGTCCGGGGTGCCCCAGCTGGCCGGGTCGCCGAAGATGAACTCGCTGCCATGCCGTGGTGGCCGACCGCACTTGGGGCCCGGTATCCATGGCCCCGGCGGGCGGCGCAGCACCCGGTCGGATCGCATCCGGGCCAGGACGCGTACCGGCAGGTCCCGTAGCAGCCAGGCCAGCCGGGCCGCGTCGTAGCCGGCATCCATCACCACCCAGACCGCCGGGTCACCAGGCTGCCAGTGCCCGGCGGTGATCAGTCGGTCCACCACCGCGCGCAGCTGCTCGGCGGTGACCGCGGCCAGCTCGGTGCCCGGGGCCAGCCGGACCGCGTCCAGCGGCGCGGTCCACGAACTGCGCCCGGACTCCAGGGCCACCACAAACGAGTACGGCCAGCCCGGCACACCGATGTGCTGGTCTTTGCCACGGCCGTAGGTGTGGCACAGGATCCGCTCCGGCACGGTGTGCGCTTCCGGCCGCAGCCAGCAGGTGACATCCACGGCCAGGACGATCCGCCCGTCGGCGGCCCGTGGCATCGGCATCGAGGCCACCACGGTCCGCAACCGTTCCACATCGATCCGACCGGCGCCAAGCGCGTCGTACAACGCGCCGTGACCTCGACGGTGCTCCGCCACCAGGGACAAGGCCGGCAGCGACCGTACCGGCCCGTCCGCGCACAACACCGCGTCGGCCAACTCGAACAGCGCATCAGCTCTGGCGCTCAGACAGCGATGCAGTTCCGTACGGAACGTCGCGAGGTCCCCAACCGCGCTTCCACGCCCGGCGTCATGCACACTGATCATCCCGCAGCCCTTGGTCCCGATCTTCTTCCCCAGACAAGAGGAATGATCGATCAAGGGCTGCGGCCATGATCGCCCGGGGGGCGATGCAACCGACCCCAGGTTAAAGATCAAGCTAGTGTGCTGAGTCGTTAATTCGTTGGCAATATGCGGCGATCGTTTCGAGGATGTTGTCTGCCGTCTTGGTCCACACGAACGGTTTCGGGTCGGCGTTCCACGCCTCGATCCAGGCGGTGACGTCGGCTTCCAGTGCGGCGATACTGCGGTGGGTCGATCGGCGGAGTTTGCGGTTGGTTAGCTCGGCGAACCAGCGCTCGACGAGGTTGAGCCAGGACGAGTAGGTCGGGGTGAAGTGCAGGTGGAACCGGGGGTGCTTGAGTAGCCACTGCCCGATGGCGGGCGTCTTGTGGGTGGCGTAGTTGTCCAGCACGAGATGCAGCTCCAGGTCGGGCGGGGTTGCCCGGTCGATGGTGCGCAGGAAGCGCAGGAACTCCTGGTGGCGGTGTTTGCGTTGGGTTTGGCCGATGACCTTGCCGGTGGCCACGTCGAGGGCGGCGAACAGGCTGGTGGTGCCGTGGCGGACGTAGTCGTGGGTCACCCGGCCGGGGACACCGGGCAGCATCGGCAGCATCGGCGCGGTCCGATCCAGGGCCTGGATCTGCGATTTCTCGTCCACGGCGAGGACCATGGCGGCCTCCGGCGGGTCCAGGTACAGCCCGACGATGTCGCGGACCTTGTCGATGAACAGCGGGTCGGTCGACAGCTTCCAACTCTGGACCTGGTGCGGTTTGAGGCCGAACGCCCGCCAGATCCGCGAGACCGCGGTCTGGTTCAGCCCCACCGCCGTGGCCATCGACCGCGTCGACCAATGACTGTCCTGATCGGGCGGCAGCTCCTCGAGCGTCTTCGTGATCACGGCCTCGACCTGGGCGTCGCCGATCTTCCGTGGCGCGCCCGGTCGCGGCTCGTCGCGCAGCCCGTCCACCCGATCGGCCACGAACCGCTTACGCCACTTGCCGACCGTCGGCAGCGACACCCCAAGCCGGCGAGACACCTCGCTGTTGGACAGGCCTTCCGCGCAGGCGAGGACGATCCGCGCCCGCACCGCCAGCGCCTGCGTCGTCTTCGGCCGCCGAGCCAGCCCTCGTAGCGCCTCCCGCTCCTCGGCGGTCAACTCCAGCGGCGCCAGCTTCGGACCACGGCCATCACCCATACCCGCAATCTACCAACGAATTAACGACTCAGCACACTAGGCCGTGTGTCATAAGTGCCCGTGGTCCTGGCTGTGAGGTAGATCGGCTGGGCGTGTCGGTGATCGATACGCGGTGAGGTCTCCGGTAGATGGGTTATCGACCAAGACAACCATCTGCACGGAGACCTCGTGGCCAGCGTAGCGGTGACGAGGCGGCACGACCTGACTGACGCGCAGTTTGCGCCGTGAGGCGCTGTTGATTCGAGTGGAGGTGGAAGTCCTTCATCGCTGTCCCTGTCGCAGCAGGGCGGTGGAGCTGAGGGCAGCCTGATCCGGGTGGTGCCGGGGAGGGTGGGAGCAGCCCTGACAACGCCGGGACGTGCCAGTACTGCCAGATGGTGCGGGTTCGGTAAGCGTGGTGGAGAGGAGTACGAGAGGAACCGGCGTTGTTACGTCCTAGGCCGTGTGTCATAAGTGCCCGTGATCCTGGCTGTGAGGTAGATCGGCTGGGCGTGTCGGTGATCGATACGCGGTGAGGTCTCCGGTAGATGGGTTATCGACCAAGACAACCATCTGCACGGAGACCTCGTGGCCAGCGTAGCGGTGACGAGGCGGCACGACCTGACTGACGCGCAGTTTGCGGTGTTGGAGCCGCTGCTGCCCAGACCGAAGAAGGCAGGTCGACCGCCGAAGTGGAGCAAGCGGCAGCTCATTGACGGGATCAGGTGGCGGGTCCGCACGGGTGCGCCGTGGCGGGACGTGCCGGACTGCTACGGGCACTGGCGCACGGTGTACGGGCTGTACCGGCGCTGGCAGCGGGCCGGTGTGTGGGCGCGGATCCTGGCCGGGTTGCAGGGTAGGGCCGACGCGCTCGGGTTGATCACCTGGGACGTGAGCGTGGACTCCACGATCGCCCGGGCGCATCAGCACGCCGCCGGTGCCCGCCGGGACAGTCACACGCAGGTCGAGCCGCCGGGCGGCAGTGACGCCGTCGAGCCGGCCGATCACGCGCTGGGCCGCTCGCGTGGCGGTCTGACGACGAAGCTGCACCTGGCCTGCGAGCAGGGCCGCATGGTGCTGGCGTTCGTCATCACCGGTGGGCAGCGCGGCGACAGCCCGCAGTTCACCACGGTGCTGCACCGCATCCGGGTGCCTCGCCTCGGCGTCGGCCGACCCCGGTGCCGGCCGGACCGGGTCCTGGCCGACAAGGCGTACAGCAGCAAGGCCAACCGGAGCTACCTGCGCCGGCGCGGCATCGGCTGCGTCATCCCGGTCAAGGCCGACCAGGCCGCGAACCGACGCAAGAAGGGCTCGGCGGGTGGCCGTCCACCCGCCTTCGACCCCAGCGCATACCGGCAGCGTCACGCCGTGGAGTGCGGCATCAACCTGCTCAAACAGCACCGTGCCGTGGCCACCCGATACGACAAGCTCGCCGTGCGGTACGAAGCCACCGCCACCATCAGCATGATCGACATCTGGCTCCGACGCCTCGAACGGCACTTATGACACACGGCCTAACTCGGTCACCGACTCCAACCTGGTGGATATGGGTCGGGTGCGGTGCGCACGGCTGCCCGTGTGGTGGCCGGAACCCTTGGGTTTCTTATTGCGGTTGCCCGGGAGGCCACGGGGAAGGTCTGCGGCGTACTCGTGGCGATGCCGCTGGGACACAGCCGGGCTCCTACTTCGCCGAGCGAATCACAGTGAACACGGGAACCGCCGTCTGCGGCTCCTGGACGAGTGGGCGGCCAGCTCACTGTCCGGGATAGGCACACCGACTGCCGAACGGGGCGAGCGGGGCGGAGCCGCCGTAGTACTCCGAGCCGGGGAGAGCCCGGTGCATGGGGAAGGGCGGCAGCGGATTTGCGAAGGGAGGAGGCTGTAATGCCGAAAGATGCCTCGGTGAACACCGGGGCCGCGCAGGAACAGGGCTCGTCAGGGCCGTCCCGGCGGGTATCGGAGATGCAGGCCAAACTTCACCGTTGGGCGGTGGCCGACTGTGGCCGCCGGTTCGACGACTTGTTCAACCTCGTGCACGATCCGGCGACGCTGATCATGGCATTTGACCGGGTCGCCGGCAATCAAGGAGCACGAACCGCCGGCGTGGACGGCCTCACGGTCGCCGACGTCGAAGAGCGGATCGGTGTTCCGGGGTTCCTGGACGATCTGCGGGCCCAGCTGAAGGTGGGCACGTTCCGGCCGCTTCCGGTGCGGGAGAGAAAGATTCCCAAGCCGGGTGGGTCGGGGAAGGTACGGCGGCTGGGGATTCCCACGATCGCCGACCGGGTTGTTCAGGCCGCGTTGAAGCTGGTGCTGGAACCGATCTTCGAGGCCGACTTCAAGCCGGTCTCTTACGGGTTCCGGCCCAACCGGCGGGCTCAGGACGCCGTCGCTGAGATCCACTTCTTCGGGACCCGGGGTTACCGCTGGGTGCTGGACGCGGACATCCACGCGTGCTTCGACGAGATCGAGCACGTCGCGGTGATGGACCGTGTCCGAAAGCGGATCAAGGACAAGCGGATCCTGTCCCTGGTGAAAGCGTTCCTGAAGGCCGGGGTCCTCACAGAACTCGGTGGACATCAGGACACACACACCGGGACTCCGCAGGGCGGCATCATCTCGCCTCTGCTGGCCAACATCGCGCTGTCGGTGCTCGACGAGCACATGCATGCGACCTGGGAGCCGGGCGGGATGATGTCGACTCAGGATCGCCGGAGGCGACGACGCCTCAAGGGATTGCCGAACTGGCGGATTGTCCGCTACGCGGACGATTTCGTGGTCTTGGTCCACGGGACCGAGCCAGACGCCGAAGTGTTGCGCGAGGAGATCAGTCAAGTCCTACGACCCGTCGGTCTGCGGCTGTCTCCAGCCAAAACTAGGGTCGTGCACATGAGTGAAGGGTTCGACTTCCTGGGGTTTCACATCCAGTGGCGCCGCAAGCGAGGAACGAGTAAGTGGTACGTCTACACCTTCGTCGCCCAGCGACCCTTGCGGTCGGTGAAGGCGAAGATCCGTGCCCTGACCCACAAGACGTCGCAGCAGGACCTGGAGTACGTGCTGACCAGCTTGAACATGGTCATGCATGGCTGGGCCAACTACTTCCGACACGCCGTCGCGAAGAACACCTTCGGCACCGTGGACAACTTCACCTGGTGGAGGCTGATCCGCATGCTGCGCGAACGGCATCACTGGACGTGGTCGGCTCGCCGTGCGGTACGAAGCCACCGCCCCCATCAGCATGATCGACATCTGGCTCCGACGCCTCGAACGGCACTTATGACACACGGCCTAACTTGATCTTTAACCTGGGGTCGGTTGCATCGCCCCCCGGGCGATCATGGCCGCAGCCCTTGATCGATCATTCCTCTTGTCTAGGGAAGAAGATCAGGACCAAGGGCTGCGGGATGATCAGTGTGCATGACGCCGCGCGTGGAAGCGCGGTTGGGGACCTCGCGACGTTCCGTACGGAACTGCATCGCTGTCTGAGCGCCAGAGCTGATGCGCTGTTCGAGTTGGCCGACGCGGTGTTGTGCGCGGACGGGCCGGTACGGTCGCTGCCGGCCTTGTCCCTGGTGGCGGAGCACCGTCGAGGTCACGGCGCGTTGTACGACGCGCTTGGCGCCGGTCGGATCGATGTGGAACGGTTGCGGACCGTGGTGGCCTCGATGCCGATGCCACGGGCCGCCGACGGGCGGATCGTCCTGGCCGTGGATGTCACCTGCTGGCTGCGGCCGGAAGCGCACACCGTGCCGGAGCGGATCCTGTGCCACACCTACGGCCGTGGCAAAGACCAGCACATCGGTGTGCCGGGCTGGCCGTACTCGTTTGTGGTGGCCCTGGAGTCCGGGCGCAGTTCGTGGACCGCGCCGCTGGACGCGGTCCGGCTGGCCCCGGGCACCGAGCTGGCCGCGGTCACCGCCGAGCAGCTGCGCGCGGTGGTGGACCGACTGATCACCGCCGGGCACTGGCAGCCTGGTGACCCGGCGGTCTGGGTGGTGATGGATGCCGGCTACGACGCGGCCCGGCTGGCCTGGCTGCTACGGGACCTGCCGGTACGCGTCCTGGCCCGGATGCGATCCGACCGGGTGCTGCGCCGCCCGCCGGGGCCATGGATACCGGGCCCCAAGTGCGGTCGGCCACCACGGCATGGCAGCGAGTTCATCTTCGGCGACCCGGCCAGCTGGGGCACCCCGGACGTCACCACCGTGACCGAGACCCGCCTCTACGGCACCGCGACCGCCCGTGCCTGGCACCGGCTGCACCCCAGGCTGACCCGCCGCGCCGCCTGGGCCGACTGCCCTGAGCTGCCCATCCTGGAAGGCACCCTCATCCGCCTGGACGTGCAACGGCTGCCCTCCGGCGCGACCGCGAAGCCGGTCTGGCTGTGGTGGTTCACCGGCCTCGGCCACCAGTCCGGCGGCGACAACCCCGACCCGACCATGATCGACCTGCTGTGGCAGGCGTTCCTACGCCGTTTCGACATCGAACACACCTTCCGGCTGCTCAAGCAGACCCTCGGCTGGTGCGTGCCGAAACTGCGCGACCCGCACGCCGCCGACCGCTGGACCTGGCTGATCATCGCCGCCTACACCCAGCTACGGCTAGCCCGCCCCCTCGCCTCCGACCTGCGTCGCCCCTGGGAACGACCAGCCCCACCCGAACGGCTCACCCCCGCCCGGGTCCGCCGCGGATTTCGGCACCTGCGCGCCAACAGCCCCTGTCCCGCCGGTGCACCGAAACCCACCCGACCAGGACCCGGCCGCCCACCCGGACGACCCAACCGCCATCCCACCCGCCGCTACGACGTCCACATCGCCACCAGCAACGCGACCAGGAAGACAACCTCTTCGAAGAAGAAATCGGCCAATCCCCGGCCGCGCCGCACAGGTTAAAGATCAAGCTAACGCCGAAGCCGCGGTCAGCCTCCGACGGTGGCTACCCTCGCCACTTCTCGGCGGGCCGGCAGTCGCTGGTCGGTTTGCCGTAGATCCGCTTTTCGTCCTGGCTGGCATTGCAGTACTCCAGTTCGTCTTCAGCCTGGAACAGGACGCCTGTCGATTTCTGCCCCGCGGACGTCGTAGCTGACCAGTTCGGGGGCGTTGCCAGCCCTGAGGCGAGCGCCGGTCGTCATCAGGCCGAACGCGCCACCGGAAACCGGGCTGCTGTGGTGTGGCCGTCACCGTGGTCGAGCACTATCTGGTGGACACGCCCGCTGACCCGGCTGCTGACGCTGACGTCCCCGCCGTCGAACTCGGTGGAGGTCAGCAGCAGCCGCTGCACCGGCCCGGGCAGCCAATCACCGTGCGGCCACGGCTCGGTGGCGCCCCCTCCGGACTCCCGGCCCGTTCCCGGCGACTCCACGTCGCAGGTGGCGTAGCCGACGTCGTTAATGAACAAGACCAGTGCGCGGTCACCCCGCTCGGTGGCCACCGCCAGGTCGGCCAGGGACACCGGGGCGGGCGGATCGCTTGCGTTCTGCCGGGTCTGCCGTTGCGGGGAGTTCCACCGGAGGGACCGCTCGGCCGCGTCCCTCAGCGTCGGCGACAGCTCACCGGGCCCCATGGCCAACACCTGCACGGTCGAGCGGTCCGGCCGACCCCACACCATCATCGCGACACCGGACGCGCGTGCCCGGCGGGCAGCCCCACGGTGGCCGCCGTCACACTGCGGGCACGATGACTGCCTCTCAACGGCTCGCAAACCGAACACCTGTGACCGCATTCCGAACACGGATCGCGCCGCAAACCGAAAGCCGACCTCGCACCCGCACGACCGGGCGGCTCTGGGGCAGATATAGCTGCAACTTGATGGTGTGGTGGTGGATCGCGTCGCGAGAAAACTGGGACATGTGTGGGTGGGCGGCGGTCGCTCCAGTCTGTTCAGGTGTCGAGGCCTGCGAGGTTGAGACGTTCGAGCAGGCTGGGCTTGCGGGCGTGCGCCGCCCGTAGGTCGGCCAGCCGCTGTTGGAACAGCCCGCTGTCTCCGTCGCGTTCGGCGAGGTCGCGCAGCTCGATGAGGAGTTGAACTGCGGTGTCGTACTCGCGGGGTTTTTTCGTGGCGATGAGTTCGTCGACCCGCTGCCATGCGGCGGGTTGGTCGACCGCGAGAGTGTCGAGGTGCCGTTGCCGGGCTGCTGCGGCGGACCGTTCGCGGCGAACCCGCTCGCGTTCGCGCTGCTCGGCGTCCTGTCGATCCCGCTCGGCGCGCAACTCCGCGGCGGTGGCGAGCAGTTGCCCGGCGGTACGAGCGGCCGTCGGGGTGGACGCGTCGGTGGGATGCGCGTCGCGGTAGCGGCGCAGCAGTCGGCTGCGTAGGTGGCTGTCGCCGCCGGTGATCAGGTCGGTCAGGATCGCGTCCTTGTCCCGGGCGGGCAGCCCGACGACCCAGGTGCGTAGTTTCGCAGCGGTCGGTTCACCGGAGGCGACCGGTGACGACCCGGCCGCCGCAGCCGCGATCAGATCGGAGTCGACGCGCAGGAACTCGGCGACGGCGGTGAGGGACTCGTCGAGGGTGCCCAGTCCGGCTGGGACGGGCGGTTCGGCCTCGTCGTCGGCGATCTCCTCGGACTGTATGCAGCGGAGCCAGGCCAGGTACAGCAGGCGCAGGTCGCCGGCGGCAAGGCTGGCCCGGACCGGGATGATCGAGGTGAGCAGGCCGTGGCCGTCGAGGTCCCACTCGTCGACGCCGTCCTCGTCCTCGTCGTGGAGGTCGATGATGACGTGCTTGCCGGCGGTCCAAGCGGATGCGCTGCCACTCTGGCAGTACTGGGCGACGGTTACGGGGTCGAGCAGGTGTTTCGGTAGCCGCAGCATGAGCTGGTGGGTGCCCCAGTTCGCCAGGTACAGGTGCGCGTCGAAGTACCGTTCCATCAGCGTGCGCGGGTCGCCCTTGAAGTTGCCCCACTCGTAGGTGTTCACGAAGCTGGTGGCGGTGATGTCGGCGCGGGTCGACAGCGACCGCAGGTCGGCCTGGTCTCGGCCGGTGAGGGGCCGGTCGACGGCGGTGAATTCGTAGTACTGGTACTCGCTCATCGCGGCCTACCTTCCGGCCCAGTGCCGGTAGGCGTCGATCCACGCGGTGCCGTCCGGCGCGGGGGTGGGGAGCGGCAGGTCGAGGAGGTCGATCCTCTGTCGGTGGCAGCCTCGGGCGCAGACCGCGACGATGCTGTCCGCGGTCAGGTCAATCTTGTACACGCTGACCTCGACACCGAGGACGGTGGTGGTGAACGGCACCGCCAGGTGCTCTTCGATCATGGTGAACAGGCCGGTGAGCTGCTCGTCGCCGCCGTACGCGTCGACGGTGGCTTCCTCGATCATCGCCTCCAGCGCGGCGTTGCCCTTCGATGCAGTGGTGCGTGTGGCCCGGCCCCGCCGGTCGTCCACCTTGTCGCGTCGTGGCTTGAGCACGCTCGTCAGGTGAAGCTGCGCGTCTTCCGGAGCGCCGCTCATCGGCACCTCGTACGTCGCCACCCACTCCAGCCAGTCATGGGCCAGGTGGCCCCGGTCCGGATCGCCAACAAGGACCCGAGCGCCCTTCGCCACGACGCGGGCGAGGAACGGCAGCATCCGGGCCGCCACAGACGGGTGGTAGAGCGCGTCACCGGCCAACACCACATCCACGCCGTCAACGTCGCCGTCAAGCAGGTCACTCGACGACAGGGTCAACTCGACGCCGTTGGCGTGGGCGTTGGCGTTGATTGCCGCGATCGAGTAGGGGTCGATGTCGTTGGCGGTGACCCCGGCGGCGCCAGCTATCGCCGCGGCGATAGCGACCAGTCCGGAGCCGGATGCGACGTCGAGGACATGGCAACCGGCCACGGTGTCCGGGTGATCGAGGATGTAACGCGCGAGACCCTGCCCGCCGGTCCAGGCCGACGCCCAGAACGGCGGCGGGAGGACGTGGCCCGCCTCGGCTTCGAGTCGTGCCCAGAGGACGATCGCGTCCTCGGCCATGACCAGTCGCAGCTCCGGCACCAGCGGCACCGGGGCCAGCCGGAGCCGGTCGATGCTGGCGGTCCCGGCCGCGTACTCGGGGGCGGACAGCGCTTGCAACACCAGCGGTTTGAGGCCGGGAAGGACCGCGGTGTCGGAACGGACCGGCATTCGCCGGTCCGTTTTCTCAGCCACCGCCGTGGCGACGGGCGAGGCTCGTCGCCCACGGCTTGGCGGAGTCAACGTCAGACCAGGCGGATGTTGGCGGCCTGAAGGCCCTTCTGGCCCTGCTCGACGTCGAACTCGACCCGCTGGTTCTCTTCCAGGCTGCGGAACCCGCTCGATGAGATGGCCGAGAAGTGGGCGAAGACGTCAGCGCCGCCACCATCCTGTGCGATGAAGCCGAAGCCCTTGTCCGCGTTGAACCACTTGACTGTGCCGAGTGCCATGTCTTCTCCTTTGAGTAGCGGATGGAGCCAGGTACGGGCCCTCGGTTGCCGCCGCTGCTGGTCCGGAAGAACCGGCAGGACAAAAAGCGCCTGGCGGGTTAGATACCCACCAGGCGCTGGCAAAGTATGCGAAAAACCGAAGGTTGCAACCCGGTGAGGCTAGCACGGGCGCGCCGCGCGGTGTCTTCGCTGTCAGCGCTGACCGCGCCGGCTACCAACCCGCGTGCCGGCAGAGAACGCCGCCGCGCCCCGTGTCGTTGACGTGGTTTCCGCGGCGCTCGCCCGACGACTTTCCGAGCCTCTCCCGCGTGTTGCGCTGGCGGTCGATCCGCCCGTCGTTGTGCGCGGATTCGGGCGCCGCGTGGCGCTGTGGCCTCGTCCGTGATGTGGCGCCGTCGTCGCTACGGGAGGCGTCACGAAGCGACGCTCACCCGGGGCGAGTTCGGTGAGCAGCGAGTCACCGGGCCCAAGCCGGGTGATCGTCGGGTTGATGCCGGCCTGGCGGGTGAGGTCGCGCACGTCGGTGACCTGGTCGTCGGTCATCAGGGTGACGACGGTGCCGCTCGCTCCGGCACGCGCGGTCCGCCCCGAGCGGTGCAGGTATGCCTTGTGCTCGGCGGGCGGGTCGGCGTGGATCACGAGAGCTACGTCGTCGACGTGGATTCCGCGCGCCGCGATGTCGGTCGCGACGAGCGTGCGGGCGTCGCCGGCGGAGAACGCCGCCAGATTGCGGGTGCGGGCGTTCTGCGCCAGGTTGCCGTGCAGTTCCACGGCGGGCACGCCCGAGGCGACCAGTTGACTGGTCAGCTTCTTGGCGCCCCGCTTGGTGCGGGTGAATACGAGCGTTCGCCCCGGGGCGGCCGTCAGGTCGATCAGGACGGGGAGCCGGTCATCGTCACGCACCCGGAGCACGTGGTGGGTCATCGCGGCGACCGGGGACATCGCGGAGTCGACGCTGTGGGTGACTGGGTTGGAGAGGTACCGCCGCACGAGGACGTCGACGCCCGCGTCGAGCGTCGCCGAGAACAGCAGCCGCTGGGAGCGGGGCGGTGTCTTGTCGAGGAGTCGCCGTACGACCGGCAGGAAGCCCAGGTCGGCCATGTGGTCCGCCTCGTCGAGCACCGTGACCTCGACGGCGTCGAGGATCGCGTGGCCGTTCGAAACGTGGTCGGCGAGCCGGCCGGGACAGGCGATGAGGATATCGATCCCGGCACGCAGTGCACCGACCTGCGGCCGCGCGTTCACCCCACCGAAGATCGTCAGGGTCCGCAGCGACAGCGCGGTGGCCAGCGGTGCGATCGTCGCTTCGATCTGGGTCGCCAACTCGCGAGTGGGCGCCAGAATGAGCGAGCGCGGGCGGCCGGGCAGCCGCGGAGACGTGGCGGCCGAGAGCCGGGCGAGGACCGGGAGAGCGAAGGCGTATGTCTTGCCCGATCCCGTCCTGCCACGACCCAGCACGTCGCGTCCGGCGAGTGAATCCGGGAGCGTCGCGGCCTGGATCGGGAATGGCGTGCTGATGCCCACCTGCTCGAGCGCGGCGACCAGGTAACCGGGCACGCCAAGGTCGGCGAAGGAGGTGGATGTGACAAGGGGTGTCTTGCTGGGGCGGCGTGCCACCATGGGAGTCTCCGAACGTGAAAGGGGTCGCCCTGCACGGCGCTGACCGATTGGTCGCGGCGCGTGGTGGTCGACATCAGAGGCAGGCCGTGGTCGGAAAACCGGCGGACTGGTTGATCAATCTACCCGCACCCCGGCCCAGGCCGTACACGATGGCTTTCTGGGTTAGGGTTCGACAGGCCGAGCGAAACGGATGCAACGCCCCCGGCGAGCGGCCGGATCCGCCCCGCTCATTCTCGGCACCCGGCTTGCATGTGTGAGCGGGTGGGTCGCGCGTTGGCGCGCAAACTTGGAGCAGCTCTTGACTGATGTAACCGCGCATGACTCGAATTTGTTCCGTCAAGCACCGGGAGCAAATGCGGCTTTCGACCACACCCCTGCCGTCGACGTAGGTTCGGCTGCGATGACCCGCCTGCGCACCCCGTTCCGTGTCGAGGTGACGCCGACCGGAAGCCAACGACTCGTCAGGCATCACGACGCAACGGAGCCCAGTCGGTAAGGGCCACCACCCGTATCGGTTCAACGCGCCGCAGGTACCGACGTCCTGTGCAGGTGGATCAGCACGTCTCCACGACGGGACCACCAGATCGGGCGGTGGCGGTGCACCGCCACTCGGCCTTGCCCACGCATGTTGTCGCGTCGGCCATCCCGATCAACGTGTCCCCGTCGAGGGTGTTGCCGCGACCCGCGACCGCCGCACCCATCGTGACCCGGTCGGGGTGGCCGCTCCAGTGCAACAGCGCACGGTGTAGACGCCGCCCGTCTCGGCGTCGGTGACGGAACGTGGTCGCCGTCGGCGCGCTGTTGAATCGCTTCGATCGGTCCGTGGATGCGCTCGCCGGACATCCGCTGCGAAGGACATACGCGCGGCGTCGCGAAGGCGGCGCTCCGCGGATGCGTCCTGTGCCAGCCCGGTCAGGTCTCTCAACTCTCGTCCACAATTCGCGGTCTCCCGATCACATGACCGTCTTCCCAAGATCATCATGGTTCGTCTTTCCGCAAACGTGCTATACGGTCAGCAGATGAGAATCGAGCGTCACTGGTGGAACGGGGACCGGAGTCCGCGGGGACGTCGCGACGTCTACATCCGCACCGACGGCCAGCGATGGGAGGTAGAGGCGCAGACCGGCGGCATCGCAGGTCGGTCGAAGCTCCACCCCTGTCCGGGTCGGGCGTCTGCGGAGATCCTCGCCGGCGCATGGCTGGGTGGGCGTCCGGAGTGGCGGGAGATGATGGCCTGACAGTGGGACGTCAGGAGCACTCCTGGCAGACGTCCCGGCCGTCGGCCTGCGCGGCGAGCTGGCTGCGGTGGTGCACCAGGTAGCAGCGCGCGCATCGAAACTCGTCCGGCTGCATTGGCACGACCGCCACGGTCAGTTCCTCGCCGGACAGGTCCGCACCGGGCAGCTCGAAGTTCTCGGCGGCCTCGGCCTCGTCGAGGTCGACACTTGCTGACTGCGGCGCCGCGCCGCGCGCCTTGAGTTCCTCCAGGCTGTCGTCTTCAGCGTCAACGGCCGGTCGGCGCGGTGCGTCGTAATCGATGGGCTTGGTCATCGTGATGGCCTCTCCGGCTTTGGTTCACGGGTGTCGCGTCGGTACGCGGCCCATGTCGTGGCGCTCAAGCGAGCGGTGGAAGGGTAGCGCTCGCCCTTGGATGCGAGGGGCGCCATAGGCAGGGATCGCCATCCCGGCGGAGAATGACTCCCCACTCCCCCGGCCATGGCCTGGCCGGCCCCCGACAGGCACCGTGAGACGATGTCCCGGACCGGTCGTTGCCGTCTGTCGCCCTCACGAAGAGGCAATCCGTGACCGCGACGCGAAGTGCGCGCCCGCGTTCTTGCCTCCGAAGGCATCGACATCCTGCGTACCCCGCCGCAAGCGTCGAGGCCAACGCGTACGCGGAGAGACGGGTGCGCACGGTACGGCACGAGTGCCTCGACGGATCACCCCCGGCACTTGCTGACGACCCTGGCCGAATACGTCACGCATTACAACGAGCACCGACCCATCAGGCCCGATATCAAAGCATCCGCGGATCAGCCGCTTCGGCGGTTGCCCCACTGGCGCGGGCTCTGGACCGAGCCCCGGCCGTCGAGGCGCTGACCCTTTCCATGGTGTTGAGGCAAGGCGACCTTGCCCTTCCCGCGTCGGGCAGCCCGATTTTCGTAAACGGCAGGCTCGTCGGTCTCGGTCTCGGTCTCGGTCTCGGCCGTGGTTGTCGTGTCGACATCCTCGGCGTGGGCGTCCTGAACGGGCTCAGGCTCCGACATCGGTATCTCCCTGGATTCGTGGGGCTTCCTGCGGACCATCGCCAGCCGGCGGACGCAGGCTGCTCCGGAAGCTCGGCGAACTGCGTGACGCCGGGATCTTAGTACTGCGCCTCAGGCCGACGCGCGCCAGATCAAACGCGGAACCCGGACGCGGTGCGGAAAGCCGGGCGGGTTCGGTCAGCAGGTCCAGCGCGGCAGCCACCGTCCGACCAGCCGCCGATGCGTCCTGAAGCCTCGGGCAGCCACCGAGAAAATCTGGTCTCCGGCGACTAGACATTATCGGTGGGGCTGGGTAGTGTTGCCTCCGTTGACGACAGAGATCGGGTAAGAACGCCGACGGAACACGCCGAGCTTCAAGCAGAGCCCGGAACCTTCGTGGCTCGCTCGGCAACTGCGGTGGAACCGCATCACCGCACGAGCAGGGCAAGGTAAGTGCACGTGAAGACCTTGACGTAACTCCAGGTCAAGGCAGCCGCAGGCAGGGCCGATGCAGGTTCGTGGCTCCGCCTGATGCAGGAAAGATCCGCCGCACGTGTGCGGGGCCGTGAAGTTGCGTGGGGCTCCGACACCGGCGGGTAGCACCACTGGTAATGAAAGTAGAGGAAAGGGAGGGCTGGACGCCGTTGGATCGCCCGCCGTCAGGACGTAGTTGCAGTTCTGCGGTGGACACCGTAGTCCCACCGAATGTGAGGTGGTCTCCGGTCACGCTTACGCGGTCCTCGCACCCCATGCCGCTGATAGCGGCACGGTGTGGAAACGAGAACCCGACGAACCTGTCGGTAGATGGTGTATTCAACCCGTAACCCCGGGCCCCGGCGCTTCCCGCGCCGGGGCCCTCGTCACGGAGAGGTATGTATGGCCCAACCCGACGACATGCTCAACGACGATGACTACCCCGCCTACACGATGGGTCGCGCCGCGGAGATCGTGGGCGCCTCGCAGGACTTCCTGCGCCGCCTCGACGAGGCGAAACTGTTCACCCCGTTCCGCTCGGCCGGCGGACACCGCCGCTACTCCCGCTACCAGCTACGCCTGGCCGCACGAGCCCGGGAGATGGTCGACCACGGCACCGCCCTCGAAGCCGCCTGCCGGATCATCATCCTCGAAGACCAGCTCGAGGAAGCCCTCCAGCACAACCGGAACCACCAGCGCCGCCAGCAAGCCGGTGCCGCCTGACCCACGCCTCACGGTCCTTCTCCACCTTTGAGGGGGACCGTTTGTCGTACCCGGATCCCCCCGCCCGCCCGCCTGCAAGGGGGAGTTTCTTGGCAGCCCATCGAGGCGGGCGCGCGACGCGGTGCTGACACAGCAACCCGTGGCCAGCACACCGGACAACGCCGGTCGAACCGATGAGCCGGCAGCGGGACTCCGGGTACCGGGCTGATGCTGTGACAGGGACCACGCATCAGGGTGCTGGCCCGAACTGCCGTAATCTGTGCTACGGTTGCCCAGTTGCAGTTTTGATTTCCTTAGACGTTTTCGGCGCCTGATGGGGTTATCTGAAACCCATCCAGGCGCTTTTTTCGTTTGTCGTGTCGGTTCCGGCGCGGGTGATCAACGCGGTGGCATAGGGTCCGCGCAGTGCGGTCTCTAACAGCCTACGAAGGAGCAGACATGGCTACAGGTACCGTGAAGTGGTTCAACGGCGACAAGGGCTTCGGTTTCATCGCCCAGGACGGCGGCGGCGCCGACGTCTTCGCCCACTTCTCCGGGATCTCGGCGAGCGGTTTCCGCAGCCTCGATGAGAACCAGCGGGTGGAGTTCGACATCACCCAGGGCCAGAGGGGCCTGCAGGCGGAGAACATCCGCTCGCTCTGATCCGCAACTTCGCGAACGGCGGCCCGACTGGTTCAGCGGGCCGCCGTTCGGCGTTCCCCTACGCCTACCGGGACCTGCACGCCGATTTCAGGCGTGCCCGACTGACAGGGTCATGTAATCCAACTGTCTCGTATTCCTGCCTGCGGTCCTTCCCGTGGTCGCTGACCGTGACGACTACTTCGAGGGCTCCGCTGCTGGTCGGACGAAGAATGTGATGTCGCTGCTGGTGGCGATGACGAGGGTGTGCCCGGAGGGAGAGAATCCTGCGGCGCGCAGCTCGGAGTAGTTCGCATGGAAGATGTGCCACCAGTGCTCGCCAGCAGGGCCTCGGCAGAGGCCGCCGTCGTCGGACAGCAGCACGCGGTGGTGGGGCCAGTCCGGTGCGACGACGTCGAGGGTCCAGCCGTCATCAGTGGTGGTATGCAGGCCGCCGCCGAACAGGCCAGCGATGCGAACCTGCGAGCCTGTGAGTGGGCCGATGCCAGGGCAGGACAGGTCAGGGCCGGTCGGAGTCTCTAGATCGGGGTTCGGATCGCGGTCGCGGGCGATCCTTTTGCCGTGGGCGCATCGAAGAGTCCGTGTCTAGCCGCCAGTCGATGAGCACTCGTTGGTCCTGGACGTCGAGTCCTGACGAAAGATCGTGCCCCGGCTGGTCGGTGTGGAGAGTTGATCGCTGATGGGATGTCGTGCCCGCCCTTTTGCGGCGTGAGCACTGCTTCATTAGGTCGCTGATGGTTCTCCTCCTGGCTACCGGTAGTGATCGGTTCGACAGGCGGGAAACGCGGTGCTGTTCATAGGTGATGACTGGGCGGAGGACCACCACGACGTTGAGTTGATGGACGCCTCCGGGCGCCGGCTGGCGAGAGCTCGGCTGCTGGAGGGCATGGCGGGTATGACACGGCTGCACGCGATGATCGGTCAAGCGCTCGGCGACGACATCGACGCCGAGGACGCCGCGCTGGTGAAGATCGGTATCGAGACCGATCGGGGTCCTTGGGTGCGGGCGCTGGTCGCGGCCGGGTACACGGTGTACGCGGTGAATCCGTTGCGGGCGGCCCGTTGCCGGGAACGGCTGGCGGTGTCCGGGGCCAAGAGTGATGCGGCGGACGCGCACATGCTGGCCGACATGGTGCGCACCGACTCGCACCAGCTGCGCCCGATGGCCGGCGACAGCGCTGACGCGGAGGCGGTCAAGGTAGTCACCCGGATGCACAAGACGCTGATCTGGGAACGCACCCGCGCGGTGCAGCGACTGCGGCATGCGCTGCGGGAGTACTTCCCGGCCGCGCTGAACGCGTTCGAGGACCTCGACGCCGCCGACACCCTGGAACTGCTCGCCAAAGCCCCCGACCCGGCAAGCGCTGCCCGGCTGAGCATCAACCAGATCAGCGCGGCCCTCAAACGGGCCCGCCGGCGTGACGTCGAGGCCAAGGCTACGGCGATCCAGGCCGTACTGCGCGGCGAGCATCTCGGTCAGTCCGCGGTGGTCGCCGCCGCGTACGCCGTTTCGGTGCGTGCTCTGGTCGCGTTGCTGGTCACCCTCAACGAGCAGGTCAAGGCCCTGAAAGGGCAGGTGGAGGCCCATTTTGGCCGGTACCCGGACGCTGAGATCATCCTGTCTCAGCCCGGACTGGGGCCGGTTCTCGGCGCCCGGGTGCTCGCCGAGTTCGGTGACGACCACGCCCGCTACGCCACCGCGAAGGCCCGCAAGAAC
The DNA here is from genome assembly GCF_900091415.1 of Micromonospora inyonensis. Classification (NCBI taxonomy): domain Bacteria; kingdom Bacillati; phylum Actinomycetota; class Actinomycetes; order Micromonosporales; family Micromonosporaceae; genus Micromonospora; species Micromonospora inyonensis. Next base: position 2,220,318 of record NZ_FMHU01000001.1, on the reverse strand, counting down.
TACGCCGCGACAAGCCCGATCACCCGGGCCTCCGGGAAGAAGAAGACCGTCGCGGCCCGGTTCGTGCACAACGACCGGCTCGTCGACGCCCTGATGACACAGGCGTTCGCGTCGCTGCGCAACTCGCCCGGCGCTCGCGCCTACTACGACCGGCAACGCGCCCGCGGTGCCAGCTACAACGCCGCGCTGCGGCAGCCCGCCAACCGGCTCGTCGGCATCCTGCACGGATGCCTCAAAACCGGCACCCCGGACGACGAGGCAACCGCCTGGTCGCATCACCTCATCGAGGCCGCTGCTTGACATTCAAGCTCCTGGGATGTCTTTCGTGACCGCCCGGGTCATGGCGGGACGAGCCGGGTGAGCCTGAGGGAGGGAAGGGGGTCAGGGCCGGTAGCGGTAGCCCATGCCGGGTTCGGTGATGAGGTGCTGCGGGCGGGCGGGGTCGTCTTCGAGTTTGCGCCGTAGCTGTGCCATGTACTGGCGCAGGTAGTTGGTCTCGTGCTGGTATTCCGGGCCCCACACGTCATGCAGGAGCTGGCGTTGGCTGACGAGTTTGCCGGGGTGGCGGAGCAGCAGCTCGAGCATTCTCCACTGGGTGGGGGTGAGCTTGACCGCGGTGCCGTCGTCGCGGGTGACGGTGTGGTCGGCGAGGTCGACGGTGTGCCGGCCGAGCCGGTGCGTGGCGGCCGGGGGTCCCGTGTCGGCTGTGGCGGTGAGCCGTCGGGTGACCGCGCGGATGCGGGCGAGGAGTTCGTCGATGCCGAAGGGTTTGGTGACGTAGTCGTCGGCGCCTGCGTCGAGCGCGGCGACCTTGTCGGCGCTGCCGGCGCGGCCGGAGAGGACGATGATCGGCACGGTGGTCCAGCCGCGTAGTCCCCGGATGACGTCGACGCCGTCGAGGTCGGGCAGGCCCAGGTCGAGGACCACCAGGTCCGACGGATGGCTGGCGGCGGCCTTGAGGGCGGCCGTGCCGGTGGCGGCGACCTCGACGTCGTAGCCGCGGGCGCGCAGGTTGATCCGCAGGGCGCGCAGGATCTGCGGCTCGTCGTCGACAACCAGGATGCGGGTCATTCCTGCGGACCTTCCATGCCGGTCGGGGCGGCGGCCGGCAGCCGCAGCACCATGGTCAGCCCGCCACCGGGGGTGGTCTCCGGGGTGATGCTGCCGCCCATCGCCTCGGCGAGGCCACGGGACAGGGCCAGTCCGAGGCCGACGCCGGTGGTGTTGTCCCGGTCGCCGAGGCGCTGGAACGGCAGGAAGACGTGCTCCCACTGGTCCTCGGGAATGCCCGGTCCGGTGTCGATGATCCGCAGCTCCACCTGCCCGCCGTGGGCGCTGGCGGTGACGGTCGGCGGTTGCCCGGGCGGGCTGTGCCGCAGGGCGTTGGCGACGATGTTGACCAGGACCCGTTCCAGCAGGCCCGGATCGGCGCTGGCGGCGGGCAGGTCGGCGGGGATGTCGGTGGTGACCTCGGCCGCCGCCGGCCCCAGCTCGTCGAGAGCGCGGGGTACGGCGTCCTCCAGCCCGATCGCCGTCGCGGTGACGCCCAACGCGCCGGCCTGCAACCGGCTCATGTCCAGCAGGTTCGCCACCAGCCGGCCCAGCCGGTCCAGGGATTCGTCGGCGGTTGCGAGCAACTCCTCGTGGTCGTCGGCGTCGAACTCGACGTCGTGGCTGCGCAGGCTGCTCACCGCGGCCTTCGCCGACGCCAGAGGGGTACGCAGGTCGTGGCTGACGGCGGCGAGCAGCGCGGTGCGCATCCGGTCGGCCTCCGCGAGGGGTCGGGCGGTGGCGGCCTCCTCGGCGAGGCGTTCCTGGCGCAGCGCGACGGCGGCCTGCGCGGCGAACGCCTCGACCACCCGCCGGTCGGCGGCCTCCAGTCGCCGGCCGGACAGCACGACGGTGAGCCGGTCGTCCACGGGTACAGCGGTCTCCCCCGCGCTGGGACTGCAGGGTGGAGCGTCTCCGACGCTGGCCACGACGCGCCAGGCGCTCTCCTCCCGGGCACGGGCGGGGCGACCCTCGGCCTCGGCGGCCAGTTCCAGCACGCTGACCGCGCGCAGGCCGAACGTTTCCCGCAGCCGGTCCAGCAGCGCGGGAAGCGGACGCTCCCCGCGCAGCACGCCGCCGGCAACGGTGGCCAGGGTCTGCGCGTCGGCGGAGGCGCGGGCCGCCTCGCGGGTACGCCGGGCGGCCACGTCGACGACCCAGCTGACCGCGAGAGCGACGCCGACGAAGACGCCGAGGGCGAGCAGGTTGTCCGCCTCGGCGATGGTCAGCGTGTAGTAGGGCGGGGTGAAGAACCAGTTCAGCAGCAGGGAGCCGCCCAGCGCGGCGACCAGGGCCGGCCACAGGCCGCCGACCAGCGCCACCCCGACCACGGCGGCCAGGAAGATCAGGATGTCGTTGGTCAGGGTGATGTCCGGTAGCGCCCACAGCGCCAGAGTGAGCAGCGGCATGCCCAGCCCGGCGAGCGCGAACCCCAGCAGGCGACGCCGCCGGGACAGCGCCGCCGGCACACCGGTGACCCGCCGGCCCTGACCGGCCTCGGCGTGGGTGACCAGGTGTACGTCGATCGGCCCGGACAGTGCCGTGGTGGTGACTCCGACACCTCGGGAGAAGATCTGCGCGAACCGGCCGCGACGGCTGGCGCCGAGGACGAGTTGGGTGGCGTTGACACCTCGGGCGAAGTCCAGCAGCCCGGCGGGGACGTCCGTGCCGAGCACCTGGTGGTAGGTGCCGCCGAGGCTCTCCACGAGCACCTGCTGGCGGGCGAGCTGGGCCGGGTCGGCGCCGGCGAGTCCGTCGCTGCGGGCGACGTGCACGGCGAGCAGGTCGGCGCCCTTGCTGCGGGCGGCGATCCGGGCCGCCCGGCGGACGAGGGTCTCACCCTCCGGGCCGCCGGTGAGCGCGACGACGACCCGCTCCCGGGCCTCCCAGGTGGCCAAGATGCCCTGCTGGGCGCGGTACCGGTCGAGCTGATCGTCGACCTTGTCGGCGAGCCAGAGCAGGGCCAGTTCGCGCAGCGCGGTGAGGTTGCCGACCCGGAAGTAGTTGCCGAGCGCGGCGTCGATCTTGTCGGGGCGGTAGATGTTGCCGTGGGCCATCCGGCGGCGCAGCGCCTCGGGGGTCATGTCGACGAGTTCGACCTGTTCGGCGGCACGGACGGCCTCATCGGGCACGGTCTCCCGCTGGGTGGTGCCGGTGATCTGCGCGACGACGTCGTTGAGCGACTCGAGGTGCTGGATGTTGACCGTGGACAGCACGATGATGCCGGCGTCGAGCAACTCCTGGACGTCCTGCCACCGCTTGTCGTTGCGAGATCCGGGGACGTTGGTGTGGGCCAGTTCGTCCACGACGGCCACCTCGGGCCGGCGGGCGAGCACGGCGTCGAGGTTCATCTCGGTGAACTCGGCGCCCCGGTAGGTGATCGTGCGCCGGGGCACCTGCTCGAGGTCGCCGATCATCGCGGCGGTGTGTTTGCGGCCGTGGGTCTCGACGAAGCCGATCACCACGTCGGTGCCGCGTTCGGCCCGGCGGTGGGCTTCCTCCAGCATGGCGTAGGTCTTGCCCACGCCGGGGGCGGCCCCCAGGTAGATGCGAAGTTCTCCGCGCGACACGCAGTAGATCCTTCCTGAGTGGGGGCCGCTGGTGAAGCAGTCCGGGCAGGGGCTTCGTCCGGCAGGGCTGTCCGATGGGAGGGGCACCGGGCAGGGGCGGCCCTCGACCGACCCTGCCCGATTGGGGGGGGGTGTCAGCCGACGGGGAACCGCTCGTCGAGGGCGAGGTTGAGCTCCAGCACGTTCACCCCGGGTTCCCCCATGAAGCCCAGCGAGCGACCCGTGGTGTGCTCGGCGACGAGGCGGCGGACCGCCGCCGGGTCCGCGCCCCGCTCCCGCGCCACCCGAGAGACCTGGACCTGAGCGTACGCGGGGCTGATGTGCGGGTCGAGGCCGCTGCCGCTGGCGGTGACGGCGTCGGCCGGCACCGCCGGTTCGGCGGGGGCGTCGCCGCGGATCGGGGTGACCAGCCCGCCTGCGGCGACGTAGTCCTCACCCGGTGTCGCCAGTTCGACGGAGACGCCCTCGTAACTGGCGAGGAACGGGGTGGCGGGCGCGACCTGGTTGACGCTGACCACGCGGGTGACCGGGCCGGTCAGGCCGTCGCGCCGGAAGACGGCCAGCACCGCGCCCACCCCGTCGGTGGTGCAGTACGGCCGCCGCCCGTCCACGCCGTCGAGTTCGCCGACGACCTTGCTCCGCTGGCAGACCTGGGTGAGCAGGCTCTGCGCGGAGGTCTCCTGGTCGCTGGTGATGGTGTCGATGACGCTCTCCGGGCCGAGGTTGCTGGCGGCGGTGGCGGTGGGGTCGTAGCCGTCGCCGGCCGCCGAGGGGCGGGACTGGAAGTAGCGCGGGACGGGGTTGCCGTCGGCGTCGGTGAAGGACTGGCCGATCAACGCACTGCCCACCGTCCGTCCGTCGACGGTCAGCAACGACCCGTCGGCCTTGTCGGCGAGGCCGGGGATCCGACCGGCGGCGACCAGCGCCAGGGGGTAGGCAAGGCCGAGCAGGACGGTGAAGACGAGCAGCGCGCGCAGCGCGGCGAGATGTTGGGCGAGCCAGGTGGGGAGGCGCATCACGAGATCCCTGGGATGAACTGGATGAGCAGGTCGATGAGCTTGATGCCGAGGAACGGGGCCACGATGCCGCCGAGGCCGTAGACCAGCAGGTTGCGGCTGAGCAGCGTCGAGGCCGACGCCGGCCGGTAGCGGACGCCGCGCAGGGCGAGCGGGATCAGCGCGACGATGATGATCGCGTTGAAGATGACCGCGGAGAGGATCGCCGACTCCGGGCTCGCCAGGCGCATGATGTTGAGGGCGTCCAGGCTTGGGTAGATGCCGGCGAACATGGCCGGGATGATCGCGAAGTACTTCGCGATGTCGTTGGCGATGCTGAACGTGGTCAGCGCCCCGCGGGTGATCAGCAACTGTTTGCCGATCTCCACGATCTCGATCAGCTTGGTCGGGTCGGAGTCGAGGTCGACCATGTTGCCGGCCTCCTTGGCGGCCGACGTGCCGGTGTTCATCGCGACCCCGACATCGGCCTGCGCGAGGGCGGGCGCGTCGTTGGTGCCGTCGCCGGTCATCGCGACGAGCCGGCCGCCCTCCTGCTCCTTGCGGATCAGGGCGAGCTTGTCCTCCGGGGTCGCCTCGGCGAGGAAATCGTCGACCCCGGCCTCGTCGGCGATGGCCTTCGCGGTGCGCGGGTTGTCGCCGGTGATCATCACGGTGCGGATGCCCATGGCGCGCATCTCGTCGAACCGTTCCTTCATGCCGGCCTTGACCACGTCCTTGAGGTGGATGACGCCGAGAGCGCGGGCCGGCTGCCCGTCGAGGTGCTCGGCGACGACCAGTGGGGTGCCGCCGATGCCGCTGATCTCGTCCACGAGCTGGCCGACCTGCTCTGTGGGGTGGCCACCGTTCTCGCGTACCCACTTCATCACCGCGGCGGCGGCGCCCTTGCGGATGCGGCGCACGCCGCCGTCCACGGCCTCCGCGCCGAGGTCGACACCGCTCATCCGGGTCTGCGCGGTGAACGGCACGAACGTGGCGTGCGGGATCAGGCCCGGCTCCCGCTCCCGGAGACCGAACTCATTCTTGGCGAGCACGACCACCGAGCGGCCCTCCGGGGTCTCGTCGGCGAGGCTGGACAGCTGCGCGACGTCCGCGACCGTGGCCGCATCGACGCCCTCGACCGGGAGGAACTCGGCGGCCTGCCGGTTGCCGAGGGTGATGGTGCCGGTCTTGTCCAGCAGCAGGGTGTTGACGTCGCCGGCGGCCTCGACCGCCCGGCCGCTCATCGCCAGGACGTTGCGCTGCACGAGGCGGTCCATGCCGGCGATGCCGATCGCGGACAGCAGCGCCCCGATGGTGGTGGGGATCAGGCAGACCAGCAGGGACACCAGCACGATCCCGCTGACGCCGGCGTCGGTGATCGCCTGCGTGTCGGGGGCCGCGCCCTGGTAGCCCTTCGAGAAGATCGCCAGCGGCTGAAGGGTAACCACCGCGAGCAGGAAGATGATCGTGAGCGCGGCGAGCAGGATGTTCAGCGCGATCTCGTTCGGGGTCTTCTGCCGGTTGGCGCCCTCGACCAGGTTGATCATCCGGTCGATGAAGCTCTCACCGGGCTTCTGGGTGATCTTGACGATGATCCGGTCGGAGAGGACCTTCGTGCCGCCGGTGACGGCGCTACGGTCGCCGCCGGACTCCCGGATCACCGGGGCGGACTCGCCGGTGATGGCGGACTCGTCGACGCTGGCGATGCCCTCGACCACGTCCCCGTCGCCGGGGATGATGCCGCCGGCCTCGACCAGGACGATGTCGCCCTGCTTCAGCTCGGGCGCCGGTACGGCCTGCTCCCGGTAGGCGTTGGCCCGCGCGCCGGGCGTCCACCCGGTCAGGCGGGTGGCGATGGTGTCCGTCTTGGCCTTGCGCAGCGCGGCGGCCTGCGCCTTGCCCCGGCCCTCGGCGACGGCCTCGGCGAGGTTGGCGAAGAGCACGGTCAGCCAGAGCCAGCCGGTGATCGCGAGCGCGAACACCGACGGGTCGGCCACGGCGAGCACGGTGGTGAAGACGGCGCCGATCTCGACGATCAGCATGACCGGGTTGCGCCACAGGGTGCGTGGGTCGAGCTTGCGCACCGCGTCGGGGAGCGACGTGATCATCTGCTGGGGGTCGAGCAGGCCGGCCCGGTTGCCGTGCGTGGCCGGGGTGCCGGCGGTCGCCGCGTCGGCGGTGCCGTGCGGTGCCGGCGTGGGGGTGGTCATGTCCTTCTCTCTCATGGTGGTCACAGCCCTTCGGCCAGGGGGCCGAGCGCGAGGGCGGGCAGGAAGGTCAGCGCGACCAGGATCACCGTGACGCCGACGACCATCCCGACGAACAGCGGCCGGTGCGTGGGCAGGGTGCCCTCGGAGGCGGGGGTGGGTTGCTGGCGGGCCAGGGAGCCGGCCAGGGCGAGCACGAAGATGATCGGCAGGAACCGGCCGAGCAGCATGCACAGGCCCAGGGCGGTGTTCCACCAGGACGTGTTCACGGTGATGCCGGCGAACGCCGAGCCGTTGTTGTTGCTCGCCGAGGTGAACGCGTAGAGCACCTCGGACAGACCGTGCGGGCCGACGTTGAGCGCGGTGGCGTGGTTGCCGGTGGCGAACGCCGCCGCCGTGCCGATCAGCACCAGGGCCGGGGTGACCAGGAAGTACAGCGAGGCGAACTTGATCTCCCGGGAGCCGATCTTCTTGCCCACGTACTCGGGGGTCCGGCCGACCATCAGGCCGGCGACGAACACCGTGATGACGGCCAGGATCAACAGCCCGTACAGCCCGGCGCCGACGCCGCCGGGTGCGACCTCGCCGAACATCATGTTGAGCAGCAGCATCCCGCCGCCCAACGCGGTGTACGAGTCGTGGAACGAGTTCACCGCGCCGGTGGAGGTGAGCGTGGTCGCGGCGGCGAAGGTCGCCGAGTTCGACACGTCGAACCGCACCTCCTTGCCCTCCAGGGCCGCGCCGACCGCCTGCGGGACGGTGCCGTTGCCGGACAGCTCGAACACGTTGGTCAGGGTGACGCTGGCGATCGCGAGGATCGCCATGACGGCGGCGATCGCGTAGCCCTGCCGGGTCTGCCCGACCATCCGGCCGAAGACCCGGGGCAGGCTGAACGGGATCACCAGGATCAGGAAGATCTGCAGCCAGTTCGTCCAGGCGGTCGGGTTCTCGAACGGGTGGGCGCTGTTAACGTTGTAGAAGCCGCCGCCGTTCGTGCCCAGTTCCTTGATCACTTCCTGGCCGGCCACCGGCCCGCCGGTGATCGTCTGCGACCCGCCGGTGAGCGTGGTGACGTCGGTGCCGGCCGAGAGGTTCTGCACCACCCCACCGACCATCAGGGCCAGCGCGCCGAGCACCGCGATCGGGAGCAGGACCCGCAGGGTGATCCGGGTCAGGTCGACCCAGAAGTTGCCCAGGTCGCCGGTGCGGGAACGGGCGAAGCCGCGCACCAGGGCCGCCGCGACGGCGATGCCGACGGCGGCGGAGACGAAGTTCTGCACCGCCAGACCGGCCATCTGGACCAGGTGGCCCATCGTGGACTCACCCGAGTACCACTGCCAGTTCGTGTTCGTCACGAACGACACGGCGGTGTTCCAGGCGCCGTGCGGCACCACCGGGTCGTGGCCCAACGACAGCCACAGGTGGTTCTGCAGGCGCTGGAACGCGTGGAGGAACAGGACCGAGACGGCGGAGAAGGCCAGCACACTGCGGGCGTACACGCCCCAGGTCTGCTCGGCCGCCGGGTTCACCCCGACCAGACGGTAGACGCCCCGCTCCACGCGGGACTGCCGCTGACCGGATACCACCCGGTACAGGTAATCGCCGAACGGCTTGTGCACGACGACCAGTGCCACCACCAGCGAGCAGAGGAACAGCACACCGGCTGTCGTCACGGTCATCAGAACCGCTCCGGGAACAGCAGGGCGACCACCAGGAACACGGCCAGGCCGATCGCCAGCACCAGGCCCACGGCGTTGACGGCGCTCACCGCTTCTCCACGCCCCTCACCAGCAGGGCGAGCGCCGCGAACAGCGCCACCGTCACCACCACGAACACCACGTCAGACACGTCTGACTCCTCGATTCGGAACACCTCGTCACGGCCCGGTGGCCGCTCCGGGCAATCACATCGCCGGACGGATCGGGTGGCCAGGGCTATAACGCGACCATGACGTGCGCGGGGCGGTTTTTGACGCGGTCTTGACGCCCGCACCGCACCAGGTGAATCGGCTCACCCACCGCGCACTCGGTGCGCGCGGTCCGGAGGACGGAGACCTCCGCTTGCTACAGCCAGCCGGAGCGGCGGAAGAGGCGGTACAGGGTGAGAGCGGCGACGGCCATGAGGGCGAGGGCCCCGAAGTAGCCGTACCGCCAGGTGAGCTCCGGCATGTGGGTGAAGTTCATGCCGTAAATGCCGGCGATGGCGGTCTGGACGGCGGCGATGGCGGCCCAGGAGGCGATCTTGCGCATGTCGTTGTTCTGGTCGACCGACAGTTGCGCCAGGCGGGCCTGCAGGACGGAGTTGAGCAGGTCGTCGAAGGCGGTGACCCGGTCGACGGCCCGGTCGAGGCGGCCGTCGAGGTCGGCGAAGTAGGGCCGCAGGGTGGCGGGCAGGACGTCCCGGCGTCGGTCGGCGAGCCAACGCAGCGGCCCCCGCAGGGGCATGACCGCTCGCTTGAGTTCGACCAGTTCCCGTTTGAGCTGGTAGATCTGGTGGACGTCCGCGGTGCGGCGGTCGCGGTCGAACACCGCCTCTTCCACGCGTTCGAGGTCTTTCTCCACCTGGGTGGCGACATCGAGGTACGAGTCGACCATGCGGTCGCACACCGCGTAGGCGACGGCCCACGGCCCCTGGGCGAGCAGGGCGGGCTGCCGCTGAAGTTCGTCGCGTACGGCGCGCAGGGCGCCCGGGGCGCCGTGGCGGACGGTGATGGCGAACCGGTCGCCGAGCAACACCATCACGTCGCCGGTATCGACGACCTCGGAGGAGGCCGTCAGCTCGGCGTGCTCGACGTAGCTGGCGGTACGGCACACCAGCAGAGTCACGTCGCCGTGCTGCTCGATCGCCGGGCGGTGCCCGTCCGTGAGCGCCTGATCGATGGTCAGGCCGTGCAGTTGGAAGGTCGCGGCCACCGACGCCATGGTGGCGGAGTCGGGGTCGTGCAGGCCGAGCCACACGAACCCGGAGCGCTGCCGGCGCGCCCGCTCGTAGGCGTCGGCGTAGTGCGGGCGGCCCGGCTGCCGTCGTCCGTCGAGGTAGACGGCGCAGTCGACGACCGCGTCCGGGTTGGGCCGGTCCACGGGCAGTTCCGGCACGTCCGGTCGGTCCGGTAGGACTCTCGCCAGAAGTCCGGATCGGAGGAGATCCCGCACGACCTGCCCCGGGTGGTGCCGTCGGTCGCGGCGCATGACGTGGCCTCCACGGTGTCGCAGCACAGGAACGGTGAACCGAACCCGATCTTTCCTCATCCTCTCCGGCCGTGCGCGCCGAGACGCGGACGCCTCAGGCACCACCGCCCGGCCCACCGGCAGCAGGCCGCCCACCGACCGGCCTGCGCGTCAACCGATCGCAGGTACGCCGCGCCCGCCGAGCGCCCGGGGTGGCCCCCGGAACGGGCGACCGGCCCCGGGGATCAGCCGCCGACGTGGATGCCGGGACGGCGGACCGGGTCCCGCTCGGCCTTGCGCAGGATCTCCCGCACCACCGGCGGGGTGTCGCCCCGGCCGAGGATGAGGTAGCGCATCAGGTGCGCGATGGGGTTGCCCTCGGACCACTCGAAGTGCGCGTGCGGGCGGATCCCGGTGGCGTCGCGCAGGGCGAGCAGGATCGCCGCGATCGCGTTCGGCACCGCCGGGCTCTGCACACGCAACACCCGGTGCCCGCCGACCTCGAGGCCGCGTACCCGCAGCACGTCGCTGAAGTCCGACGGGTCGATCACCTCGATCTCCAGGAACAGCACGTCCGCCGCCCCCGGCACCGGGTTCATGCCCCGCTGGGAGCGTTCCTTGGCCCGGTACTCGGCCCCGGAGGCCACGTCCGGGCGGTGCGCGATGATGTCCAGCCGGCCGTCGTACTCGACCGAGTCGGCGACGAACCGCCGCGCCGCCTCGTCGAACTCGATCCGCTCGGCCCGCAGCTCCGTGGTGCGGGACACCCGCGAGACCAGCGACACGACGATGATGCCGGCGATGAACAGGCCGGAGATCGCGATCCCGTCGGGCTTCTCGATGATGTTCTCGACCAGCGCGTACACCAGCACCAGGGTGAGCACCGCGAACCCGGCGGTGACCAGCCGTTGCCGGCGGCGCAGCGCGGAGATGGTCACCGCGACCGCGCCGGAGACCATCATCGCCAGGATGCCGGTCGCGTACGCCCCGGCCTGGGCGTTGACGTCGGCCCGGAACGCGACGGTGATCGCGATGCTGATCAGCGTGTAGACGATCACCACCGGGCGAACGGCACGTCCCCACTCCGGAGCCATGCCGTACGAGGGCAGGTAGCGGGGCACGATGTTGATCAGGCCGGCCATCGCCGAGGCACCGGCGAACCACAGGATCAGCACGCTGCTGATGTCGTAGACGGTGCCGAACGCCTCCCCCACGTACTCGTGGGCGACGTAGGCCAGGGCCCGGCCGCTGGCCTCGCCGCCCGGCTGGAACTCCTCGGCCGGAATCAGCACGGTGGTGACGAACGTCGTGGAGATCAGGTACGCGGACATGATCAGCGCGGCGGCGGTCAGCAACCGCTTGGTGTTACGGACCCGCGCGGCCAGCCGCGCCTGCGCGTCCGCACCGTCGCCGCGGACCAGCGGCATCATGCTCACGCCGGTCTCGAAACCGGACAAACCCAGAACCAGCAACGGGAAGGCCAGCACCGCCGGACCGATGATGTCACCGACGCCGTTCGTCCCGGCGGTCAACGCGTCGGTCCAGCCCGCCAGCAGGGCCGGATCCTGGACCACCCGGACCAGTCCGACGCCCACGATGATCGCATTCAGCAGCAGGAACACCCCGACCAGGGGAATCGCGACGCCGACGGCCTCGCTGAAGCCGAGCAGGAACACCCCGCCCAGGATCAGCAACAGCACGACGGTGACCACGACCGCGGCGGTGGTGCCGTGCGGGAACCTGTCGGGCAGGACCGGATTCTCCAGCAGGTGCACCGTCGCATCCGCCGAGGACAGGGTGATCGTGATGATCCACGAGGTCGCCACGAACCCCAGCAGCACCAGGACGAACAGCTTGCCCTTCCAGAACGGCAGCAGCCGCTCCAGCATCGCCACCGACCCCTGCCCGTGCGGGCTCTCTCGGGCCACCCGCCGGTACACCGGCAGCACCCCGAACAGGGTCAACGCCACGATCAGCAACGTCGCCAGCGGCGACAAGGCTCCCGCCGCCAGCGCGGCGATGCCCGGCAGATACGACAGGGTGGAGAAGTAGTCCACCCCGGTCAGGCACATCACCTTCCACCAGGAGTGCGGGGTGGCGTGCGACTCCCCGGTCTCCGGGCCGGCCGGCTGCACCCGGTGACGCAACAACCACCGGCCCAGCGGGCTCGCCACCGGGCCGGCAACCGCCGGCGCGTCCACGCACTCCGGCACCACCGGTCGCGCCGCCCCCTGCAGCGGCCTGCCGTCGCCCACGCCGACGCCGAGTGCAGCGCGCGTCGCCGTACGCCTCGATCGGCCGGTAGCCATCCGTAGCCCCTGTCCTTGGTCGGGTCGGAGGCGCCCACACGGGCGCGCCCCTCGGGCAGCGCACAGACTACCCATCGGCCACCACCGGCACGCCGCCGGCGACGGGACGGATCACCATGCCGCCGGCGGGGCCCCGGCTCGGGTCAGGCCGGGTGACGGCGCACGGCACTCGCGTGGGTGAACACCGGCGGAACAGCGCTGCCCCGCCCACGGAGGCGATGAGTGTCGTGCCGTTGTCGACCGACGCGGGGTGGCGAGTCGTCCGCTACAGGTGTGCCACATCCCGAGGCCGCGGTCGCCGTGCCGGGCGGTACCGGTGAAGGAGGCTCGGGTGCCTGACGACGTGCCGGCCGGGCGTTCCTCGGTGGACCCGACGTCGTCCGGGCCGCGCTCGTCGTCGCCGCGCTCGGGGTCGTGTTCGGCGAGATCGGCACCAGTCCCATCTACACCATGCAGACCGCCTTCAACCCGGCCGACCCACATCCGGTCCCTGTTGCGCCGTCGCCGCACGCGCAACACCGGACGCGTCGGTGCGGCACTGGCGACGGCCGGCGTCTTCGGCGCCGCGCTGTTCTTCGGCGACAGCATGATCACCCCAGCGATCTCCGTGCTGTCCGCGGTGGAAGGACTCAAGGTCATCCAGCCGTCGACGGCGAGTCTCGTCGTGCCGATCACCGTACTGATCATCCTGTTGTTGTTCGCGCTGCAGCGGCGCGGCACCGCCACCGTCGGGCGCCTGTTCGGACCGGTCATGATCGTCTGGTTCGCGGTGATCGGCCTCTGCGGCGCGGCCGGCATCGCCCGGCAGCCGGCGATCCTCGCCGCCCTGTCACCCACCCACGCGGTCGGTTTCCTCGCCGGCCGCTTCGACATCGCCTTCTTCACCCTGGCCGCCGTCGTGCTCGCCGTCACCGGCGCCGAGGCCCTGTACGCGGACATGGGACACTTCGGCCGCCGGGTCATCACCCGCGGCTGGCTGTTGCTGGTGCTCCCCGCCTGCACGCTCAGCTACTTCGGTCGGGGCGCGCTCATCGCGTCGCCTAACGCCCGGTTTCCGGCAAGCCGCCCGCCGCTCCAGAGTGGCACTGAGCAGCTTTTACACACCTCTGCTGATCCTCAGCAAGCGATCGCAGCAACGCCCTGGCGCGACCGACACACGCAGGCGGAAAACCACAAGACCGCACGTCATCAGCCTGCGGACACCGGCGGAAGCGTGCAGCCGGGCAGCGACGGGCCTCACGGAAATCGTCCGCGGACTTCGGAGGCTGAATCAGCACGAGGCCGACGCGTGCCGGCGTTCGGCGGAGCGGGTGAGCCATTGCCCGACGATCTCCTGATGGTCCTAAGCTTGCCGGTCAGGGTTGACGTTTGTCCTGGCTGGTCCGCGGGCGGGCGGGCCGGGATCGGCGTGTCGGGCGGCTCGTTCTCGCATGGGAAACTCTCGCCGTGAGCTCAGGTGTTCCCCGGACGATCAAGGCTGTCGACACGTCAGAGTTGATCCGGCTCGACTCCGAGGCGATCCATTGCGGACTGACTCGCAACCACGGGGCAGGGTGGTTGGCGGAGTTCGCCGGTCCAGCAGCGGTGCACTATCTGTGGCCGGTACTGGTGCACCGATTGGGCCACCGGCCTGAGTCTTCGCCGCACTGGCGATGCATGCTGCTTCTGACGGTGCGGGACGGCCAGCAGATCTTTTCCCTCCTGGATGTCCTGCCCGCCTCGTTCGAGGATCTACCCGAGACGCTGGATGCGGCCACGAAGACCGAGGTCGCCCACCGGCTGGAGCATGAGGGCCTGCTGACGCAGGCGCAGTGGGCCGACCTGAACCCCTGATCCGGGTACTGCTTGGCGGTGATACACAGCGGCGGATGTCGGGCGGCGAACAGTGCGTCAGGTGTCGAGGGCTGCGAGGTTGAGGCGTTCGAGCAGGCTGGGCTTGCGGGCGTGGGCCGCCCGTAGCTTGGCCAGCCGCTGTTGGAACCCGCTGTCTCGGTCGCGCTCGGCGAGATCGCGCAGGTCGACGAGGAGTTGAACTGCGGTGTCGTACTCGCGGGGTCTCTTCGTGGCGATGAGTTCGTCGACCCGCTGCCATGCGGCGGGTTGGTCGCTCGCGAGGGTGTCGAGGTGCCGTTGCCGGGCTGCTGCGGCGGACCGTTCCCTGCGAACCCGGTCGCGTTCACGCCGCTCGGCGTCGAGGCGTTCCCGTTCGGCGCGCAGGTCGGCGGCGGTGGCGAGTAGCTCCCCGGCGGTGCGGGCGGCCGTCGGGGTGGACGCGTCGGTGGGATGCGCGTCGCGGTAGCGGCGCAGCAGTCGGCTGCGCAGGTGGCTGTCACCGCCGGTGATCAGGTCGGCCAGGATGGCGTCCTTGTCCCGAGCGGGCAGCCCGACGACCCAGGTGCGTAGTTGCGCAGCGGTCGGTTCACCGGAGGCTGCCGGCGACGACCCGGCCGCCGCGGCCGCGATCAGGTCGGGGTCGATGCGCAGGAACTCGGCGACGGCGGTGAGGGACGCGTCGAGGGTTCCCAGGCCGGCCGGGACGGGCGGTTCAGGCTCGTCGTCGGCGATCTCCGCGGACTGTACGCAGCGCAGCCAGGCCAGGTACAGCAGGCGCAGGTCACCGGCGGCGATTCCGGCCCGGACCGGGATGATCGAGGCGAGCAGACCGTGGCCGTCGAGGTCCCACTCGTCGACGCCGTCCTCGTCCTCGTCGTGCAGGTCGATGATGACGTGCGTGCCGGCGGTCCACGCGGATGCGCTGCCACCCTGGCAGTACTGGGCGACGATGGCGGGGTCGAGCACGTGTTTCGGTAGCCGCAGCATGAGCTGGCGGGTGCCCCAGTTCGCCAGGTACAGGTGAGCGTCGAAGTACCGCTCCATCAGCGTTCGCGGGTTGCCCTTGAAGTTGCCCCACTCGTAGGTGTTCACGAAGCTGGTGGCGGTGATGTCGGCCCGGGTCGACAGCGACCGAACCGCGGCCCGCTCCCGGCCGGTGAGGGGTCGGTCGACGGCGGTGAATTCGTAGTACTGGTACTCACTCACGGGGGCCTACCTCCCGGCCCAGTGCCGATAGGCGTCGACCCACGCGTTGCCGTCCGGTGGCGGGGTGGGTAGCGGCAGGTCGAGTAAGTCGATCCTCTGCCGGTGGTGGCCTCGGGTGCAGATCGCGATGATGGTGTCCGCGGTCAGGGCGATCTTCCGCACGGTCACCTCGACGCCGAGGACGATGGTGTGGAACGGCACCGCCAGATGCTCCTCGATCATGGTGAACAGGCCGGTGAGCTGTTCGTCGTCGCCGTACGCGTCGACGGTGGCTTCCTCGATCATCGCCTCCAGCGCGGCGGTCTCCTTCGATGCCATCGGCGGAGGATACCGGACCGGTGTAAGGGTGTTCGGAGCCCGATGCGCGGGGATGGTCGGCATGGGTTCGGTGGCCGAGTTCGTCGATCTTCGGCGGGAGGTGGAGCGGCTACGGGCGGAGAACACCCGACTGGCACGTCTGCTGAAGCTGCGCGGCCAGGACACGACTGCGGCGCCGGAGCAGTTGTCCGCGCCAGTTGAGCCGCCGGGGCTGGTCACCATGGCTTCGCCGACTCGGGACAACCTGGCGTTGTTCGCCGACCGGTTCCGGGCCCGGGCCGACGTGTACGCCGTGCGGTGGGACAACGCCCGTACCGGCGCTGCCGGGTGGATGCCGGCGGTCGCGGGCGGTTGGCGTAAGGGTAGGGACCGGCGCGGTGCCACCTACCTGCCCCGGACGACGGAGGTCGTCGCGGCGCATCTCGTCGGCGACGTGTTCATGGGCCTGTACCCGCTGATGCCCGGCAACACCTGTCACTTCGTCGTGGCCGACTTCGACGGGCCGACGGCGGTGCTCGACGCCCTCGCGTACGCGAAGGCGGCACGAGCCAGCGCGCTGCCCGCCGCGTTGGAGATCTCCCAGTCGGGTCGCGGAGCCCACGTGTGGGTCTTCTTCACCGGCGCTGTTGCCGCGGCCACCGCGCGGGCCGTGGGCACGGTCCTACTGCGTGAGGCGATGGTGCTACGTGGGTCGATGGATCTGCGGTCGTACGACCGGCTGTTTCCCAACCAGGACGTCCTGCCCGACGGTGGCTTCGGCAACCTCATCGCCGCACCCCTGCAGGGCCGCCGCCGCAAGGACGGACTCACCACCTTCCTCGACCTCGGCACCCTCGAGCCGCACGCCGACCAGTGGGCGTTCCTGTCGACGCTGGACCGCCTCAGCCCCGGCGACGCCGAACACATCGCCCGGCAAGCGAAGCAAGCCGTCACCGGTGCCGACATCGCCACGATGAGCCGGTCCGCCGCGACGCAGGTCCATCCTCCGCTACCTCCGGTGGTCCACGCGAAAGGCCGGCGCCGGGCTGAGTATCGACGCCGGACAGCTCACCCCCGCCGCGCTGGCCACCTTCAAGCACGCCGCCGCCATGCTCAACCCGAAGTTCTACGAGCTGCAACGGCTCCGCAAGTCCACCTGGGACACCCCACGCTTCATCCAGGGCTACGACCTCACCCTCGATGACCACCTGGTCCTCCCGCGGGGCCTGCGGCAAACGATCGCCACGATCGTCGAACACGCCGGGTCACGGCTGGCCGTCACGGACGCACGAAACGCCGGGACCGAGATCGACACCGCGTTCACCGCCGAACTCAGCAGCAGGCAGGCCAGCGCGGTCGGCGCGCTTCTCGCTCACGACGACGGGATCCTGGTCGCGCCACCGGGCTCCGGCAAGACCGTCATGGCCTGCGCCGTGATCGCCGAACGCAACACCTCCACCCTCGTCCTCGTCGACCGCAAAGCCCTCGCCGACCAGTGGCGCACCCGCATCCAACAGTTCCTCGGCATCAAGCCCGGCCAACTCGGCGGCGGCCGACGCAAGCTCACCGGCACGGTAGACATCGCGCTGCTGCCCTCCCTCACCCGACGCGACGACGTCGCCACCCTCACCCAGGGGTACGGGCACGTCATCGTCGACGAATGCCACCACCTCGGCGCCGCAGCCTACGAGCACTCAGTCAAACGGATCGCCGCGCAGTTCTGGCTCGGCCTCACCGCCACCCCCACCCGACGCGACGGCCTCGGCCAACTCGTCACCTGGCAACTCGGACCCGTCCGCCACACCCTCACCGACGAGGAACAAGGCACCCTCACGGCAGCCATGCACGCCGACGCCGGACCCCGTCGAGCGCTGCACATCCACGAAACCACCTTCCAACCCGGCGACATCGACCTGGACGCACCCGGCGCACTCGCCGAGGTCCACCGAAGGCTGGCCCTCGACGAGCCCCGCAACACCCAGGTCGCCGATGACGTCGCCGCAGCCCTGACACGCGGCCGCAACTGTCTCGTCCTGACCCGACGGGTCGCCCAAGTCGAGGCCCTCAAGGCTCTGCTCGCCACACGAGGACACCAGCCGCTCGTACTCCAAGTCGCGATGAGCACCCGCGACCGGCGGACCATCGTTGACCGGCTCGACGGCGCGAAGGCCGGCGACGGACTGCTCGTCATCGGCACCACACCGTTCATCGGTGAAGGCTTCGACGCCCCCGCCCTCGACACCCTCTTCCTCGCCGGCCCGATCTCCTACGACGGCCTACTAATCCAATGCGCCGGCCGCGTTATCCGCGCCGCACCCGGCAAGGACCTCGCCGAGGTCCACGACTACCACGACCCGGCCGCACCCATCCTCGCCGCCTCCCTCCCGCGCCGTATGCCCGGATATCGGGCACTCGGCTTCTCCCGAACATGAACGCACCGCACAGGGGGTCTGCCATGACCCACGAAGAAGTCGACGCGTGGGAGACTGGCAAAGTGGTGAGCGTCCTGGAGCGTGAGGTCTTCTCGGAGGCGGAGGCTGCCCGGCTGCTGCGGCTGGCGCAGTCGACGCTGCACTACTGGCTGGAGGGCGACGAGCGTAAGGGGCGCCGCCACAAGCCCGTGCTACGCACGGAGCCGCGCGGCGGCCGTTCGGTCACGTGGGCCGAGTTCGTCGAGGCCGGGCTGTTGCGGGAATACCGACGCACCCACCGGGTGCCGATGGTCGAGTTGCGGGCGTTCATCGACCTGCTCCGCGAGCAGTTCGGGGTGCCCTACCCACTCGCCGACCGCCGGCCCTACGTCGCCGGCAAGAAACTAGTGCTGGAAGCGCAGGCCGAGGCCGGCCTTGACCCGGAATACTGTCTCGTGGCCGCGGTCGGGAACCAGTTGCTGCTCACTCCTCCGTCGGCGGCGTTCGTCGAGCGGGTCACCTGGGACGGCGATATCGCCGCCGGCTGGCGACCGGACCCCAACCCTCAGTCACCGGTGCGTATCCTCCCGGATGTCCGGTTCGGTCGACCGTCGATCAAGGGGATCAGCACCGAGGTGCTCTGGGAGCAGGACGAAGCAGGGCTAGACGTCGAGGAGATCGCCGAGACGTACCAACTCGACGTGCCTGACGTGCGGTGGGCGCTGGCGTACGAGAACTCCCAACGCGCGGCGTGAGCAGGATCAAGCCTGCCGAGGTCCGATTCTACATCGATGCCGACCTCCTCGGCCTCGCGCGCGTCCTCGCCGGACTCCGCTCCGACGTCACCTACCCCGGCGACCCCGGCACGGTCATCCACAAACGCCAACGGCCCCCGTGCCCCATCGCCTCGCCCGCAGTGAAGGACTCGGAGTGGATCCCTGAGGTCGCGGGCCGCGGCTGGCTGATCATCACCCGGGACTGCCACATCCAGGAACACCGACTGGAAATCGCCGCCGTGCGAGAGCACCAGGCCAGGATGGTCGCCCTGACAGCGGCCGACGCAGGCAGCGTCTTCGGCCAGTTGGAGGTCGTGATGAGCCGCTGGCGCGATATCGAGCGCTGCCTCGCCGAGCCGCCACCCTTCATCTACGCAGCCACCCGAACCACAATGCGGCAGATCCCGCTGACCTGACACGGTCGTGAACTGATCATCTGGTACCCACGCCAACCGTCGCTACAGCGGCTTGAGTAGCGGTGTGCAGGTCAGCAAGGACGGGCGGGACTGGCGCGTCGGCGCCGCCGTCGACGTGGGCTGGATCGCTGGTCACACGACTGCCGGCGTCTCGATCACCACCGCCATCCCACGCCCCGAGGGTGTTCCTCGCGGACACCCATGACGTCGCCGTTCCGGCGGCGACTCAAGCCCCTCCATTCGCGCCCCGGCGCATCTCGTCCCGCCACGCTGCCGACCACAAATCCCGTAGTTGAAGGAGCCAAGCGTGCTTGGCCTAGCGTAGTAGGCTGGCAGGCATGGGCCGGTTCTCCGAGGATGAGCTACATGCGGTTGTCTCCCGGTACGAGGCGACGCGGGCGCAGGCATTGACCGAGCGGGACGAGCAGCTACGGGCGTTCCATGCGGCCGGCTGGCGGCCGGTGGATCTGCAGCGGGTCACCGGCTACAGCCGGGAGACGATCCGCCAGGCGCTACGACCGGAAGTCCGGCGGGCGACCAACATCAGCCGACGCAGGACATCACCCCGGCCGCCTGCGGACTACCAACCCTACGGCGACCGCAAGCCCTACCTGGTGGCCGAAACTTTTGCCCAACTGCAGGGCCCGACCGAAGGCACGGTGACGCTCCCGCGGCATCTCGACTGGTCCGGGCACGCCGAGTACGACCTGAACCGGCCCGCACGCCTGGCCAGCATGTACAAGGTGGTGCTCACCGAAGCCAGCACCGTCGAGGACCTGAACACCTGGCTCGACGCCGACCTCCTCCGGCGACTCTGGCCCACCCTCTGGCTGCCACCCCAGCTCCGCCAACGCTGGGAGGAAGCCTTCCCCGACCTCGCCGCGACCCGCAGCAACGCGGCATAGCGGTGGACCCCTTCCACGAACGCCTCGCCCGTACCGGGCTCGCGGCAGCCGAACGATACGGCTTCGCGCTGGCCGGCGGCTACGCGGTCCAGGCCGCCGGGCTTCTGGAGCGGCCCAGCGAGGACGTCGACCTGTTCACCGCCTGGGACCGCCGGCAGGAGTTCACCGCCGCGGTCACCGCCGTCGTGCACGCCTACCGAGACGACGGCCTGACCGTCGAGACCGAGCGGCAGTACGACACCTTCGCCCGGCTGGCTGTCACCGACGGCGTGCGCGTTTCCAAGGTCGAACTCGGCGTGGACTGGCGCGCCAACGAACCGATCCTCATGGCGATCGGACCGGTCCTCCACCCCGACGACGCGGTCGCGAACAAGATGAGCGCCCTCTACGGGCGAGCGTTCGCCCGGGACTTCATCGACATCGACGCCACCCTCCGATCCGGCCGCTACACCCGCGACGCCCTTCTCGCTCTCGCGCAGCGCGCCGACCGGGGCTTCGACCCGCGCATCTTCGCCGACGCCCTCGGACAAGCCACCCAGCTCGATCCCGACGACTTCGCCCAGTACGGCGTCACCGGCCCAGCGCTGGACGATCTCCGAAGCCGATTCGCGGAGTGGCGCCGCGAACTGCTCGACGACGAGGAAGGGTGACTCGGTCCCGACTCGCGGCAACGTTAAGCTGCACCCGCAGGACCCACAACGGTCCAGCTGATCTTCGGCAAGCGATCGCAGCGAGCCCGCGAAGCGACCGCACGCAACGGGGACGATAGGAAAGCCGCAGGTCATCGGCGTGCGTACACCGGCGGAGCGTCGGGTTAGGAAACCGATGCTCTATCCCCTGAGCTACGAGGGCGCGAGTGCCCAGTCTAGCGACCTGGGGGTTCACCCGGGGTGGCAGGGAGTGGCCTACGTTCACCCACGTCACCCGGACCCCTGTTCTCCCAGCCCAGGACCACACCCGGAGCACACGGACCCCCGTTTGCGACCGGTCGTGCGCCACGGTGACCCGCGCTGGCACCGGTTGACCCGGGTTGGCATCCGCTGGAGAGCACACACCGCGCACATCATCCAAGATCATGGCGTCCGCTCCTTCGGCCCAGGACCCACCCACCGGGAGCACGGCTCGGCGGCGACCCATCCGCCAGCTTCGTACGCTGGCCCAGGTCATGGCGCTGACGCGGGGTCAGCGTTCGGGATGAGACCCGCACGACGCTCAGCGCCTGATGAGCTACGGGCTGCGCTGGGCCCGCTCCCGCAGCCCTGAGCTGATCCACGCCCATCACCAGCGACCGTCATTGTGCCGTGTGCTCTGCCTCGTCAAGCCGGTTCAGTGTCCGACGGACGTGCGCGACGAGAATGGGCTCGGCACGCTGGATCGCCCGGTGGACCAGGCTCTGGACAGGGTACCGGCGGAGGACTTCCTCGATGCGCTCGTCGATGTCGAGGCGTTGTTCATCCGGATTGGCCGTGAGGTCGGCGGGGACTGCCACCGGTTCGGTTGACTCCTGATCTGTGAGGATGTGTTCCTCGCGGGAAGGATGTCTGCCATGCCGAAAGCGTTCCCCCTGGAGTTCCGTCGTGATGTGGTCGCGGTCGCCCGTAAGGGCGAGGCGTCGTTGAGGCAGATCGCGAAGGACTTCGGGATCTCCGAGGCGTGCCTGCACCGTTGGCTCAAGCTCGCCGACGTCGAAGACGGCGTCCGCCCGGGTGCCACCAGCAGTGAGTCGGCCGAGCTGCGGGAGCTGCGCAGGCGGAACAAGATCCTGGAGCAGGAGAACGAGATCCTGCGCCGCGCCGCGGCCTACTTCGCCAAGGAGATCTCCCCAAAATGACATACCCGCTGGTCGGTGACCTGGCCGCGGACGGGATCCTCGTCGCGGTGACCTGCCGGGTGCTGGGGTTCAGCAAGCAGGCCTACTACGCGTGGAAGACGAACCCCGTCACCCGACGCGACCTTGAGGACGCTTATCTGATCAACGCCGCCGTCGACATCCACGTCGACGACCCGGCGTTCGGCTACCGGTTCATCGCCGACGAACTACCCGCCCACGGGATCACCGCCAGCGCGAACCGGGTCGCCCGGCTGTGCTCACAGCAACGGATCTGGTCGGTGTTCGCCAAGCGCAAGGGCCTGACCAGACGGGCCGGACCGCCCGTGCACGACGACCTGGTGCGACGCCGGTTCACCGCCGACGCACCCCACCAGGTGTGGCTGACCGACATCACCGAACATCCCTCCGCCGAGGGCAAGCTGTATCTGTGCGCGATCAAGGACGTGCACTCCGGTCGGATCGTCGGCTACTCCATCGCCTCGCGGATGAAGGCCTCCCTGGCCGTCGCGGCGCTGTCCAACGCGATCCGGCTGCGCGACCCGGCCGGCACGATCGTGCACTCCGATCGTGGTAGCCAGTTCCGGTCCCGGAAGTTCGTGAAAGCGTTGCACCGTAACGGTTGGTCGGCTCGACGGGCCGGGTCGGCGCCTGCGGAGACAACGCCGCGATGGAGTCGTTCTTCGCCCTGCTGCAACGCAACGTCCTGGACCGGCAACGCTGGCACACCCGCCAGGAACTGCGCCTGGCGATCGTGACCTGGATCGAACGCACCTACCACCGCCGCCGACGCCAACAACGCCTCGGACGGCTCACGCCCATCGAGTTTGAGACAATCAACAGGCCCGCACACGCGGCCTGAACCACTCAACCCCGCGAGTCAACCAAACCCGGGGCAGTCCCGAACTCCAGTGGGACGCTTCGTTCGGGCTCCTATCAGGCCACATCGACCCCGGCCGGCGGCGGCACGGCGACGTCCTCCCGCCGGTCGACGTATCGCTAACAAGGCACCGCGGCCCGTTGTTTTTCGGGTCAGACCGCCGGGAGGACGTCGGCGATCATGATGCCTGGAGTTGTTTTTGGTCCGGAAACTACGGGGACCCCTGGAGGGTCGCGGGTCCATCCTCACCGGGCCGCCAATGGGCCACGTGATCCGGCGGTTCTGGCAGCGGCGCCGCCTCCCGCCAATATCTCCCGACCGTGCTCTTGATGATCAGGTTGCCGGACAGTGTGACTACCGCGCCCTGGGTGTAGGGGTGGCCGTAGGGGGTGGTCTCACCCCGCAGTCCCTGTGCCCAGGCTTTCACCCAAGCGGCCATCCCCAGCCCCAACCTCCCCTTTTTGTCGGGGTCCAGGGACACCCGGTCGGGGAGTTCCACCGTCTCCAGGTATGCGCGGAGGGTCACGGGCCCATCCCCACCGGGCCGCCAATGAACCACGTGATCCGGCGGCGGGGGCAGCGGCGGCGCCACCTCCCGCCAATAATTCCCCACCGTTGGCTTGGTGGTCAGGTTGCCGGACAGTGCGGCTACCGCGTCCAGGGTGTAGGGGTGGCCGTCGGGGGTGGTCTCACCCCGCAGTCCCTGTGCCCAGGCTTTCACCCAAGCGGCCATCCCCAGCCCCAGCGCCCCCTTCTTGTCGGTGTCCAGGGACACCCCGTCGGGGAGTTCCAGCGTCTCCAGGTATGCGCGGAGGGTCGCGGGCCCATCCTCACCGGGCCGCCAATGAGCCATTCCGCGCAAGGGGCTGACTACTGGAGGTAGTCATGTTGTGCGGGTGTGCTCGATGTGGAGGATGACGAGGGCCGCGGCGACGATCTTTCCGATCCGCCATGGGTCCAGGCTGATGTTGCGTAGCGCCTTGAAGGTTGTCTTGAGCAGCGAGTTGCCGCGTTCGCCGATCGCGCGGACGCTGTTGTGGGCCTTGTTCAGCTGCTGTTGTGCCAGGGTGAGCTGGCCGCCTTTGGGTCTTTTGAACGCGACGGTGATCGTGTCGGACTCGCCCTCGTAGCCGAGGTCGCCGAGGGTGCGTAGGTCGTCGCCGGCGTTGGCCAGGGTCGGCAGGATCTCGGTGTGGGCGCGCAGCGCGGTGGTGTCATGTTCGCGGCCGGGCCGCACGGGCGAGGTCCAGATCGGCCAGCCGTCGCCGACGGTGACGACCTGGACGTTGCCGCCATGGTTGTCGTGTTTGCCGGACCACCAGAGGTCAACGCCGGGGGTGGGGCCTGGGGTGCGACACCGGTCGGTCTCGATCAGCATCCCGTCGATGTTGACGTGGCCGTGGCCGGCGGCTTTCGCGGCCAGCAGCGCTCCGTGCAGGCTCGGCGAGCGGGCCGCGAGCACGTCGATGCCTTCGTGGAGGTAGTCGTAGCCGGTTGACTTGCCGATGGCGTTGTCCTGGGCCAGTTGCCTCATCCGGGTGCCGTCCAGGAACCAGCGAAGGACCAGTATCGCCTGGTCTCGCACTGACAGTGAACGGGTGTTGGCGCGGGTGCCGCGCCGGACGCGTTCGTTCGTCAGCAGGTTGGCCAGAAAGCTCACGGTCTCCTCGCGTGCTGGCAGCACCGCGGTGTATGTGACACTCATCGTCGACGCAGAACCCTTATGAAGTTGATCTTTGGAAGGACCACCTTCATACCGGGGTTCTGCGTCTTCTCGTTGCACGACACCAGATCCGGCGTGTCACCGCCCCGGCCGACGGTCGGTTACCCAGCGCAACCCTTCGTTACGCGGAATGACTCAATGAACCACGTGATCCGGCGGCGGGGGCAGCGGCGGCGCCTCCCGCCAATATCTCCCGACCGTTTGCTGGTTGGTCAGGTTGCCGGACAGTGTGACTACCTCATCCTGGGTGTAGGGGTCGCCGTCGGGGCTGGCCTCACCCCGCAGTCCCTGTGCCCAGGCTTTCACCCAAGCGGCCATCCCCGGCCCCAACCTCCCCTTTTTGCCGGGGTCCAGGGACACCCCGTCGGGGAGTTCCACCGTCTCCAGGTATGCGCGGAGGGTCGCGGGTCCATCCTCGCCGGGCCGCCAATGAACCACGTGATCCGGCGGTGGGGGCAGCGGCGGCGCCGCCTCCCGCCAATATTTCCCGACCGATGCCTGGTTGATCAGGTTGCCGGACAGTGCGGCTACCGCGTCCTGGGTGTAGGGGTGGCCGTCGGGGGTGGTCTCATCCTGTAGTCCCCGCACCCAGGCTTTCACCCATGCGGCCATCCCCGGCCCCAGCTTCCCCTGTTTGTCGGGGTCCAGGGACACCCGGTCCGGGAGTTTCACCGTCTCCAGGTATGCGCGGAGGGTCGCAGGCCCATCCTCACCCGGCCGCCAATGGACCACATGATCCGGCGGTTCTGGCAGCGGCGCCGCCTCCCGCCAATAATTCCCCACCGTTTGCCGGGTGATCAGGTTGCCGGACAGTGTGACTACCGCGTCCTGGGTGTAGGGGTGGCCGTCGGGGGTGGTCTCACCCCGCAGTCCCCGCACCCAGGCTTTCACCCAAGCGGCCACCCCCGGCCCCAACCTCCCCTTTTTGTCGGGGTCCAGGGACACCCCGTCGGGGAGTTCCACCGTCTCCAGGTATGCGCGGAGGGTCGCGGGCCCATCCTCACCGGGCCGCCAATGAACCACGTGATCCGGTGGCGCCGGTAGCGGTACCGCGGTTGTGGATGTGGATGTGGGTGGGGGTGGGGGTAGTGAGGACTGCGGGGTCACCGGTCGGGCCGCAGGGGCCGGCATGGACGCCGCCGGCGTCTGCAAAGCTGCCGGGCCGGGGGGCATGACCTGAGTGTCCGAGAGGTCCAGGGCAACCGTCCTGGGATACCCGGATCCGACACCATGGTCACCGTGGAATCCCGACCCGGCCGAGGTCACCGCGATGGTGACTTCATACACCTCCGACATCAGACGTAGCAGCACCCCCTCAAGGTGAGGAACGGACGTCCCACGCGTGTCCAGGGCCTGCCGCAGCATCGCCACATCCGCCGTGGACAAACCGTTCTCCTCCACGAAGCCGGTTCTGCCCACGACGTGGTCGAACTCCACTCGCAGACGATGACGCACATCCTCAGCCCCCGACGCCAATGTCCGCTCACCCGCTGCGGACCCCAGCCCCAGCACACCGGCGAACCGCGTGAACAACCGGTCCCACTCGTCCGACCACGACAACCCGGCCGGCCCGGACGGCAACAGGACAGCAGCGGAAACAGCGGCGTTGTAATGGTTGTAGAGGGCGGGATTCGCCGGGTCGCCAGCGACGTAATACAAGCTGACCCCCCGGCCGTCCAACGGCCCGAACACCGCCACCGGGCTCACCCCCCACCCGGTGCGCTGCAACACCGTGATCCGACTACCCGTGGCATGAGCCAACAACGGCAGCAGGAACTCCCCACCCGGCCCACCCCACCGACGACCCCAATCAGCCACCGTCTCCACGACCTCGGCGAACTCGTCCGCCTCCAACGGCCCATCAGACGTAAGCAACACATGCACCAGATAGTCACGCGCCCGCTCCGGCGCCAACAACGCCACCTGAAAACCCCGACCACGCTCATTGACAAAATCCAACTGCTCCTGCGGCACCTCCGTCACCGGACCCGGATCCCACCCCAACCCGACCAACTCCGCACGCGCCTCCTCATACCGCTGCCCGACCCGCCCCACATCCAGAAACCCAGCCTCAGTCACCACACCACCCCCCAACACCCCCTGACCACCCAGACGTTCCACCAACCGCGCCACCACCTGCCCATCACTGAGCCCCCGCACCTGCCGCCACGGCTCCCCCTGCGGCAGAAACACCCGCCGCATCACCACATCCGCCGGCAACCCCCCGACCCGAGCACCCAGATACGACAGGACAAGCCCCTGCAACAACCCATCCACCCGGCCCAACTCAGACCCGACCGGCACCACACCACCCAACCGCCCCACACCGACACGCACCCCACCAGGATCAGACAGCCACGCATACAGATCCGCCGGCAACACCCCCGCCCCCGCCAACACGTCCCGCACCCACACCGGATCAGCCACCACCAACGCCGACAACACACAAAACCCATCAGCCGGCACCGGAAACTCCCACCCAGGCTGGGCAACCCCACCCACACCAGCCGCAACCCCCTCCCGCGCAACCCCCACCGGCGCCGGGCCCCCCACCACCGACGACACCCACGCACCATCCACCCCTGGCGCCCCCGACAGCGGGGACTCGACCTGTCCGGTGTCCCGCGCCGGCCCCCACCCGTCGTCGAGCTGTGGTATGACCAGATCCATCCCCTCCAGATCCGAGGGGACGACATCCGGGAACGCCTGAACACCAAACGCCAGACCAGGACCAGACGAACCGACCTGATCGGTGCCGTCCGGTGGCGTCCACCCCCAGCCCGGCGGCGATGCCGACAGATCCACGCCTGCCGGACCCAGACCCACGCCCGGGTCCAGGTCCGGCATCCCCGGATCCTCCACGAATGCCGGGTCAAGAAGCGCCGGGTCAAGAAGCGCCGGGTCGCGTTGAGACGGGTCGTGGTCTCCCGCGTCCCGCTGGTACGGGACCGCCACGGTCGCGGTGTCCTCCACTGCTGAGAGCGCCCACGGACCATCCAGCCCGGGCACTCCCGTCAGCGGGAACTCGGCCTGTCCGGTGTCCCGCGCCGGCCCCCACCCGCCGTCGAGCTGTGGTATGCCCAGATCCATCCCCTCCAGATCCGAGGGGACGACATCCGGGAACGCCTGAACACCAAACGCCAGACCAGGACCAGACGAGCCGTCCTCGCCCACCGGACCGGACCTCGGGGAGTCGACCGGGTCGGCAACGGTGGTGTCAGCCCGCATCGCGGCCCACGGACCATCCAGCCCGGGCACCTCCGACAGCAGGTACAGAGAACCGACCTGATCGGTGCCGTCCGGTGGCGTCCACCCCCAGCCCGGCGGCGATACCGACAGATCCACCCCTGCCGGGCCTAGACCCACGCCCGGGCCCAGGTCCGGCAACCCCGGATCCTCCACCAATGCCGGGTCAAGAAGCGCCGGGTCAAGAAGCGCCGGGTCAAGGAATTCCGGGTCGAGGAGTTCCGGGTCGAGGAGTTCCGGGTCGAGGAGTTCCGGGTCGAGGAGTTCCGGGTCGCGTTGAGACGGGTCATGCCCATCCTCGCCGGGCCGCCAAGTGGCCACGTGATCCGGCGGTGGGGGCAGCGGCGGCGCCACCTCCCGCCAGTATTTCCAGACCGTGCTCTGGTTGATCAGGTTGCCGGACAGTGCGGCTACCGCGTCCTGGGTGTAGGGGTGGCCGTCGGGGGTGGTCTCACCCCGCAGTCCCTGTGCCCAGGCTTTCACCCAAGCGGCCATCCCCGACCCCAGCCTCCCCTGTTTGTCGGTGTCCAGGGACACCCCGTCGGGGAGTTCCACCGTCTCCAGGTATGCGCGGAGGGTCGAGGGCCCATCCCCACCGGGCCGCCAATGAACCACGTGATCCGGCGGTGGGGGCAGCGGCGGCGCCACCTCCCGCCAATATGTCCCGACCGTTTGCTGGTTGATCAGGTCGCCGGACAGTGCGGCTACCTCATCCTGGGTGTAGGGGTGGCCGTCGGGGGCGGTCTCACCCCGCAGTCCCTGTGCCCAGGCTTTCACCCAAGCGGCCATCCCCAGCCCCAACCTCCCCTTTTTGCCGGGGTCCAGGGACATCCCGTCGGGGAGTTCCACCGCCTCCAGGTATGCGCGGAGGGTCACGGGCCCATCCCCACCGGGCCGCCACTGAACCACGTGATCCGGCGGTGGGGGCAGCGGCGGCGCCGCCTCCCGCCAATATCTCCCGACCGTTTGCTGGTTGATCAGGTTGCCGGACAGTGCGGCTACCGCGTTCTGGGTGTAGGGGTGGCCGTCGGGGGCGGTGTCACCCCGCAGTCCCTGTGCCCAGGCTTTCACCCAAGCGGCCATCCCCGGCCCCAACCTCCCCTTTTTGCCGGGGTCCAGGGACACCCCGTCGGGGAGTTCCACCGCCTCCAGGTATGCGCGGAGGGTCACGGGCCCATCCCCACCGGGCCGCCAAGTGGCCACGTGATCCGGCGGTGGGGGCAGCGGCGGCGCCGCCTCCCGCCAATATTTCCCGACCGATGCCTGGTTGATCAGGTCGCCGGACAGTGCGGCTACCGCGTCATGGGTGTAGGGGTGGCCGTCGGGGGTGGGCTCATCCTGTAGTCCCCGCACCCAGGCTTTCACCCATGCGGCCATCCCCGGCCCCAGCTTCCCCTTTTTGTCGGGGTCCAGGGACACCCCGTCGGGGAGTTCCACCGTCTCCAGGTATGCGCGGAGGGTCACGGGC
This sequence comes from Micromonospora inyonensis, assembly GCF_900091415.1. Lineage (NCBI taxonomy): Bacteria > Bacillati > Actinomycetota > Actinomycetes > Micromonosporales > Micromonosporaceae > Micromonospora > Micromonospora inyonensis. The sequence continues at coordinate 2,191,031 of NZ_FMHU01000001.1, read as the reverse complement.
CCATCCTCACCCGGCCGCCAAGTGGCCACGTGATCCGGCGGCGGGGGCAGCGGCGGCGCCACCTCCCGCCAATATTTCCCGACCGATACCTGGGTGATCAGGTTGCCGGACAGTGCGGCTACCGCGTCCTGGGTGTAGGGGTGGCCGTCGGGGGTGGTCTTACCCCGCAGTCCCTGTGCCCAGGCTTTCACCCAAGCGGCCATCCCCGGCCCCAACCTCCCCATTTTGTCGGGGTCCAGGGACACCCCGTCGGGGAGTTTCAGCGTCTCCAGGTATGCGCGGAGGGTCGCGGGCCCATCCTCACCGGGCCGCCAATGAACCACGTGATCCGGCGGTGGGGGCAGCGGCGGCGCCACCTCCCGCCAATATTTCCCGACCGATGCCTGGTTGGTCAGGTCGCCGGACAGTGTGACTACCGCGCCCTGGGTGTAGGGGTGGCCGTCGGGGGTGGTCTCACCCCGCAGTCCCTGTGCCCAGGCTTTCACCCAAGCGGCCATTCCCGGCCCCAACCTCCCCTTTTTGTCGGGGTCCAGGGACACCCCGTCGGGGAGTTCCACCGTCTCCAGGTATGCGCGGAGGGTCGCGGGCCCATCCTCACCGGGCCGCCAATGAACCACATGATCCGGCGGCTCCGGTAGCGGGGCAACCCCACCCACACCAGCCAGAACCCCCTCCCGCGCAACCCCCACCGGCGCCGGGTCCCCCACCACCGACGACACCCACGCACCATCCTCATCAAGCGTCGGCACACCCAATCGACCCAGATCCAGATCCAGATCCGGGTCCGGGTCCGGGTCCAGATCCGGGCCCAGGTCCGGCATCCCCGGATCCTCCACGACCGCCGGGTCAAGAAGCGCCGGGTCAAAGAGTTCCGGGTCGAGCAGTGCCGGGTCGAGGAGTTCCGGGTCGCGTTGAGACCGGTCGTGGTCTCCCGCGTCCCGCTGGTGCGGGACCGCCACGGTCGCGGTGTCCTCCACTGCTGAGAGCGCCCACGGACCATCCAGCCCGGGCACTCCCGTCAGCGGGAACTCGGCCTGTCCGGTGTCCCGCGCCGGCTCCCACCCGCCGTCGAGCTGTGGTGTGCCCAGATCCATCCCCTCCAGATCCGAGGGGACGACATCCGGGAACGCCTGGACACCAAACGCCAGACCAGGACCAGACGAGCCGTCCTCGCCCACCGGACCGGACCTCGGGGAGTCGACCGGGCCGGCAACGGTGGTGTCAGCCCGCATCGCGTGCGACGGGCCGCGTGGCGTGCTGGTCGAGGCGAGCAGGAACCCACCGACATCGGTACCGGCCGCGGTGACCGGCCGCCGGTGCCCGCCGGTCCGGCCGAGGAGACCGCTGATCGTGGTGGGCCGCCCGTCCCCATCGAACACCGCCACCCGGGTACCGGATACGAACAGATGCCGCAGCCACGGATCACGTACCGGATCCTCCGGCTCGGGCCGGTCCACCGCCCCGGGCACCAGAGGATCCCGCACCCGGATCCTCGCCGGCCCGGAACCCCGCGGCTGGCTGGAAAGAGCGAACACATGCTGCGGTTCGTTCGGTGGCGCGACCCTGACCACGACCATCGACCCCGGCACCGCCCGCAACCCCGCCAGCACATCCTCTCCCGTAACCCCGCCCGGCTGAGCGACACGCTCCGGTACCGCATCGAGGATCTCCATCAGCTGCGACCAACCCATAGTCGGCGCGAGCCGCCCATCCGCTCCCATGACCCGGTCGTCGAACACCACCCGGTTACCCAGCCGCCCGTACTCGGCCCGGAACACATCGAACGTCGCCGCCACACACCACCACCCGTCACCGCCGCCGGGACGCACCTGCTCCGCGATAGCCCAGTCACCGCCCCGCCGCCCGGACTCGACCATCCCCACGGCCAGCCCAGTCGCCGTTACGGCCGGCTCACCGCGTCCGCCAGGCTCACCACCGATCGGTTCGTCCCACAAGGACACGCCACTGAACGAATCCGTGTCGCTGACTTCGCCCTTGACGGGGTCGCGGCTGATCGGCTCGTCCCGCGAGGAGAGGTCACCGACCGCCAGGGTGTCGTGGAAACTGCTGTCGCGGCTGAACACGTCGTCACTGGAGACGGACATGTCACCGACCGACATCCGATCGCTGGCGTTGTCGTGGATCGGCGTGCCGTCGGTGCGGGAGACCGCGCCACCCGGCACCGGACTGCGGCCCCCGGCCGCATCCGGCACGCCCGGCGCACCCGGCGTGCTGGGCGCACCCGGCGTGCTGGGCGTGGCCGGCACGCTGGGCGTGGCCGGCACTCCGGACGTGCCTGCCGCGCCGGGGGTGGCGGTGGCCTGGGCGAGTACCTGGTGGTATCCGTCGACCCAGTCCTGTCGGAAGGACCCGGCGAGGGCGTCGTGGTTGGCCGGCTCAACGCCGTACTGGTCGGCCAGGTCAGCGAACTGTTTTTCCGCCAGGCTGGTCGCTGCTGCGGTGTGCTGCTCCGGGGTCACCGGCACCGTCGGCACATCGGTGCGCCGATTTGCCGGGGTGTCCGTGCCGGCTGGGGTGGCCTCCGGTCCAGTGGTGTCCGGTCCGGTGGTGTCCGGTCCGGTCGCGGCCGTGAAGCGGGCGGGCAGGTCGGTGACCACCTGCCGGACCACGTCCGCCACGGCGTTGACCTGCGCGACGCCCGGACCGGCCACCGCAGCCGACGGCACGGTGAGCGGTGCGGTGAGCGGTGCGGTGAGTGGTGCGGTGAGCGGTGCGGTGAGTGGTGGGGTGGTGCCGAGGATCGCGTCGAGGCTCCGGTCCACGTGGGCCCGCACGTCACGCGCGACCGCGGCGCGCACGGCGTCCGACGGCACCGCCGCCGCCCCGGCGGCCCCCGGCACCCCAGCACCGCCCGGCACCCCACGGGCCCCCGGCACCCCAGCACCGCCCGGCACGCCAGCCCCTCCCGGCGGGTGAGCGGCCTCTGGCGGGACCACTGCGCCGGGCAGGGTGGCGGGCGTCGGTGTGCCGGTGGTGAGGTACTGGTCGATGTGGTGCTGGGCGGCCAGATGCACAGCCGCGCGCAACGCCTGCCGGTCGAACTCCACCGGCAGCGCGGCGACGACCAGCTCCGGCCGCACCCCCGCCGGGATCTGCCCGCCGGTGGTGACCGCCCCCGCGAGAGTCTCGGTGACACGGGCGACGGCCTGGTCCCGGACCCCGAACAGGTACCGCTCGGTGAGCGCGGTGGCGGGCAGGCCGATCCGGAACAGGAAAGCGGGAACGGCCGGGTCGTTCTGCCGAGCGTCGGCCCACTCGGTGAAGACCTGCTCGACCGGCACGGGAAGCGCGGCCAGCAACTGCCGCGCCTGCCCCGTCCCGGCAAGCAACCCACCGTAACGGTCCACCAGTTCCCGCTGGAACCGCTGCCACTGCTCCACCACCGGCGCGCCGGCGACCGCGACCCACTCCGGCACGGGCACCACCGGCACCGGCGGCACCGGCGGCACCGTCGGCACCGAGAAGTTCGGCACGGACCACGACGGCACCGGCAGGTCCGGCGTCGACCACGACGGCACGGACAGGGTCGGTGCCGACCACGCCGGTACCGGCGGCAACAGCGCCGGTGCCGACAGCGCCGGGGCCGGCACCGGCGGGACAGGCACCGGGGCCTGCCCCCCGGAGCCCGCACCCGCCGGATCACCGACCTCCGGCTGATAAGCGGACGGGTCCGCAGTGACCGGCGGGGGCGGCGGCACCGGCGCGACGGGCCTACCGTCCGCGGTGAAGCCGGTGCCAGCCGGCATCCGCCACCGGGGCCGCGTCGGGTTGAACCCCAGACCCACCGCGCCACGACGCGCACCCATCCCGGCCCCGGTCGCGGCCATCTCACCCGACCCCGACAACGCCCCGGAGAGCGCGTCCGGCCCGAGACTGCCCGTGTCGTAATGCCCGTCGACGATGTAGCTGGCACCGATACCGCCGACCACCTCCATGCCGACCTCCGACACCGGCACCATCGACAGGCTGGTCAACAGGTCACGCGTGGAACCCGAGACCCCGAGGTGCGACAAACCACCACCCACGGCACCGGCGAACCGGGCCAACGCCGGCCCGGCCGCCGTGGTCACACCCGCCACCGCCAACCCGTACAACGCCTGCTTACCGACCTGCCCCCAGTCGACCCCCGGCACCAGACCATCAGCCAACATGCTGATCTGCGCCAACAACGACGACCCCGGCATGAACAACATCTGAATCGCCGTGCTACTCGCCGCCGCCCGCACCATCGACGACCGCAGAATCGTCTGAATGATCGTCCGAACCTTCACGATGTGCGCCGCCGCCTCCACCGGCAGGAAGAACGCCATCGCGAACGCGACCGCCAACTCCGTCATCATGAAAATGAACATGACCAGCGCCTGACGATCCGTCAGCTCCATCTGGTTCAGAAAGCCCCGCATCGCCTGAGCCACACCGACCTTCACGTCGGCGACCCCGTCCAACAACTCCACGAACGGAGCCGTCTGCGCCACGAACCGGTCGAAGACCTCACCCTCCCCCGCCGCCCGAACCGCCTTGATCACCTGGGCCAGCTCCGGAACCAACAGGGCCCGCACCCGATCCGCCAGCGTCTCCAACGCGTTCAGGTCATACGCCAACACCGGCAGATTCGACCGGTGCAACCGCATCCCGGTGAACGCCTCCAACGCCCGCTTCGACGACTCACTGAGCCCAACGGAAGGAACGGCGGCCTCACCCATCGCGTAACGCCCCCTCCCCACCCCGATCAGAGGCACCCAATGCGAATCACCCAGCGGCCCAGACCACGGGGCTTGGCCCCTGATCCTGGACACGGGGTTTATGCGGCCGTGACCAGCGTAGCTGGCGTTGGGCGGGTGTTCTTCTCGTAGGTGATCGGTGGTTGCTGTCCGAGCCGGGAGTGGCGGCGGATGGTGTTGTAACGGTGCAGCCAGCGGAACGCGGTCAGCCATGCTTCGCGTTCGTTGGTGAAGGCGCGGCGGCCCTGGAGGGTCTCCCGCTTGAAGGTGGCGTTGAACGACTCCGCGGCGGCGTTGTCGGCGGAGCTACCGACCGCGCTCATCGACTGCCGGACCCCGGCCGCGTCGCAGGCGGCGGCGAGGCCCGAGACGTGTACTGGGCTCCGTGATTCGGTGTGCATGATCGCCCCGTCGAGGCTGCCTCGGGTGCGCCCGGCGGCGTGGAAGGCGTCGATGACCAGGTCGGTGCGCATGTGGTCGGCGATCGCCCAGCCCGCGAGGCGCCGGGAATGCAGGTCGAGGACGGTGGCCAGGTAGAGGAAGCCGCGCTCACCGACCGGCAGGTAGGTGATGTCAGTGTGCCACGAACGCAGGAGGAGAGGTGCGTATGTTGAGGTAGGTGCCTTTTCGGCTGCGGTGCTGCGCGATTGATGAAGGTATGGCCCTTCGGAGTCGCCCTGCGGGGGAGGCTTCAAACCGCCACATGCTGCGTTGGCTGAAGACGGTCGTGGTGAGCGATGTGGAAAAGGCGTCGTGAGAGGCGTCAGGTGGGGACCAGGAAGGCGAGCGTAAGCGAATCGCTGAGGACGTGTCGAAAACCTATGAGATGGCATCGAAACTGGGGGTGTAGATATGGCTCCAGGACAAGTCTGGCGGAAACCCGTCTACTGGCCAGATGGTGCCCGGCATGGAGGCGACGCGAGCCTGGTCTGCTGCTTTCGCGTGGAACGTGGGAAAGCGAGTCCCGATAGTTCTGCCATGGGGCAGGGAAAGGAGGCGTCCCGCAACGGCGGAAACCGTGAGGGATTGAGTACCGGTGCGGGGCTCGCTGGCGGACCGGCCTGTAGTAGTGACGAAGCCTCTGTAATGCCGGGTAGACGGCGGGGATTTCACCCGCCGTCCCCCACAGATCCGGACGTAAGCCTCTCGGCTTATCCGGCTCGTGCCGTTCAGGTGGTCAGGTCGTGTATCGCAGCGCCCAGTGAGCCTTTCCGCGTAACGGGTCGTGGCGTTGGGTGATCAGGTTGTGCGGTTGTGCTCGACGTGCAGGAGCACGAGGGCCGCCGCGGTGATCCTGCCGATGTTCCACGGGCACAGGCTGACGTTGCGCAGCGCTTTGAAGGTGGTCTTGAGCAGGGAGTTTCCGCGTTCGCCGATGGCGCGGACACCGTTGTGGGCCTTGTTGAACTGCTGCTGCACGTCGGTGCAGGTGCCGTTGCGCGGCTTCTTGAACGCGGTCGTGATCGTGTCGGCTTCGCCTTCGTAGCCAAGGTCGCCGAGAACCCGCCGCTGGTCGTTGGTCCAGGCGGTCAGCAGGGGCAGGATGCCGTGTTCGCGCAGGGCGGTCGTGTCATGTTCCCGGCCGGGACGCACTGGTGAGGTCCACAGCGGCCACCCGTCCGGGGCGGTGATGACCTGCACGTTACCGCCGTGGTTGTCGTGTTTGCCGGACCACCAGAGGTCCACTCCCGGCGTCGGCCCCGGTGTGCGGCACCGGTCGGTCTCGATCAGGGTCCCGTCGATGTTCACGTGGGCGTAGCCGGCCATCTTCGCCGCCAACAGCACCGATTCCAGGCCCGGCGCGTGCGCGGCGAGGACCCGGATGCCCTCGTGCAGGTAGGCGTAGCCGGTCGACGAGCTGACCTGGTTGTCGATGGCCAACTGCTTGACCCGAGTGCCGTCGAGGAACCAGCGGATCACCAGGATCGCCTGCTTAAGGCAGCTCAGCGACCGCGTCCCGGAACGGGTCCCGAGCCGCTGCCGTTGCCCATGCAGAAGCCCGGACAGGAACAACACGGTCTCCTCGCGCACGGACAGCTCGGCGGTGTATGTGACACTCATGGCGACGCAGGGCCCCTACTGAAGTTGATCTGTGGAAGGACCACTTCATACCGGGGCTCTGCGTCTTTCCCTTGCACCACAACGGGTCCGGGCGTGTCCGCACCGCCCACCAACGCCGCTACGCGCCGCACTCACACCGTTACGCGGAAAGGCTCAGTGTGGCGGTCACCCCGAGTTCGCGGGCGCAGCTGGTGTCGTGCAGGTGCCCGGGCATCGCCGCCGATGTCCAGATCGGCAGCCCGTCCGGGCGGATGATCGCTTGGATGTTCGCGCCGAAGTCTCGGTGCTTTCCGGAGTACCAGGCGTCGATGGTCTCGCCCTTCACGGACAGGGTGGTCTCGGTGAGCCGGTCGCAGTCGAACAGCTTGCCGTCGAGGATCACGTGGGACCAGCCGTCGTCGGCGACTCGACGCAGCGCGGCGTGCAGATCCTGCGCCTGCGCGGCGAGCACGGCGATGCCCTCGTCGCGGTAGCGGTACGCGGTCGCTCGGGAGATGCCGAACCCGGCGCCGAGCAGGGTCACGTCCTCGGCCTTGCGGAACAGACCAGCACCAGCAGCGCCTGGTAGAAGCAGGTCAACGCGCGGGTGCCGCGCCGTGTCCCCTTGGCTCGGCGTTCCGCGGCAAGCAGCCGGCCGAGGTACCGCACGAGTTCCCTCGGGACGTCGACCATGGCACGATATGCGATCACGTGGGGTCCTCACCGTGTGGGTGATCTTGTGGTGAGAACTACCTACCGAGGGCCTCACGTCCACTTCCAGCACCGTCCGGCCTGAGTGTCTTCATCCGTGTCGCACCAATCAACACTTTCGCGTCGCTGAGATCAGCTCACTGCTCCGAGGTAAAGAACAGCTAACGAAGTTGCCAGCCGAGCCATCCTCGCATCCTCACTGGTCTACGGGCTCTGGGACGACACCTGGACCTGTGTCGGCGGCCCGGCACTGATCCACACCCTCGAACGCGATCCGGTGGCCAACGCCCGCCAGGTCCGAGCCGACGAAGACGCGCGGCCAGCGAGTGACGGCTCACGTCCCGAGGGCCGCGGTCACCCTTCGACGAGGACTACCCCTGCCACTCCTCGGGGTTGGCAGCCGCTGGTCGGCTTGCCGTAGATCCGCTTCCCGTCCGGGCTGCGACCACGACCACAGGACAGGCTGCCGCCGATCCCTGCGCGCCCGGCTGCCGTGGTGGCTCTCCCGGGTAGGGTGGGTGGCTGTCCGCGTCCCGTGGGAGGTAGATGATGACGGCGCAGCCATCTCGACCGACGTTCGGGCTGGACGACTTCGCGCTGGACGACCGGATGCGGCTGTTCGGTTACGTGACGGCGGAGAACCGGTTCGCCTACCTGTGGCTGCTACGGGCGTTCGACTCGGCACGGTCCAGCTACCACGTGGTGCTGCACACCTCCGACGTGGCCGCGGCGCTGGCGACGTTGCACGAGGCGGACGCCGACTGCCCGGATCCGGCACGGCTGGAGCTGCCGCGGCTGCTCGACGCCCTGGTGGAGTGGGGGGTGCTCGACCGTGGACAGGACGGTTCGCGGGCCACGACGCTGGCGGAGTATCGCAACCGGCACTCGGTGTACCAGTTCACCGAGGCCGGGTACCGGGCTCACCGGGCGGTGGAGGCGGTGTTGTCGGCGAGCATGGACGACTCGACGTTGTCCCGGCTGGTCTTCGCCGACCTGTTGGCGGACCTCAACGCGCTCGCCGCGGCAAATGAGGCTGGGGACGCCGAGGAGGTCTACCGCAAATTCAACCGGCTGGACCGGGCGTTGGCCGACATCGCCGAGCGGGCGGCCCGCTTCTACCACATGCTGGGTGACCTGGGGCGGACCAACGACGTGCGGCCGGAGGTGTTCCTCGCGCACAAGGACGCGCTGCTGGCTCATCTGCGGGACTTCCACGACGAGTTGCAGCGGTACACTCCCCGGCTGCGCGCGGCCGTGCACGAGGTCGAGGCGACCGGCCTGGACCGACTGATCGAGGCCGCCGCCGAGGCCGACGAGCGGCTGTTCCACACCCCCGTGCAGCGGCTGGAGGACTGGCGGCGGCGCTGGGCTGGGTTGCGGTCCTGGTTGGCGCCGCCGGGCCCGGAGCAGCCCAGCGAGGCGGACCGGTTGTCGGACGCGACCATCGCCGCGATCGGTGACGTCCTGGCCCTGCTGCGCCGAGTCACCGAGGCGCGTCGCGGTGGGGTGAGCCGGGAGTCGCAGTTGCGGCACCTGGCCGCGTGGTTCACCCGAACCGGCACCCAGGAGGCCGCGCACGCCCTGTTCGACGCCGTCTTCGGCCTCGGTGCTCCCCGCCACGTCGGCGTGGCGCACCCGGATCCGGAGGCGATCGCCAGCCGGCTGTCGTGGTGGGAGGCACCGGCGGTGGAGCTGTCCCGAACCCTGGTGACCACCGGCCGGTCACCGGGGCAGGGCCGGGGTCGACCGGCCCGGCTGGACCGGGTCGACGAGCGCCGGCACAGGTTGCGCGGCGATCAGCTCGCCCGGGAGCGCCGGTTGGCCGACGCGGCGACGGCGCTGGCCGACGTGGGCGTGGACGATCACCAGTTGGACCGGTCGCAGACCCAGGTCCTGCTGCGCCTGCTCGACATCGCACTCGCCGCCCGGGTGGGTGGCAGAGCCGGGGTGCCGCTGGCGGCCGCCGCGCACGGCGTCCGGCTGACCCTCACCCCGACGCCGGGCCGGTTCACCACGGTGCGCACCGCCGAGGGCCGGCTGCATCTGGACGGGTACGCGTTGACGGCCACCGCCGCGCAGCACACCGCGGTCCGCCGTCCCGAGTTGGTGCCGGCGTGACCGCGGAGGCGGGGGCGCCGCGGTCGGCGGCGCACCGGTTCGCCGTCGACGTCCCGGAATTGGAGTTGGCGGACTACCAGCGGGCGGTCCGGTTGGTCCTGCGTCACCCGCTGATCACGGCGACCTGGCCCGACGAGCGGGCACTGCCCCGGGTACGGCGGTTCTCCCCCACCCTGCGCCGGGATCTCGCCGAGGCGTTCGGCTACCGACTGGAGCTGCACGGTTCCACGGCCCGGCTGGTGCGGGCGCAGGACCGGCTCGACGGCACCCAGCCGGCGGTGTCGCGCACCGGGCGGCCGTTCGACCGGCAGCGCTACGCGTACCTGTCGTTGTGCCTGGCGGTGCTGGGCCGCGCCGGGATCCAGATCACCCTCAGCGAGTTGGCCGACTCGGTGGCCGACGCCGCGAACCGCATCACCGGCCTGGGGTTGGATCCCGACCATGGCCCGGACCGGCGCGCGTTCGTGGACGCGGTCGGCTGGCTGGAGGAGCGGGGCGTGCTCCGGCTGGCCGACGGCTCCAGCGCCGCCTGGGCCAGTGACCCGGGGGCCGGGGAGGCGCTGTACGACGTGGCGCGGGACGTGGTGTTCGCGCTGTTCCGGCCGGCCCGGGTGCTGCAGCACATCGACTCGGTGTCGGCGCTGCTGGACAGGGCGGTGAGCAGCAGCGGCAACGCCGAGCGCCGGCAGGCGGCCCAGGCGGCCCAGGCGGCCCGGCGAGCGGTGGTGGAGTCACCGGTCGTCTACCACGCCGACGTCGAACCGGCGGTCGCCAACCATCTGCGCGGCTCTGCACTCGCCACCGATCTGGCCCGGCTGACCGGGCTGCGGGTGGAACGGCGGGCCGAGGGCGTGCTGCTGGTGGACACCGCCGGGTTCACCGCGGAGCGATTCCCGGGCACCGGCTCGGTGGCGCAGGCCGCGGTGCTACTGGCGGTGGAGATGGCCGACCGGGTGGCGGATCCCGACGGCCGCCGGGTCAAGCGGCTGCCCCCGCCCGACGGGCACGCCCGGCAGCAGGCGTTGGCGAGTCACATCGACGCCGGCCTGCCGACGGCCACCCTGGTACGCCTCGGCGACGCCGGTCCGGACGAGCCGTGGACCGCCGAGGACCGGGGTGACCACGACGAGGCCGACGGTGCCGGCCGGTTGCCGTTCATCACCGACAGCTTCCTGCGTACCGCCGTCGGGGAAATCCTCCAGCGGTACGGGACCGCGTTCGGGGCCCAGTGGCACACCGACCCGGACCGGCTGCGATTCGAGGCGGTCGCGCTGCTGGAACGCTTCGGCGCGGTCACCGCCGCGCCGGGCGGGGTGCTCGTCCGGCCGCTGGTGGGGCGGTACCGCCACACCGTTGCCAAGGTCAAGCCCCGCGCCACCACCGAAACCCTGTTCTGAGGAAGCCCTTCGTGATCGAGCAACGCGCCGTCTGCCGGTTCGCCCCCACCCGGGCCGGGATCATCAACCTGTGGGACTACCGGGACGAGGAGTTCAGCTTCGTCGACGGGTGGCTGGTGCTGCGCGGGCCCAACGGATCTGGCAAGACCAAGGCGCTGGAGGTGCTGTTCCCGTTCGTTCTCGACGGGCGGATCGAACCGCGCCGGCTCAACCCGTTCGCCAGCGAGGACCGGACGATGAAGTCGAACCTGCTCTACCGGGGGCAGGAGGTCACCCACGCGTACGTGTGGATGGAGTTCGGCGATGGCGAGCAGTACGTGACCGTCGGCATCGGGTTGCGGGCGCACCGGCACGTCGACCGGGTCACCCGCTGGCACTTCGTCGTCGACGGCCGGGTGGGGGTGGACTTCTCCCTGCTGGACGCCGACGACCGGCCGCTGACCCGCCGCGACCTGATCGACCGCTTGGGCGCCGACGCGGTGCGGGACTCCGCAGAGGACTACCGCCAGCTCGTCGACGCCCGGCTGTTCGGCCTCGGCCCGGCCCGCTACGAGCAACTGCTGGATCTGGTGCTGACCCTGCGTAAGCCGCAGCTGGCCAAAGACCTGAACCCGGTCGAGCTGTCCCGCACGCTGCAACGGGGGCTGCGTCCGGTCGAGGACCACCTGCTGGTGGAGGCCGCCCGCTCGTTCGACGACATGGAGGCGGTCGCCCGTACCCTCGAAGGGCTGGTGGCGGCGGACGGTGCCACGGTCGCGTTCCTGACGGTGTACTCGACCTACCTGCGGACCCACGCGCGGGCCGCCGCCGACGCCCTGGCCGCCCGCCGCGACGCGGTCGCCAGCCGGTCGACCGCACTCGATGACGCCCGTCACGCGGCCGACGCGGCGGCGGAGGCGGAGTCCGCGGCGGGTCAGCGGCTACGGGCTGTCGAGGGCGAGCCCGGACGGCTCCGCGCCCACCTGGACAGCCTGAAGGCCTCGGCGGCGTACCAGTCCCACGAGCAGCTCGCCGACCTGCAACGGCACGTGCGGGACCTGGCCGAGGCTGCCGGGCGGGCCGACGAGGCCGTCGTCGCCGAGGAGAGCGCGGTGGCGCGGCGGCGTACCGAATCAGAACGGGCGACGGTCGCGGCTCGGGACACGCGGACGGCGGCCGACCGGCTCGCCGACGATCTCCTGCTCGACGCCGAGGCAGCCGGGATCACCTGGAGCGCCGACGACGCCGCCCCGGACGACCTGGCGGCCCGGATCACCGCGCGGGCCGCCGGCCGCCGCGACGACGTGCGCGCCGTCCGCGCACAGGTGGCGCGGCACGACCAGGCCGACCGGGACCACGCCCGGGCCGCCGCCGACGCCGCCGGCGCCACGGCCGCCGCCGCCGACGCCGAGCAGGCCGAGCGGCGCGCCGAGGAGGCCGTCGCGCAGGCCCGCGCCCGGCTGCGCGCCCAGCTGAAGCAGTGGGAGCAGGGCAACGCCGGGCTGCTGGCTGACATCGCGCGCCCGGACCTGGCCGCCGGGCTGAGCGCCGCCGTGGGCACCACTGGCGAGCCGGGCGCGCGGACCCTGCGCGAGGTGTACGCCGAGGCGACGGCCGCCGCGGTGGCACAGCGGCGGGACCGGCTCGCGGCGCTGGCGGCGCAGCGCGCGGCGCTGGCCGACGGGCGGGCCGAGGTGGCCGCCGAACGGGACCGGATCGCCGCCGAGCACGACGACGCGCCACCCGTTCCGGTGACCCGGCCGGCGCCACGTGCCGGCCGGCCAGGCGCGCCGCTGTGGCGGCTGGTCCGTTTCGCCGACGGGGTGACCGGCGCGGACGCGGCGGCCGTCGAGGCGGCGCTGCACGCGGCCGGGCTACTGGACGCCTGGCTGCACCCCGACCCCGGGACGGCGACGACCGCGCTGGCCGGCGACGACCTCGACGGCTACCTGCTGCCACTGCCGCCGCACCGGCGGCCCACCGGGGCCACCCTCGCCGACGTGCTGGCCCCCGAGGAACAGGACGACGTGCCCGCCGCGCGGATCATCGAGGTGCTCACCTCGGTGGCGCTGGCCGACGTGACCACACCCAACGCCGCGCCGGTCATCGGCGTGGACGGCCGGTACGCCCAGGGCATCGCAGCCGGCCGGTTCGCCAAGACCGCCTGCGAGTACATCGGCGCGACCGCCCGGGCCACCCGACGCGCCGCCCGGGTCACCGAGTGCGAGCGGCTGCTGGTCGTCATCGATGCCGACCTCGGCGCGGTGGACCGCGAGCGGACGTCCGGCGAGGCGCTGCTGGCGGCGGTGGACGCGGCCGCTGCGCAACTGCCGGCCCCCGCGCCGGTCCACACGGCGCTGCGTGAGCTGGACCGGGCGGCCGCAACGCTGCGCGCCCTTCAGGAGGCCAGTGCGGCCGCCGCCGCCCGCCTCGACCAGGCCCTGGCCGAGCGGGCCGCCGCTGCGGCCGCGCTGCGCCGGAGCGCGGCGGAGCGGTCGCTGCCGGTCGACCGGCTCGATGACACCGCCGAAGCGGTGAGCCGCTTCGAGAAGCGAGGCGTACGCCTGGAGGGCGCGCGGACAGCCGCCATGCGCGCCGCCGAGCAGGAGGACCAGGCCTGGCAGCGCCACGACGAGGCCGTCGACCGGTTCACCGCCGCAGCGGAGACCGCACGCACCGCCCGCGCGCGGCACCAGGAGAAGGCGGAGGCGTACCGGACGTTGCGCGACAGCGTGGGCGCCGACGCGGAACAGGTGCTGGCTGACGTGGCCCGGACCGCCGACGCGATCGTCGAAGCGGAGCAGGCCGTCGAGCAGGCCCGTACCGCACTCGGCGCCGCCCGGGAGCAGCGGGTCGCCGCGCTGACCCGGGTGGAACTGGGGGAGCAGGCCCTGACTGCCGCCGTCGCCGAGGCGCAGCACGACGCCCAGCGGCTACGCCCGTACGCCCAGCCGGACCTGCTGGGCCTGTTGCGCTGCCCCACCGACCTACGCTGGCCGGCGCAGACCCCGGACGACGAATTGCATCCGCAGGTGGCAGCCCTGCACGAGGCGATCCTCGCCGCCACCCGGGAGCTGAGCCCCACCGAGACGTCGCTGAAGCAGAGCGCCACCCGGCTCACCGGCGCGCTGACCGACCTGCAGGCGCAACTTCCCGCCGCCGGCCTCGACCACCGGCCCGAGTGGGACACCGACGACGGGGTGATCGTGGTCCGGGTCGCCGACGAGCAGGGCCTCACCCCCGTCGCCCACTTCGCCGACCGGATCGCCCGCGAGCGTCGCGACCAGGAGCAACTACTGACCGACTCCGAGCAGCGGGTGCTGGAGGACGCCCTGCTCGGGCAACTCGCCCGGCAGATCCACCACCGCACCATCGAGGCCCGCGACCTGGTGGCGGCGATGGACAGCCAGATGCGCGCCCGGCGCATGTCTTCGGGGCTCACCGTCGGCGTCGGCTGGCGGCTCGCCGACGACCTCGACGCCGAGCAACGCGACGTGTGCAAGCTCCTCGAACGCGACCCGGCCCGGCTCGGGCCGGCCCAGCTCACCGCCATGCGCCGGCACTTCGCCGCCCGGATCAAGACGGCGCGGGCCAGCGCGCCCGAACGGCCCTACCGGGAACTGCTCGGCGACGTCCTCGACTACCGGCAGTGGCGGACGTTCGCATTCACCCTGCACCGGCCCGGCGGCGGGACAGAGGCGCTGACCCGGGCCCGGCACAGCCAGCTCTCTGGCGGCGAACAGTCGGTCTCCCTGCACCTGCCGCTGTTCGCCGCCGCCAACGCCCTGTTCGGCTCGGCGCGACCAGATGCACCCCGGCTGCTCGGCCTCGACGAGGCGTTCGCCGGCGTGGACGACACCGGCCGGGGTGAGCTGATGGCGCTGGCGAAACAGTTCGACCTGGACCTGTTCATGACCGGCTACGACCTCTGGGCCACCCACCCGGCGGTCAGCGGCGCCGCCCACTACGACCTGTCGCACTCCGCCGTGGAAAACGCCGTGTCCACCGTGCTGCTGGTCTGGGACGGCTCGACCAACATCGCCGACTTCGACGGAACCCTGGCCCGGGCGCTCGGTTCCCCGGAGACCCGCCGCGCCCCCGGTGATCCGGACGAAACCGACCGGAGCGGCGTCCTGCTCGACCTCACAGACGAATGACCGACGGTCGCGGCGAACCGCCGTCGGACCGGTCCGCCGCACACCCGTCGCTCGTGCCGACCGGGCGGCACCGGCCGGACGGTCCGGCGGATCTCGTGGATCAGCCCGGCTGGCGGCGGTTGCTGGCGGCCGCCCGGCGCAGCATCGAACGCACCGGTGGCAGGCTCGACACCACCGTGACGCTTTCCACCCCCACCGACGGCGAACGCCTCGTGATCATCGGCATCACCGGCACCCACCGCTCCGCCGCTGCGGCCCGTCTCAGCGTCCGACTCAGCGAGGTGGACGAGCACCTACGCGCCGCGCACGGAGTCGGCCTGATCGAGGTGCTCACCACGACGGCCCCGCTGCGCAACCGACCGTCCGACCTCAAACGCGAGGCCGTGGCCCGCGACGCCGTCCTCGCAGTGGCCAAAGACGGCCGGCATGCCAACACCGCATGGTACGCCGAATGGCTCGACGGCCTGCGCCGCGACGGCACCCTGACCCGCGTCGTCCGCACCGGACTGCCGTTCGAGGACGTGATCCGCGTCCTGGACGCGCTGCCCGCGGCCGACGAGCCGATACCGGTCTTCGCCGACCGGGTGCTGGAGGACACGAAGGCCCTCACCGACGGGCCGCTGCGGGGGCTCGTCCTCCGTGCCGTCGCCACCTGGCAGCAGGCGGCGCTCCCGGTCGACGGTGAGCGGGAACGGGCGTTGTGGGAATCAGTCGGTCTGGTCCCGGACGATCTCGCCAGCCAGGTACTGGTGCTCAACGTACCGGCCACCGGCGGGCTGGTCGGGCGGTGGCTGACGGAGGCTGCGCAGGCGGGCCTGCCGATGCGAGTCACCCTGCACCAACTACGCCTGGCACCGCTGGCCCTGACCTGCGGCGAAGTTTACGTCTGCGAGAACCCCGCCGTGCTGCGCGCGGCCACCACCGCGCTCGGTGCCAAAGCCCCGCCGCTGATCTGCACCGAAGGGGTGCCGTCGGTCGCCGTTCACACGCTGCTGCGTGCCGCTCGGGGAGCGGGGATCCGGTGGCGCAACGACTTCGACTGGGCCGGCGTACGACTGACGGCGGCGGCTCTCCAGCGGTATCCGGGCGCGGTCCCGTGGCGGATGGCCGCGGCTGACTACCTGCCGGCGGCGGGCACCGGTACGGCACTGCTCGGTACGCCCACCCAAACGCCGTGGGACGAGTCGCTGGGCGAGGCGATGCGGCGCACCGGCCGAGCGGTGATGGAGGAACGGCTGCTCGACCGGCTCATCGCCGACCTACGCGCGGCCGGAGCCAGATAGCGGCTGGCACACGTTGCTCGTTGGATGCCGAAGGCCGAACGTCGCGAGCCCTCGTATCCAACACGGCTGCTGGGTGGGTTCGGCATCCGTGCCGACGAACAGCAGGTCTCCGTTTCTGTGCAGGTCGGTGCCCCTGGTTGCGGAGTCCTCGACGAGCCACTGCTACTCTTCCCGGTCATGAAAACGGTTTTTATTACTGCTGGGCTGTGTGTGGTGCTGGCCGCCACCGGCTGTTCCGGTAGCGAGGCCGCCACACCGAGCGGTCCGACCGGTCCGGCCAGCCCGGTCCAGCTGACCAACTGCGGGCTTCCCCTCGGCATCGGCGCGCCGCCCAAGCGTTCGATAACGCTGGAACAGAACGCCACCGAGATCATGCTCAGCCTCGGTCTCGGCGACCGGATGGTCGGCACCAGCTACCAGACCGACCCGGTGCTGCCTCAGTTGCGGTCGGCGTACGAACAGGTGCCGGTACTGGCCAAGCTGTACCCATCGCGGGAAGCGGTCCGAGCGGCGAACCCCGACTTCGTCTACTCGACCTACTCGTCCGCATACGCCCCGGACGCCGCCGGCTCCCGCGCCGACCTGGTCAAGCTCGGCGTGCCTGCGTACCTCTCCCCATTCGCCTGCGAGAACGCGGCGGACGCGATCCCGACGGTGAGCTTCGACAGGATCTTCAGCGAGATCCGCGACATCGCCGCCGTCTTCGGCGTACCGGAGCGGGGTGAAAAGCTGATCCGCGAACAGCAGGGCCGGCTGGACACCGCCCGGCGGCGGGTCCCCACGGCTGTGCCGAGCGCTACCGGGCAGCCGAGCGCAGACCCCTCCCTGCTCTGGTACTACTCCGGCACCACCACTCCGTACGTGGCCGGGCACGGAGGCGTACCGGACGCGGTCAGCTCGCTTCTCGGAGCTCGCAACGCGTTCACCGACGTCAACCAGAAGTGGCCCGCCGGTAACTGGGAGGAGATCGCCAGACGCAACCCAGACGTGATCGTGGTGGCCCACCTGACCCGGGGCGGCGACGGCGACAGCGCCCAGTCGAAGATCGACTTTCTGCGCCGCAACCCGGTGACGTCCAAGCTGGACGCGGTGGTCGGCGGACGGATCATCACGGTGTCCGGATCGTCGATGGATCCGTCGATCCGCAGCGTCGAGGCGGCCGAGCTGGTCGCCGCGGGCCTGCGCGGGTTCGTCCGATGACCGCGCGGGATACCGCCGACGCCAGCGCGCGGGCCGCCGGGCTGCTGGACCAGGCGGCCGCCCGGCGCCTGCTCCAGCTCTGGGACGACCAGCAGTCCGCGTACGTGGCCCACCGTGACCTGCGGTTCGAGGCGATGTTCGACGTGCTGCGGCTGCACTGCCCGGACGACCTGACGATCCTGGACCTGGCCTGCGGTCCCGGCGCGATCAGCGACCGGGTACTAGCCGGCTTCCCGCAGGCCGCCGCTGTTGCGGTCGACTACGACCCGATGCTGCTGACGGTGGCCCAGGGTGCGCTCGATCGGTACGGCTCCCGGGCCGAGGTGCGCGACGTGGACCTGGCGACCGAGGACTGGGAGAAGCCGCTGGCCGGGAGGAGGATCGACGCCGTACTCAGCTCGACCGCGCTGCACTGGCTCTCACCGGCACAGCTGCTGCGCGTCTACACCGCCGCCGCTCGGCTGCTGCCGGCCGGTGGTGTGCTGCTGAACGCGGACCACCTCCGGTACGACGGGTCGGCTCCCACGCTGAGCGACATCGCCCGCCGGCACGACGAGCGAGTGCAAGAGGAGACGTTCGCCGCCGGCGCGCTCAGCTACTCCGCCTGGTACGCCGAGGCGGCCCGTCATCCGGAACTGGCGGGACTGGCCGCCGAGCGGGAACGGCGGTTCGCCGACCGACCGCCGCAGGCCCTGGCCCCGCTGGAGTTCCACCTCGCGGCACTGCGTACGGCCGGCTTCGCCGAGGTCGGCACCGTCTGGCAGTACCTCGACGACTACGTGGTGTTCGCCCGCCGATGAGTCCACCGATCGCACCATCCCTCGCCCGGGCACCCGATTCCGGTGCCGGGGCGAGGCGAGCCTCGTTCACCCCTGCTGGCGCCTGGCGGCCGGGGGGCCGGTACGTTCTGCCGCTGGCCGTGTTCCTGTTGCTCACCAGCATCGCGGCAGCGGTCGCCGTGGGCTCGGCCGATCTCTCCGCCGCCGACGTACTGCGTTCCGTGGGCACCCATCTGGGCCTGCCGGCCCGCCCGCTGCCGCCGCTGACGGACAGCATCGTGTGGGACCTGCGGCTGCCCCGGGTGCTGCTGGCCGGGTTGGTCGGTGCCGGCTTGGCCGTGTGCGGCGCGGTGCTGCAGGCGCTGACCCGTAACCCGCTGGCCGACCCGTTCCTGCTCGGCGTCTCCTCCGGCGCCTCCACCGGCGCGGTGGCGGTGCTGGTGCTCGGAATCCACGTCGGCGCGGGCCCCGTCGGCCTGACCACCGGCGCGTTCGCCGGCAGCCTGGTCGCGTTCGGCGCGGTGCTGCTGCTGGCCGGTCGACGAGCCGTCGAGCCGACCCGCATCGTGCTCGCCGGGGTGGCCGTCTCACAGCTGTTCAGTGCGGTGACCAGCCTGATCGTGATCTCCGACGCGCACACCCAGGACACCCGCGGCGTGACGTTCTGGCTGCTCGGTTCGTTGACCGCGGCCTCATGGCCGGCGGTGGCGCTGTGCGCCGTGGTGACCGGCGTTGGCCTGCTGGTCTGTTGGGCCGCCGCGACGGCGCTGGACGCCTTCGCGTTCGGCACCGACACCGCACGATCGCTCGGCTTCTCCACCGGGCGAACCCGGCTGCTGCTGTTCGGCGTCACCGCGTTGGTGGCGGCCACGCTGGTCGCGGCGAGCGGGGCGATCGGGTTCGTCGGATTGACGGTGCCGCACGCGGTACGGTTCATGATCGGTTCCGGGCACCGCACGCTGCTACCCGCCTGCGCGGTCACCGGCGCGACCTTCCTGATCTGGGCGGACACCGCGGCGCGGACCGTGTTCTCGCCGCAGGAACTGCCGGTGGGCGTGCTCACCGCAGTGCTCGGCGTGCCGGTGTTCGCCCTGGTCATGCTGCGTCGGACGGCTACGCCGTGACCGGCTGGGACGCCACCGGCGGCGGGCGGGCAACCCGAGACGGCCGGGACGGCGGCCGGCACGTCGCGGGCCCGCGTCCGGCTCTGCTGCGCGCCGACCAGATCGGATGGGGCGTAGCCGGCGTGCGGATTCTGGCGGAGGTGGCGCTCACCGCCGAACCGGGTGCCACGGTCGGACTGCTCGGGCCGAACGGCTCAGGCAAGTCGAGCCTGCTGCGGCTGCTGGCCGGGCTGGCGCGACCCGACTCCGGGCTGGTGCTCCTCGACGACGTCGCGTTGAGCGCGCTGTCTCGGCGCGCACTGTCCCGGCGGATCGCGGTAGTCACCCAGCAGGCGGTCACCGACGTGGAGATGTCCGCCCTGGAGGTGGTCCTGTTGGGCCGAATCCCGTACCGCCCACGTCTCGCCGGTGTCGCCGCTGCCGATGTGGCCCTGGCCCGGCACGCGCTCGCCGAGGCCGGTCTGGCCGGGTTCGAGCAGCGGCGCTGGTCCACCCTGTCCGGTGGGGAGCGGCAGCGGGTGGACCTGGCCCGCGCCCTGGTTCAGGAGCCGGACCTGCTGCTGCTCGACGAGCCGACGAACCACCTGGACATCCGGCACCAGCTGGACCTGTTGCAGTTCCTCTCGGAGTCGGCGACCACCGTCGTGGTGACCCTGCACGATCTCAACCTGGCCGCACAGTACTGCGACCGGCTGGTGCTGTTGCACGCCGGCCGAGTTGTCGCGGCAGGTGCGCCCGCCGAAGTGCTCACCGCAGACCGGATCGCGCAGGCCTACCGGGTACGGGCGGACATCGACACGGCGGCTGACGGCCGGCCCCGGGTCCGCTACCGCCGGCCCGGCTCCTGATCCGTCTCAGGCTGTCGTAGGTGGCTACAAGGATCGCGGCCGTGACTGGTTGGATCTACAACGATCGCCCTGAAGGCGTGCGGTTCCTGGCCGAGCGGATCGCGGATCCGGGCCGTGGGGAGATTGAGAACGAGATCTGGGACTGGGTCGTGCGTGGCGAGGACGACGCCGACGAGTTCGCGCTTGATCTCCATGAGCTGGGCGTGGTGATGATTCGGACGACTCCGGAGAGTTACGCAGAGTGGTTCGACGTGGAGGTCGGTCAATGCCATACGGCAGGGGGAGTGCCCATGCGCGCTCTAGCGGTTACCGACCGTGAGTCAAGGGTTAGTCGATCCCGTTGGCTATATTCCCGGATGGTGGACATCATGTCGCCGTGTCGCTGCGGTACGTCCCGCCGAAGTGCATGCCGAACGGCGCCGCACTCGGATGGGTGGACGGGCACGCCCGGATCGGTCCCGCGCGTCGGCGACGGGACGGCGGCGGGTGCGGGGCGGCCGGGCAGGCCCGCTCGACGTCGGAACCTCGTACCGGCCGGCCTTCTCGTGCTGATCAGCGCACCGTGTCGCTCAGCCCCGAGCCACGGATCATCCGTCCGAAACGGGCGAGCGCATGTACCACGTGGCCGTGGCGACGGACCGGAAGTCCAGGGACTTGTACAACGACAGCCCGGCGTCCGTGGCGACGAGCGTGAACGGCCGATCCGGGTAGGCGCGGACGGCCCGGGTCAGCAGTGCCCGGGCGAGCCCGGCCGATCGATGTTCAGGGGACGTGACCAACCAGTAGAGGCCGACTGCGCGACCGTCGTCGTAGGTATACCCGGCGGCCACCGGCTCACCCTGCCGGTATGCCAGCCAAACCTTCCAGTGGGAAACCCGCAGCAGATGCGGGGGAAGTGCCTCGCCCCTGCGCCACGGCAGCAGCGCGGAGACCGGGAAGCCTTCCACGATGATGCGCTCCGCCACCACCAACTCGTCAGGATGCTTGACCTCGACGATGCGCACGGTCTCGTCGGCGGCGGCCGGGACCGTCCCCGCAGGACGTACCATCACCGGCATACGCAGGATGCGTGCCGCCGAGGCGGGCAGCGCGGTGTGACCACCGAACACGTCCTCCACGACCACGCTCTTCGTTGACGGCGCCTGGTCCAGGAGACGCGACACGCTCTCCGCCGACATCGGCTCGCGCAGGACCAGACGCGTCATCCGAGGCAGATCAGCCCGGGAGTACGCCTGCACCAGATGGGTGTCGGGGGCCACGGCCCGCCACATCGCCGAAGCGTTCTCGACGTAGATATCCGGTCCGACCACCTGGCGGAGCCTAACATTCGCGCCAGGCCGCGGCCGGTGGTCTCGTCCCGGGTTCGATGCGTGGCGGCAGCCATGTCGCTCTCGGCGTCATCCTGACAATACGCTGGATCAGACGCGGGTCTCCGAACTGGAGGCCGGCGTGGCAGAACTGTCCTCCGAGCCGCCGTCAGTCGGATCGCTTCGAGCCTCGTCCCGCGCCTCGGCATCGGTTGTCGTCCGAAGCCGGCGCACGGCCCCCGGCTGGCCAACATGCCAAGGACGGCGAGGACGACCGATGCGGCGAGAATCAGCAACGTGACCTGGGTGCCGATCACCGCGCTGAGCGGTGCGACCGCGATCTGACCGAGTGGGACGGCGATCCAGGAGCCCAACATGTCGTAGGAATAGACACGGGCCAGGGCCAACCCCAGCAGCAGAAACGACTCGGCGAACATGCAGAGCACGCCGAGCAGCAGCAGTCTGCGTACCCGTATCCGTATGGCTATCAGGCCGCCGACAACCATGCCGACGGTCTGTGCGGCCAGCACCAAGCCCCATCCGCTCCGGCCGATGGTCTCCTCCGCAACGGCCGGCCCCAGTACGTTGACGCCGCCGGCGAGAGCCGCGTTGAGGATCATGAAGCCGAGTACCACCACCCAGACCCAAGTGCGCGCCGTGAACTCGGTCCATCCCTCACGACTTCTTATGCCCTCCAATCGCCGGCATAGAACTCCTGTGGCGTCGATGTGCGGGTCTGCAGCATGGCCGCGAAGCGACCGGCACGCATAGGTGGATAACAAGAGCTCGCAGGTCATCGACCTACCGACACCGGCGGAGCGTCGGGTTAGGAAGCCGATGCTCTATCCCCTGAGCTACGAGGTTGCTGGCCTCGGACCGAGTAGGCGAACCTCGGGTCGGATGCCCTGATAGCCAATCTCCTCAAAGCAAAACCCGCAGCCGTTCAGTGTGCCGGTACGCAGCTGGGTGCCGCCGTGATTAGGCGGGTACTTGTCCCACGCCTCCTGTCGGGTGAGCAGCTCTGCCCTGGCAGGGTCCGCCCCATAGCAGGTGAGTAGGTCCTCGGGAACCAGGTCGAGGCTGAAGGTGACAGCGAGCCGAGATCAGCCCATTTCCAAGGACCGTGTATCCGTCCAGGTCCGTCGCCCGGTCGGTCTGCGCGAAGCTGCCAGCTTTCCACCCGCAGCCTCATCGTGCAGCTCGGGAACGTGGCCGCGAAAACAGGGTCCGTTGAACGTGACCGGCTTGGCGTCGTTCGCCTGGTAGAAATCCCACACACCGTTCTGCAGCAGCGGCACGATGTCGGCGCACATAGAGCCGGTCGTGCCACCCTCCAGTGTTTCGGCAGCGGCGTCGAACGTCGTGGGTTCTCGTGTTGGATCGCTGGCGGGCAGTCGCCCGGCGGCCCACTGTCGGCTCGCGGAGCGTCCGGCGGAAGGGGTGCCTATGCTCGACGGGTGGAGGACAGCGAGCAGGCGGTGCTGGCCGGGATGTTGCAGTCGGCCGAGGACGCCGCCCCCGTGGAGGCGGTCGAGGCCGTCACGGGTGCCATCGCCATGGCACTGGGCGCGCTCGGTGTGTCGCTGTTGATCGTCGACCTCGGCGGTCGGGCGCTGGTCCGGCTGACCCACCAACCGATCGCCGGTGGTCCCGGTCGGCGTCAGGACGAGGAGGCCGCAGAGGTCCTGCCGTTCGACGGCGGCCCGCACGAGCAGGCACTGCGCCAACAGAGCACCCAGGTGATCCCCGGCGACGGCCGGTGGACGGTGCTCGCACCGGTCACCGAACGCGGCGAGGCGATCGGCCTGCTGGAGATCGATCTTGCCGCCGAACCGGACGCCGCCGTGGTCGCCCAGGTCGCCCGTACCGCGCACGCGCTGGCGTTCGTGGTCATCGCCAGCCGCCGGCACACCGACCTGTTCGAGTGGGGCCAGCGCAGCACCCCCTTCACGCTCTCCGCCGAGATCCAGCGCCGGCTGCTGCCCGCCTCGTTCACCTGCGAGGCCGGCGCGTTCGCCCTGTCCGGGTGGCTGGAACCGGCCGCGAGCGTCGGCGGGGACACCTTCGACTACAGCCTCGCCCGCGACCTGCTGCATATCAGCGTCACCGACGCGATGGGTCACGGCGTGGCCAGCGCGCTGACCGCCACCCTCGGAGTGGGCAGCCTGCGTAACACCCGCCGCCGCGGTGACAGTCTCGTCGCACAGGCCGAGGAGGCCAGCCGGGCCGTCGCGGAGCACGCGAACGTACGCGGCACCTACGTGACCGCCGTGCTCGGACGCGTCGACCTGCCCACCGGGCGCTGCGAGCTGCTCAACGCGGGGCACGTCCCGCCGATGCTGGTTCGTCACGGTCGGGTCGTACCGGTGGAGCTGCCCGGCAATTTTCCGCTGGGTATGTTCCCCGACGAGCGCTACCGCAGCGCGGAGATCCCCCTGTTGCCGGGCGACCGGTTGGTCGTCGTCACCGACGGGATGCGGGAACGCAACGCCGCCGACCTGGACCTGACCGCCGTCCTGCTCGGGATCGCTGATCTGCATCCCCGCGAGGCGGTCCGGGCGCTGTCCGACGCGGTGCTGGCGGTCGCCGGGCCGGTCCTGGCCGACGACGCGACCATGCTCATCATCGACTGGTACGACGGTCACGGGCCGCGACGCACCGCTGATGGCGCCGACGTCGCCCGCGCCAGCAGCCACCCGGGGTGAAGGCTGCTCAGGGCGCCGCCGGGAATGCCTCCTCGGCGTCCTGCACGGTGTCGAAAAGTGCGATGACCCGGTCCACCGAGGTGACCGAGAACACCTTCCGTACCGGCGGACGGACTCCGGCCAGACCGAGCCAGCCGTCCCGCTCCCGCAGCTCCTTGTAGGTGACCACGAGGGCGCCCAGGCCACTGGAATCCATGAACCCGACGTCGGCGAGGTCGACCACCACCACCCGGGCCCCGCCCTCCACGACCTCGGACAACCGGTCGCGCAACTGCGGTGTGGTGCTCATGTCCAGATCACCGGCGACTTCCACCACGGTGCCGACACGCCCCGGCCGGGTTGTCAACGCGAAATCCACAAGTCCCCCTCAATGCGGTACACCCGACCGCTCCGCGGTACCTGTTCCCCGCTCGTACCCCACCGTGCCAGATCCCTGCCCGGACCGCCTCCCGTAGGGTCTGCGGCCGGTTGGGGAGGAACGTGGCGCCCGCACTGCTGGCCGGGCTCTCCCGGCACCGTGAATCGGAGGGCCCTGCCCTGGGTATGGCAGGGTGGTCGGCGGGTGACGCACGGGACCGGGGGGGAGCTGCGCGATGCGGGTGAGCATGACGCTGTCACTCCCCCGCCAGCCGTCCTCGGCGACCGGCGCCCGCCACATACTCACCAGCCTGCTGAGCCTCACCGACGCCAGTGAGGACGCCCGCGCCAACCTGGCCGTGCTGATCAGCGAGGCGTGCTCGAACGCAGTGATCCACGCCGCCCCCGGCAGCGACATCACCATCACCATCGCCATCAACGACGACGTCTGCCTGCTCGAAGTCGGCAACCGCGGCAACACCCCCGACGACACCAGACTCGACGCCGACCTTCCGGCCCCGCTCACCATCGGCGGCCGTGGGCTGCCCCTGATCGCCGCACTCTCCGACACGGCCGCCTTCATCGCCGGACCACCGGACCAGGTGCTGCTACGCATCACCAAACACCTCACCGACGTCCGAGCAGCACCGAACTGCTGACCGGAAGCCCGCCGGTGCCGGCCGTACGGCCCCTGCCCGTCTGGCCGTCGTCGCGACCGCGGACACCCTCCCCGCACATGCCGGCTACCGGCTGCCGGTACGGAGGTCGCGGCCCCGACGTCCCGGTCGGCTGGCGCGGTCGAGCAGCGACTGACCCGACTCGGGCAGAAGCAGTTGGTCCTGTCGTCGCACCCGGCGTGGCGTGGTTCAGAACTCGAAGACCACGCGGGCGGTGACCCTGCCGGCGAGGACGTCCTCCATGGCCTGGTTGACGTCCTCCGGCTTACGGATCTGCGACTCCACCCTGGTACGGCCGGCGGCGTGTAGCGCGAAGACCTCGGCCAGCTCGGCGCGGGTGCCGACGATGGACCC
Source organism: Micromonospora inyonensis (assembly GCF_900091415.1). Classification (NCBI taxonomy): domain Bacteria; kingdom Bacillati; phylum Actinomycetota; class Actinomycetes; order Micromonosporales; family Micromonosporaceae; genus Micromonospora; species Micromonospora inyonensis. The sequence goes on along the minus strand of NZ_FMHU01000001.1, from coordinate 2,165,253 downwards.
GAGCACCGACCGTCCACCCATGATGGTTTCGAAGATCGGTAGCCGCATCGTGTTCTCCGTGGGCAGCGACACCAGCACCAGCCGGCCGCCGCGGCGCAGCGACGCGTGCGCCTGCTCGAACACCTTGGGGGGCCCGGCCAGGACCACGGCCACGTCGGCCCCGCCCAGCGCCTCGATCGCCGCGACGGGGTCGCTGTTCGCGGCGTTGACCGTGTGCCGGGCACCGAGGTCGCGGGCCAGAGCGAGCTTCTCGTCGGTGACGTCGACCGCGATGGCCTCCCCGCCGAAGACCTGCGCGTACTGCAACGCCAGGTGACCCAGGCCGCCGATGCCGAAGATCGCCACCCGCCCGGTGGGGCGTACGTTCGCCACCTTGATGGCCTTGTAGGTGGTGAGGCCGGCGCAGGTCAGCGGCGCAGCCTCCAGCGAACTGATGCCGTCGGGCACCTTGACCACGTACCGGGCGTACGCGACGGCGTACTCGGCATGCGCGCCGTCGATGCCGTAGCCGGTGTTCTTCTGCGACTCGCACAGGGTCTCCCAGCCGCTGACGCAGTAGTCGCACACCCCGCAGGCGTAGCCGAGCCAGGGGATCGCGACCCGGTCACCGACGGCGACCTCGGTGACGCCGGTCGCGGTCTGCTCGACGACGCCCACACCCTCATGGCCCGGAATCAACGGCAACGTCGGCTTGACCGGCAGGTCGCCACGCGCGGCATGGATGTCGGTGCCGCACAGACCGCTGGCCTCGATCCGCACCAGCACCTGCCCGGGGCCCGGTGTCGGGACCGGCCGTTCCTGGATCTGCAGTGGCGCGTCGAAACTGGTGATGACCAACGCTCTCATCGCGGCCTCCTCCTTCGTCGCGTGTCCGGCGCCTGTCTCACCCGACGACGCGAGCACCGGTCAGGCCCTCAGGCTCCAGGTCAGGTTAGCGAGGGAATCAGCGGCTGGTGGCGGCTTCGGGTAGGAAGGGTCGCAGGGACGGGGCTCCTCGCGGGCGCAGGACGAACCCCGGCTGGCCGTCCGGGGTGCGGGGCGGGTCAGCTTGGCAGCTGGTCGACCGGGCAGGCGTACGCCGAACGGCCACCCAGCTTCCACACGCGCACGGGTGCGCCGCAGCGCCGGCACACCGGCCGCTTGTACACCCACCGCTCGTCCGGCGCGGTCGGGTCGCTGACCACCTGGCCGGCGTCCCGGCCCAGGGCCAGGTACCGCACTGCGAGGTCCCACACCCGGCGTGCCGTCTCCGGTCCCACGCCCCGGCTGTCCGGGTCGAGACCGGCGAGGAAGAGCAGCTCGGACCGCCAGGCGTTGCCGATGCCGGCCCAGACGGCCTGGTCGAGCAGTGCGGCGCCGACCGCGCTCCGGGCGGCGGCCAGCCGGCGTACCGCCTCCGCCGGGTCGGCGTCGGCGCGCAGCGGGTCCGGCCCGAGCGAGTCGCGAAGCGCCCGCTCGCCGTCGGCCGCGAGCGGCGCGCACCGGATCGGGGCGATCAAATCGTACGCGACGGCAACGCCGGCCAGCCGGAGCCGCACTCCGGGCCGTGGGGTGGCCGTCGGGTCGTCGTACCGCAGGAACAGCCCACGCATGCCGAGGTGCACGTGCAGGGTCGGGCTGCCGTCGAGGTGGTAGAGCAGGTGCTTGCCGTACGCCTCCACCGCGCGCAGCCGCCGTCCGTCGTACGGGCCGGGGTCGAAGCGGCCCTGCGGGCTGGAGACGGCCAGCACCTGCCCGGCGAGCGCGGTGTGCTGCTCGCGGGCGTACCGGTGGATCAGGTGCCCTTCGGGCACGTCAACGCTCTGCGCGGAACAGGGCCGACATGCTGGCGGCTACCCGCCGGACCGGAGCAGAAACCCTGGGCGTCGACGGGATTAGGGACGGTGGGTCCGCAGTTGTACCAGTTCGTGACTGACGTCGTCCCGCCCCCCTCGGTGCTCGACATCCGGCGGATCTTCCTGGAGCCGCAGGCCGCCGCGCTCCCGCGCGGCCAGCAGGTGCTGGCCCGGTTCCCCGACGCCGAGCGCATCGAGATCGACAGCCACACCCGCATCCCCGAGCTGTACGGCGACGAGACGAACGTGGCCCGCTGGGTGCGGATCAAGACCGAGACCCTCGTCCTCGGGGTGAAGAAGTCGCTCACCGCCCGGCCGAACGGCCGCTCCGCCGACTTCATCGCCCCGTCCACCGCCAACGGCTGCGCGATGGCGTGCGCCTACTGCTACGTCCCCCGGCGCAAGGGCTACAGCAACCCGGTCACGGTCTTCACCAACATCGAGCGGATCACCGGCTACCTGTCCCGCCACGTCGCCCGGCAGGGTGTGAAGGACACTCCGGACCAGTGCGACCCGCACGCGTGGGTGTACGACATCGGCGAGAACTCCGACTGCTCGCTGGACGCCCGGGTCAGCGACAACGTCCGGGACCTGGTCGCCTGCTTCCGCGACCTGCCCACCGCCAAGGCCAGCTTCGCCACCAAGCACGTCAACCGGGACCTGCTCGACTGGGACCCGCGCGGGCGGACCCGCATCCGGTTCTCGCTGATGCCCGCCACGGACGCCAAGCTGCTCGACATCCGCACGTCACCGGTCGCCGAGCGGATCGCCGCCATCGACGACTTCGTCGCGGCCGGCTACGAGGTGCACGTCAACTTCAGTCCGGTGGTGGTGCGCGACGGCTGGCTCGACGACTGGGCGGAGCTGCTCGACCACCTCGACGCCGGGATCGGTCCCCGGGCTCGGGCACAGCTCGCCGCCGAGGTCATCTTCCTCACCCACAACGACCGGCTGCACGAGGTCAACCTCGGCTGGCACCCGAAGGCCGAGGAGCTGCTCTGGCGTCCGGACCTCCAGCAACCCAAACGCTCGCAGAGCGGCGGTTGGAACCTGCGCTACCGCACCGGGCACAAGGGCCGCTACGTCGCCGCGTTGACCTCGCTGATCGCGGCCCGCACACCGTACTGCCGCATCCGCTACGCCTTCTAGGCGCTCGCCCCCGCGCGGAGCCGCGTCCCGGCTACCGGCTCGCCACGTAGACCGTGTTGGCGGCCTCGCCGCCGGTCAGGCAGTTGTCGAACCTGACCACGTGGGCCCGCACGGCGACGAACACCTCCTCGAGCATGGCGGTGAACTGCTCGTCGGGCGCGGCGTCCGACCACAGCGCGAAGACACCCCCGGGCCGCAGCTGGGCGGCGAGCCGCCGCAGGCCCGCGGGGGTGTAGAACGCGGCGTGGCGGGGATGCAGGACATGTCGGGGCGTGTGATCGATGTCGACCAGGATGGCGTGGAAGCGCCGGTCAGGCAGCTGGGGGTCGAGGCCGGCCGGGTCGTTCACCATCGCGAAGAAGTCACCCTGCACCAGACGACTGCGCGGGTCCCCGGTGATCCGACCGGCCATCGGCAACATCCCGCGCCGGTGCCAGGAGATCACCTCACCGAGCGCCTCGACCACGGTCAGCGACCGTACCCGCTGGTCGTCGAGGACGGCTGCGGCGGTGTACCCGAGGCCGAGACCTCCGACCACGACGTCGAGACCGACCTCGGGCAACTCGGCCAGGCCGAGCCGGGCGAGCTCGACCTCGGCCACCGTGAACAGGCTCGACATCAGGTACTCGTCGTCCAGCTTCACCTCGTAGACGTCGACGTCGAGCGTCGGGTCCAGCCGGCGTCGCAGGCTGATGGCGCCGATCGGCGTCTCACTCCAGTCGAGTTCCTCGAAGCGGCGTCCCATCGTCTTTCCTCACTCTCACACTTCGGCGCGGGGAGCCTGGAAGACCGCAGCGACGACACGGTGGCCCGCCGCACGGTGGCGCGCACCGCGCGGCGGGACCCGACCACCCGTCGTCACCGTCGGGGCGACGGCCTCAGGAACTCGCCACCCATGTACGGCCACAGCGCCTCGGGCAGCCGGACCCGGCCGTCCGGACGTTGCCCGTGCTCGATCAGGGCCGCCCACACCCGCGGGGTGGCCATCCCCGAGCCGTTCAGGGTGCGGACGAACCGGGGCCGCCCGTTCTCGGCCCGGTAGCGGATGTTGCTGCGACGCGCCTGGAAGTCGGTGAAGTCCCCGACCGACGAGACTTCCAGCCACTTGTCGACCCCCGGCGAGTAGACCTCCAGATCGAAGATCCGCGACGAGGAGAACGTCAGGTCGCCGGTGCACAGGTCCACCACGCGGTAGGGCAGCTCCAGGGCGAGCAGGGTCCGCTCGGCGTCCGCGAGGAGGGCCGCGAGTTCGGCGGCCTCCTCCTCCGGACGGCAGATGCGCACGAGTTCCACCTTGTGGAACTCGTGGAGGCGCTGCATTCCCCGGGTGTCCTTGCCGGCGCTGCCGGCCTCCCGGCGGAAGCAGGCCGTGTGGGTCATGTACCGCAGGGGAAGCTGTGCGTCATCGAGCAGCTCGTCGCGGTGCAGACCGGTCAGGGGGACCTCACCCGTCGGTACGGCCCACAGGTCGTCGACCGTCGAGTACGTGTCGTCGCGGAACTTCGGCAGGTGACCCGTGCCCACCATCGTGTCGCCCCGGACGAAGTGCGGTACGACGGTCTCCTCGTAGGTGTCCCGGTTCAGGTCGAGGCCGAGCTGCACCAGAGCCCGGAGCAGGCGTGCCCCGTCCCCGCGCAGCACCGAGAAGCCGGACCCGCTCAGCTTGGCGGCCCGCTCCGGCTCGAAGATCCCCAGCTCGCCGGCCACCTCCCAGTGCGGCCGGGCGGACGGGTCGGGCTTGGCCTCCGGACCGCCGTACCGGAGCACGACGTTGTGGCTCTCGTCGCTGCCGACCGGCGCCTCGGGAGCGGGCAGGTTGGGCAGTACCAGCAGCAACTGACGCTCGTGCTGCTCGGCCTCACGGAACCGCGCCTCGGCGTCCGCGACGTCCCGCTTCAGGCCGATCAGTTCCTGGCGGATCTTCTCCGCCTCGGCACCACCCTGCGCGATGATCTTGCCGGACTCCTTGGAGCGGCGGTTCATGGTCTCACGCAGACCGTCGAGCTCGAGCCGTACGGCCCTGCGCCGTTCCACGGCGTCCCGGGCGGACAGCACGAGAGACTTCTCGACCCCCTTGGTCGCCAGCCGGTCGGCCACAGCTTCCGTGTCTGTCAGCAACTGCGTGAGGTCAAGCACCGCTTGTCCGTCTCTTCCCATGAGTTTGGAGCACATACGCCGGAGTAAGGAAGCATAGCGGCTGGACCTCGTCCGGCCCGGCCGGACGGTCCTCGCGCCCCCGCCTCCCGGCCGGTCCCACCCCGTACCCCTGGTTGCGGCCGGCCGCCGTGGCCGCGCCCCTGCTGCTCTGACGGTCAGCGCCGGTTCAGCTCCGACTCGATGCGTCGGATGAGGGTCTTGCGGGCCCGTCCACCACGCTCGCGGCGCAGTTCCGTCCTCAGCTGACGCGTGTCGAGGCCACGGACGAGTTTGCCCGCCTCGGCGACCGTCAGGTCCGACAGTCGCTCCGGCGCGGTGACCTCCTTGCGGGCGCGCCTGGCCGGCCCCGTGTTGCCGACGTACTGCTGGCCGCTCCGGGAGGCCTTCCGCTTCCTGGTGTCGGTCGCGCGCCGTTCCTCGGCGGAGAGCCGCTCCCAGGCCCGCTTGGGCAGGTACCGGCTCGTCTCGCCGTTCTGGCGTGCCTGGGCGGAGCCCTCCTTCGTCTGCCACTCCTCGGCACCCCACCGCCGCAGGGACCTCTGCCGTTCGTCCCGGGGCCCCTGGTAGCCGCCGCCGCGCTTCTGGTACTCCTTGGTGAGCAGCTGCGACTTGCGCGCCGACCACTGCCCCCGCCTGCCGCCCCGGTCGGAAGCCTTGATCTCCTCTTTGATCTGCTCCCTCAGTTCCGGTTTCGTGTACCGCGCCATACCGTGCCATTACCCGGCGTCACGCGAAGCGAACATCACGCCTGCCGGCACCGTCACCGGGATCGTGGCGGTCGCGCCGGTGGGCCGGACACCCCGGCCCGGCCCACCGGCAGCACGTCACTAGTCGAGTTCCGGCAGCGTGGCCTTGCCGTTGTCGACGAAGGCGAAGGTCGTCCCCGGTCCCCCGGCATCCGCAGCCTGGGCCACCAGACCGTTACTGGCGGTGGTCCGCAGGTGGACGTTCCCGTCACCACGGATCGCGTACGTCGGGCGGCCCTGCTCGTCCGTGGCCCGCGTCCGCTCCAGCGTGAAGAGCTGCCCGGCCGACGACGTGTCGCAGCCGGCCGCCACGACGGTGGCCGGGCTGGTGCCGTTGTCCCGCAGGCCCATGCAGAAGGGCTCACCGCCGCTGCCGGCCTTCGCCGTCTTGATCTGATGCCGGCCCCCGCCCACCGGGTCCAGGACGAACAGGGCGTACTCCGCCTCACCGTCGGTCAGGTTGAGTCGCCCCTTGGCGTCGACGGCCAGGACCGACTCGAACGAACCGACCGGTGCGATGACGACCTGACGTTCACCCCGCAGGATGGCCTCGTTCCCCCCGCCGCCACCTCCCGCGGCCGGCGGACCGGTGGTCGCGGACGGCGTGGTCGCGGGCGGTGTGGTCGCGGACGGCGTGGCCTGCGGGTCACCGGTCAGGGCACCTGCCGTCGAGCCGGACGACGATGCCGCCGGCTCACCGTCCGGGTCGGCGGCACACGCCTGCTGGGTCAGCAGCAGGCCGGCGCAGAGCGCCGCCGTCATGCCGGCGCGGGTGGAACGGGCGATCGGACGTTGCATTTCCGGTGCCTCCTCGATCGGTGGAGCCGTCCGGTTGGACGGCGCATCGTCGAACATTTCGTATGCTCGTTTCCCGGCGGACTTAAACCCGACGAAGGTCACAGGCGACACCGGTGGCGCCAGCGGTTCCGCCGCTGTCCGATACCCGTCACCGGGGTCAGCGGCATCGGCGCAGCATCGAACGGTGCCCCGACGCCGCCACAAGCTGGGACGAACCTGGCAGGCGGCCTGCCCCGCGGGCAGCCTGCTGATCGCGGGTGGCGGTCGGCTCAACGGCGGGGACGGCCAGGTCCTGATGGACACCATGGTGCCGGTCTTCGGTGCCACCGACGTCTACTCGGTGACCGGCCGGGAGGACGACGCCCCCGGATTCGCCGGCAACTGGTCGATCACCGCCACCGCCCTCTGCGCGCAGCCGCCGGCCGGCTGGGAGCACGCCGAGATGACCGGGGTCGACCTGATCTCGGACACCCAGGTCCGGATGACCGCCGCCGAGGACGAGGACGGGTTCGCCGGCAACTGGGCACCCCGGGCGTACGCGATCTGCGCCTGAGCCGCTGTGCCTCGGGGACGAGGCACCCGGCCGCCGCCGGCCGGACGGGTACGGTCACTCGTCGAGGTCGTGTTCCTTGCGGATCTCGCTCGCCTCGTCCGGCCGGCCCAGTTCGTCCAACGCCTGGGCCAGCAGCCAGGCCGACTGCTCCGCCAGCCGCGATCCGGCGGGCAGCCCGCCGAGGACCCCGCGCAGCAGCCGCTCCGCCTCCGCCGGCCGGTCGAGGCGGAGCAGCACATCGCCGGTGAGGACGTCCACCTGCGCAGCCTCGCCGAACGCCTCGATCGACCGGAGCCGGTCGGGCAGCCCGGCCAGCCGGTCGAGTGCCTCGTCCAGCCGGCCCGCGTCGGCCAGCACCCGTGCCCCGGCCTCGGCCGCCAACGCCAGCTCGTACGTCACCGGCGGCTCCTGGTCCGGCTCCCCGGCGAGCGTCGCCGCGAGGCGGTCCACCTCCCCGACCGTCCGCACCGCCGCCGCGCTGTCGCCGGCCCAGAGCCGGGCGTACGCCTCACGGCGGCGCGCCCGTAGTTCGTCGAGCGCCAGCCCGGCCAGTTCGTACGCGTGCGCCGCCTCGGCGAACCGCTGCGCGGCCTGGGCGTCCCGGTCGGCGTCGTAGAGGATGCCGCCGGCCTCCTCCAGCACCTGGGCCCGGTGCGGGAGGTTGTCCGGTCCGTCCAGGTTCTCGGCGAGCTGGGCCAGCAACGCCAGCGCCGGATCGATCTCGCCCAATCCCTGGTAGATGCCGGCGAGCAGGTGCCGGCAGCGGTCCGCCTCGGCCTGCGCGCCGAGCCGGTCGAGCCCGAGCACCGCCTCCTCGGCGACCTCGGCGGCCTCGCCCAGCCGCCCGGCGACCCGGTACGCGTTGGCCAACTCCCAGCGCAGGAAGGCGTCCCCCTCCGCGCCCCGTTCCACGCAGAGCGTCACCGCCTCGGCGAAATCGTCCACCGCCTCGCCGGCCCGCCCGGTGGCCATGAGCGCCCGGGCCCGGGTGACCCGGGTCGGCAACGACACGCCGGCCGACGCCACCGCCAGCGCCTCGTCGCAGGCGGTCACCGCCTCCGCCGGGTCGTCCGCCGACCGGGCGTACGCCAGGCAGGCCGCCGCCAGCAGGTCCCCGACGCCCAGCTCGCGGCCGAGCCACCGGGCCTCCTCCGCCGCCGCGCGGCACTCCTGTGGCCGCTCCAGCGCGTCGAGCGCCTGGACACGGTGCAGCGCCACCCGCGCCGCCAGGTACGGGTCGCCGCCCGCGCCGGCCGGCACCCGGTCCAGCGCGTCGAGCGCTTCCGCCCAGCGCTGCCCGTACAACAGGGCCAGCGCGACCCGGTCGTGGGCGGCGGCGCGGAGCCGGTCGTCCCCGCTCCGCTCCAGCGCCTCGGCGGCCGCGCCCACCAGCGCCAGCCCTTCCTCGGTGCCCTCCTCGGTCATGGCGAGCAGGACGCCGACCCGGCCGGCCACCACCTGGGCCCGGACCTCGTCGCCCAGCTCCCGGTACGCGGTCAGCGCCGCCCGACCGGCCTCGATCGCGGCCGGGATCTCCTCGGCGTCGCTCAGCTCGGCCGCCCGCAGCTCCAGCCGGTGTGCCGCCGTCGCCGGGGGCGGTTCGGTCCCGCCGAACCGTCCGTCGTAGGCGGCCAGGGCTGCCCGGAAGGTGACCGGGTCGTGCCGGCGCCACCGCTCCTCGGCAAGGTCCAGCAGCTGGTCGGGGCTGGCGTCGGCGGGGATCTCGGTCGCGGCGGGCGGCTGTCCGCCCGCCGCCGTGACCCCGCTCGCCGTCGCCGCCGGGCCGCCCCCGGCGGGGGTGGCGGTCGGGCGGACCGGGCGGCGGCGCAGGCTCGCCGAGAGCGGCAGGTGCTCGCCGGCCGGCCGGGCCGCGAGGCGCTGGGCGATCAACTCGGACTGGTGGGTGGTCCCGTTGCGGGCGTCGAAGCGGGCGGCCAGCGCGGTGGCGGTCTCCGCCAGCTCGGCGGCGAGCCGCCCGGCCGGGACGTCGGCCGCCGGCCGGTCGGTGGCGGCCCGCCGGTAGACCGTCAGCTCACCGTCCACCTGCCGCAGCGCGGCGGACGCGGCGGCGGCGAACTGCATGGCGGCGGCGGGCGACGGTGCCCGGTCCAACCAGTCCAGGTGCCGCTCGACCAGCTCCAGGGCACCGGCCTCGTTGCCGGTGAGGGTGCGGAACTCGACGTGGTCCGCGATCTCCCACAGGTCGGCGAGGTTCCCGCGCAGCCGGCGGTACGCCTCCCGGTGCGCGTTGCGCGCGTCGTCGTGCCGGCCGGTGCGCAGGTACGGCACGAGGAGCGTAGTCAAGATCGCCTGCGGCTGCTCGTTGCAGTTGAGCCGCCCGGCGAGCACCGGCTCGGCCAGGGCGACCGCGTCGGCGTGCTGGCCGGTGTCGGCGAGGTACCGCACCTGGGTGGTGGGGTCGCAGCCGGCGCAGTCGGAGAGGTCGTCACGCGGAGTGGTCTGCCAGAGCCGGTACCAGTGCGCCGCCGCCTCGGCGTCACCGACGTGGTCGGCCACCATGAACCGGTGCTTGTGGACGGCCTGGAGGCTGTGTCCGCCCGCGCGGTAGCGCCGCTCCATGTCGTCGAGTACCGCACGGGTGCGGTCCAGCGGCACCTCGGGGAAGTTCAGCAGGGCGTTGATCATGTACTTGAAGTGCCACAGCAACTGCCGGGCGGCGCGGGCGTGGTAGGGCTGCGGGTCCCGGTCGAACTCGGCCAGGCACCAGGAGAAGGTGACGAACGACTTGGCCGGCTCGCCACCGTAGACGTACGCGGTGGTGGCCTGCATGCGGGTGACGAAGGCGAGTTGCCGGTCGTCGGTGGTGTCGACCCGCCGGATCAGCTGCTCCAGCGCGGCGATCTGCCCCGCCCCGTACGGCATGTTGTCGATCTCGCGGAGCACCCGCCACAGGTCCTCGTCGGTGGTGGACACCATTCACTCCCGTCCGGGTACGGCCCGGCCGAGCAGGCCGAGGAAGGAACTGTTCAGCAGCGCGGCGTCGGCCGCGCGGATCGGGTGGTGTCCGAGCAGCAGCGCCTGGCCGTACAGCGCCTCGACGGCGAGCCCGACCAGTTCCGGGTCGGTCAGCGTGCTGACCCGGCGGACCAGCGGGTTGCGGTGGTTGAGCACCAGTTGCGGGCGGTCCGGCGGGGCGGTGGCGGCGAGCGCGTCCAGCACCCCGCCCCACAGTTCGTCGGCCCGGTCGCGGCTGGCCGCGAGCTGGTCGTTGAACGCCGCCGACCGGCTGACCAGGTAGAGCGCCGGCAGTGACACCGGGTCGTACGCCCGGAACACCACCTCGCAGCCGGTCCGCTCCAGCGCCCGCTGGGCGGCGACGAGGAACGGCCGCAGGGCCAGCTCGACCTGCGGGTCGAGGCCCTCGAAGCGGGTGGTCAGGTCGCTCGGCTCCAGCCGCTCGATGAGCACCGACCGGTCGACCGTGGGCAGGCGCTCGATCAGCTCGGTGTCGTAGGTGTAGCCAGCGTTGACCACGGGCAGGTCCTGCGCGGCAGCCACCGCGGCGAGCTGACGGAACTCGTCCAGGCTGGCGGCGTACCGGACGAGGCCGTGCCGTTGGCGGAACTCGGCCAGGGTCAGCGTGCCCACGTTGGTGTCCATCGGCCACCACTGGTCGACCAGGCGCAGCATCTCGTCGTCGTGCAACGCCAGAGCCTTCACCCCGAGGTGGTGCACCTGGAGGAACTCGGCCAGCCGGCGCGGGGCGTGCTGCGCCAGCCGGACCAGCCAACCGCGCACCTGGTCGCCGAGCGCCTCGCGCGTGGCGGTGAGCAGGGTGTCCTCGTAGAGCGCCTCCCGGCTGGCGGTCGGCCGCAGCTCGCCGGCGTCCACCACGCAGTGGGCGAAGAACGCCCAGTCCGGCAGCAGGCCGTCAGCGTGCTCGGCGAGCAGCATCCGCTTGAGGTACACCCGGTGACCGGCCCGGGCCGCCGGGTTCACCGGCTCGGACAGGATGAACGCGACACCGGTCAGCCCCGCCTCCGGCACGGACAACGGCAGCACGTCGAACGGGTCGACGCCGAGCGTCTGTCGCGCGTACCGGACCAGCGCGGCGCGGTCCACCGGCGCGCCGGGCGTGGTCGGCCACGGCGGCGGGCCGGCGGTGGTCACCACGTCGCCGACCCGGACGGTGACCGGCAGCAGCGAGCCGAAGAGCCGGGCCAGGTCGGTGACGGTCGGGGTGGCGAACCACTGCTCGGCGTCCCGGCGCGGGACCAGCGTGACCGTGGTGCCCGGCTCGCTCCGCCCGGCTCCCGGTGGGGCCGGCGCGACCGCGTACCGGCCGTCGGAGTGGCCGGTCCAGCACACCGTCGGCTGGTCGCCGTGCCGGGTCACGACCCGGATCTCGTCGGCCACCAGGAAGCAGGAGAGCAGCCCGATGCCGAACTGGCCGAGGAACTCGTGCCGGGAGAAGCCCAGCTCGTCCCGTTTGGAGCTCCGGCCGATGGTAGCCAGCAGCTCGTGCACCTGATCCTCGGTGAGGCCGATGCCGGTGTCGTGCACCCGTAGCGTCCCGTCGCCGGTCAGCTCGGGCGGCTCGATCCGGATCAGCGCGGGCGCGTCGGGCTCGACCGCGCGCCGCGCGGTGATCGCGTCCACCGCGTTCTGCATCAGCTCGCGGACGTACACCCGCGGACTGCCGTAGAGATGGTGACTGAGCAGGTCGACCACGCCACGGAGGTCGACCTGGAAGGTGTGGTCCACGCCTGAGTGCTCCCCGTCCAAGGTCGGCGACCACCGTACCCATGGGCCCCGACAGTCCCCCGACCGCCCGGCGGATCGTCCGGGATCAGGTGCCGCGCGGCCCCGGGCTACCCGATCGGACGTGGACGGCACCGGGCCGGTGGCCACCGGGACGCCGGGCTCCGCGCGGGGTCAGCGTTGCCAGCGGACCACGCCGCCGACGACGGTCAGCGCCACGGTCAGGTCACGCAGGTCGGCCGGCTCGACCTGGTACGGATCGGCCGGCAGCGCGATGAAGTCGGCGAGCATCCCCGGGCGTAGCCGTCCCTTCAGGTGCTCCTCGTAGGAGGCGTAGGCGCCCGCGGCGGTGAAACCGTGCAGCGCCGCGTCCAGGTCGAGCCGCTCGTGCGGGTCCACCCCGCCGGGCGGGGTGCCGTCGGGCTGCTGCCGGGTCACCGCGGCATGGATGCCGTAGAAGGGGTCCGGGTCCTCGACCGGGGCGTCCGAGCCGAACGCCACCGTCGCGCCGGTGTCCAGCAGGCTGCGCCAGGCGTACGAGGCGAGATCCCGACCGGCGAGCATCCGGCTGGTCAGGGGGATGTCGCTGGTGCAGTGGGTCGGTTGCATCGAGGCGGTCACGCCCAGCCGGGCGAGCAACGGGACGTCCGCCGGGCGCAGGTGCTGGGTGTGTTCGATCCGGTGCCGCAGTCGTGGCACCGCCCCGGCGGCGGCGGGATCGGTGCACGCGGTCTCCTGCCACCGGGCGTACGCGCGCAGCACCATCCGGTTCGCCGCGTCACCGATGGCGTGCGCCGCGCCGTAGAAGCGTTCCTCCTGGACGCCCCGGCTGCGGACCAGTTCACCCAACTCGGGACTGACGAAGTCCAGCGCCTTCTGGAAGTTGCCCGGCACGTCGGCCCGGAATTCCCGGGACCAGTCGCTCGGCCCCCAGACCAGCACCATGTTCTGCTCGAAGTTGGTCGGCACGACCGCGCAGGCGAGTCGGCCCCGCCGGTGGATCTGCCCGGGGCCGGGGTCGAAGCCGGAGAAGTAGCTCCAGTAGGCGAAGGTGCACCGGGGCCGCTCGTCGAACTTCGGCAGGCCGAGGGTACGGGCGACGAACGAGTTCCGCCCGTCGGCGCCGATCACGACGCGCGCGCGTTCCTCGACCGTCTGCCCGTCGACGGACCGGCCCCGGACACCGACCACCCGACCGTCCTCGATGATCAGTTCCCGTACGGAGAAGCCGGTCCGCACCTCCGCGCCGGCCTTGGCCGCCGCCTCGACGAGGATCTGGTCGAGCACCCGGCGGCGCACGGAGGCGTAGCTCTGCACCACCCCCGAGTCGTCGCCGTGCAGGTCCCGGAAGTACTCCCGCAGCAGCTCCGGCGGCACCGAACCGGTCAGCCGGATGCCGTCGTTGACCAACTCGATGGCGGTGTACGTGGGAGTGACCGCCTTGACCTGGTCCAGCACGCCCCACCGGTTCAGGTAGGACATCCCGTGCGGCCAGAGGAAGTGCGTCGAGATCACGTCGCTGGGGATCGACGACCGGTCCACCACGAGCACCCGGTGCCCGCGCCGGGCGAGCAGCAGGGCGGTGGAGGCGCCCGCGCAGCGCGCGCCGACGACTATCGCGTCGTACATGTTTGTCTCGATCCTTCGATGGGCTCCGTGTCCTCCGCCGGCTGGGTCACGGGAGCTGGGCGACCGGCCGGCGGGAGGCGCCGCGCGGGGTGGTCACCGATCGCGCGGCAATGGTGAGACACGGTGCACAGTGGATCGTCATGGGTGTCAGGTGTCGGTCAGGCCGTGGCGGCCCGGGGCGACGGCGGGACGGCTGGCGTCCGGTCCGCCCTCCGGGTCGTACCCGGCGGCCTGGAGGGCGAAGAGTTCGGCGTACCGGCCGCCCGCCGCCGTCAGCTCGGTGTGGCTGCCGGCCTCGACGAGCCGGCCGTGGTGCAGGACGAAGATCCGGTCGGCGTGCCGGACGTTGGCCAGCCGGTGGGTGATCAGGATGGTGGTGGCCCGCCCCTGCCGGTCCCGGATCGCCTGGAAGAGGGCGTCCTCGGCCCGGGGGTCGAGCGCGGAGGAGGGCTCGTCCATGATCAGCAGATCGGCGTCCCGGAGGAATCCCCGGGCGGCGGTGATCCGCTGCCACTGGCCGCCGGAGAGGTCCTGCCCATGGGCGAAGGTCCGGTCCAGCAGCGTCTCGTAGCCGTACGGCAGGTCACGGATCATGTCGTCGGCCACCGCGCGGGCGGCGGCGGCCTCGATCCGGTCCTGCCGGGCCTCGGTGTCCACGTCGCCGAGCGCGATGTTCGTCGCGGCCGTGAAGGGCCACTTGTGGTACTCCTGGGTCACCACGGCGATGCGTGCCCGCAGCCCGTCGGCGTCCCACTCCGCCAGCGGCCGTCCGTTCCACTCGATCACGCCCGCGCTCGGGCTGCGCAGCATGGCGATCATCGCGGCCAGGGTGGACTTGCCGGAACCGTTCTCCCCCACGAACGCCACGGCCTGCCCGGCCCGGACGGTCAGCGTGACGTCGTCGACGGCGGGCGTGTCCCGGTCGGGGTAGCGCAGGGTGACTCCCCGGACGGCGATCTCCCGCAGGGGTTCCGGGGTCGCCCGGTCACCGCCCGTCTCGGGCAGGTGGTCGGCGGCGCGGGCCAGGAAGCCGGTGTAGTCGCCGACGTGCTGCCCGTCGGAGTAGACCTCGTCGACCTGGTAGGTGACGGTGGACAGGGAACGCTGCGCGGACTGCACCGCGACCACGCAGGTCGCCGCCGCCGCGAGCGGGATCTGCCCCTCGACGAGCAGGAAACCGAGCAGGGCGTAGACGACGCCGGTGGCGAGCCCGCCGACCACCGCGCCGACGCTGGTCATCGTGGTGACCCGGCGGGCCAGATCGAGCTGGATGTCGGTCTCCACCCGCATCACCCGGTCGTACTGGTCGAGCAGGAACCGGCGCAGCCCGTACGAGCGCAGCTCCGGGGCGGAGTCACGTTCGGCCATCAGCCGGTGCAGCAACCACTGCCGGCGACGGCGCACCGACCCGGCGGTGTACGTCTGGTACCGCAGGTGCCCGGCGCGCAACGTGGCCCACGCCTTCGGCAGCGTCGCCATGAGCAGCGCCAGCAGCAGCAGGGGGTGGATCACGAGCACCGCCACGGCCACCGCGAGCAGGCCGGCCAGACCGGCGAACAGGTTCATCGACGCCCGCACCAGCGAGATCACCGAGTCGCTGCCCCGGGACGCCCGTTCCATCTCGTCGGCGAAGGCGTCGGCGTCGAACGCGTCCAGCCGGACCGCCGTGGTCACCTCGAACAACCGGCGCTCCACCGCCCGGCTGACCCTCGGGGTGAGCCCGTTCTGGGCGTACCCGGTGGCGATGCCCATGCCGGCCCGGACGGCCGTCACCGCCGCCAGGGCCAGCAGCGCCGGCAGCGCGGCGACCACCCGGTCGGCGGTCGGGCCACCGGCGAACAGTTCCACCAGCACCCGCTGGGTGGCGAGCAGCCCGAACGCCGACATCACCCCACCGCCGACCGTCGCGACGGCCACCACGGAGGTGCGGAAGCAGTCGGCCCGCCAGCTGACCCGGACCGCCTCGGCCACCAGCCGGGGCAGTTCGGCCAGGACCGCGAAGAGCCCCGCCTCGGCGCGCGCCCGTACCCCGGTCTCCCACCACATCGCCCGCAGCTCGGGCAGGACCGACTCGCCGGACGCACGGCCGAGCCGTCCGGGATCGTCCCCGCCGGCCGGGCGGGCGGATTCGACGGCGGATCCGGTCACGGACGCTCCTCGGAGGTGTCGGGACGACGGGCGCACGGCCACCGTCACGACCGGAGCGGCCCCGGCAGCGGGCCGCTCTCGACACCGACAGCGCCGACCCCACCACTTAACGCCATCGGGGCGGCCGGGGAAAGCAGTTGGCTCCTGCGGAAAGGGCCGACGGGTCGGGGCGAACCTCACGGGATGTCCGGTGGCCGGGAGGACCCGACTCCACGGCCACCGGACGGCTCCCGGCGTACAGCGCGACCCGGGCGCTGTGGGCCGGAAGTACGGTGACGACCGCGACGCGCAATTCCCGCCGCGATCGTCGCGACACAACGGAACCAGTGGCCATCCGATGTGGACCCGTGGTGCCGGAACCGTAGCATCGAAAACTGGGAAATCGCTGACAGGATTCGCGCGTCCCGGCCGCGACGCGCATTTCCGGGCCGGTCACCACCGCCGCCACCAGCGGAAACCGGCCGGCGGGACGACTGGCGCGGGCCGGTCATGATGAGCTGATGATTCGCTTTCTGTTGAACCTGCTCTGGCTGATCTTCGGTAGCGGAATCGTGCTGGCCATCGGGTACGGAATCGCGGCGCTGGTCTGCTTCGCGCTCGTCGTCACGATCCCGTTCGGGGTCGCGGCGTTGCGGCTGGCCCGGTACTCGCTCTGGCCCTTCGGACGCACCCTGGTCGACAAGCCCGACGCCGGTCTGCCCTCCGGGGCGGCGAACGTCGTCTGGCTGCTGGTGGCCGGCTGGTGGCTCGCCCTGGCGCACGTCCTCGCCGGGGTGGCCCAGTGCGTCACCATCGTCGGCATCCCGTTCGGGGTGGCGAACTTCAAGCTCGTCCCGGCCGCACTCTGGCCCCTCGGGCGGCAGGTCGTCGAGAGCCCCTGACCGGCGTCGCGCGGGTCAGGGGCGTTCGCTGATCCGGTCCAGGTGCGCGGCGAGTTCGTCGGTGACCAGCAGGTCCGTCCGGATCTGGTCGTGCGGGTACGCGGCCCGTCCGACCATGTGCGCGGCCACCGGCGCACTCGCCAGCTGGAATGCCCCGACCAGCACGAGGGTGGTGATGTCCACACCGGTACGCAGCCGCAACGCGCAGCCGAGCAGGACCAGCAGCAGGCCGAGGACCTGGGGTTTGGCGGCGGCGTGCATCCGGGAGAGCAGGTCCGGGAAACGGACCAGGGCGATCCCGGCGGCGAGGCTGAGCAGCGCCCCGGTGATCAGACAGACCGCGGCGGTGGCGTCGAGGACGGCGTCGAGACTCACTTCGGGCTCCTCCGCGCGGCGAAGCGGGCGACGCTGACCGAGCTGACGAAGCCCGAGGATGGCGAGCACCACCAGCACGGGCAACGCGGTGGCGTCCCGGCTGTACGCGGCCTCGGTGGCGATGGCGGCGACGACGACGGCCAGGAGCACGTCGGTGGCGACGGCCCGGTCGAGGATGGACGGTCCCCGGATGATCCGGATCAGGGTCAGCCCACCGGCCACGGCGAGCAGGACGGTGACGGTCACGGCTACGGCGGTCATCTCGGTGCCCCTTACCGCTCGGCCGGCGGTGACGTGCCGGTGTGGGTGGCTTCGATCATCAGGCGGCGTTCTCCCTCGGAGCCGACGGCGGCGATGATCCGCTCCTCCAGCTCCAGGACCCCGCGCCGGAACCGCTCGACATCCTCGATGGTGCGGACGCCGAGCACGTGGATGTAGAGGGTGCCGGTGGCCCGGTCCGCCTCCATGATGAGGCTGCCCGGCACCAGCGACAGGGCCTCGGCGGTGAGGGTGAGGTTCAGGTCCGTGTTGACCCGCAGCGGCACGGCGATGATCGCGCCGCGCGGCTCGTGCCCGAACCGCAGGGCCAGCCAGGCGATCTGGAGACTGGCCACCACCAGGTCGTAGAGGACGCGGAGCCCGAAGCGGAGCAGCCCCAGCGGGTGCAGCCGACCGGCGAAGGTCACCGGCGGCAGCGGGAAGACGGCCAGCAGCACGCCGGTCACGAGCAGCCCGCTGACGCCACCGGCGTTCCGGCCGGTACGCCCCCGCCGGCGCTGTCCGGTCAATCATGAACGGTGCTCACTGCGGCGCAGGCCACCGGGGCAGGCGGAATCCGGTTGCGTGGTGACCGGCGGGTTTCAGTAGTGTCGGTGGCATGTCGAGCCCTGAGGCATCCAAGGTGGGGGCTTTCGGTCACGCCGTCAGCCCCCTGAACCGTTGAGTTCGTAGTCCGCCTGCCAGCAGTCTTCGCTGCCTGGGACGGGTGCGCGCACCCTTGGGGCGCTGGCCGCGGCGCTCAACATCGGTGCTGCTGGCGGCCCCGTCGTCGCGGCAGCGACCCTCGGGGCCGACGCCGGCGCCCTCGGCCCGGTGTGGGTCAGCGTCCTCCTGGTCGCGGTCACCCTGCTCATCGCCCGGCCGCTCCTGCGAGTCGTCACACCCCGCGTCGATTCGGCGATCCGTTGACCCACCCGAGCGCCGGGCAGCAGCCGACGGCCCGCCCGGCCCCAACCGTAACCGCGACCTGAGGAGCGACCTCGTTGGATCTCGACCGCAGTCACGTCATCCGCGAGGGTGACCTGCGCATTCTCAACCCGTTCGACGCCGACAAGCTGGCCACGCTCGGGCGGGCCATCCGGCTGCGCCCCGGGACGTCCGTCCTGGACCTGTGCAGCGGCAAGGGTGAGCTGCTCTGTACCTGGGCCCGGGAGCACGGGATCCACGGCACCGGCGTCGACGTCAGCACCGCCTTCACCGCCGCCGCCCGGGACCGTGCCGCCGAACTGGGAGTGGCCGACCGGGTCCGGTTCGTGCACGGCGACGCCGCCGCCCACGTACCCACGGAACCCGTCGACGTGGCCGCCTGTGTCGGTGCCACCTGGATCGGCGGGGGTGTCCCCGGCACCCTGGAGATCCTGGAACGCGCCCTGCGTCCCGGTGGGATGCTGCTGGTCGGCGAGCCGTACTGGCGACGTACGCCCCCGGACCAGGCGACCGTCCAGGGGTGCCACGCCGCCTACCGGGACGACTTCCAGGACCTGCCGGGGCTCGTCGAGCTGTTCCAGCGGTGTGGCTGGGACCTGGTCGAGATGGTCCTCGCCGACCAGGACAGCTGGGACCGGTACGCGGCGGCGCACTGGCTCAACCTCCGCCGTTGGCTCGACGACAACCCGGACGACGACCTCGCCCCGCAACTACGTGCCGAACTGACCGAGGACCCGGTCCGCCATGTGCGGTACGTCCGGGAGTACCTCGGCTGGGGGGTCTTCGCGCTGCTGCGCCGCTGACCGCTCCGGGCGCCCGGCGGACAGGCCCCTGTGGTCGTCAACGGCTCCGGACCGAGAGCCTACGTGCCAGCTCGATCAGCTCCGTCCGCGCGTCGTCGACGATCGGCGCGTCGCGGAGCGCGGCCACGGCCTCCTCGGTCCGGGCGGCGATCATCTCCTCCACCCGGCGCAGGCTGCCGGTGTCGACGATGACCTCCCGGAGCACGTCCGCGCCGGCCCGGTCGAGGTGCGGGTTGCCGTGCCACCGGTCGATCGCGGCGGCCTGCGCGGTGGTGGCGGACTGCCGGGTGAGCGCCATCAGCACCGTCGCCTTGCCGTCGCGCAGGTCGGTCAGGTTGGACTTCCCGGTGTGCGTGTCGTCGCCGAAGACGCCCAGCACGTCGTCGCGGAGCTGGAAGGCCTCGCCGAGCCGCGCACCGACCCGGGAGATGAGGGCCAGCTCGGTGCTGCCGGCACCGGCCCACGCGGCCCCGATCTGGAGCGGGTGCTCCACCGTGTAGCGGGCCGACTTGTAGCGCAGGATCCGCAGGCAGTCGGCCAGCCCGGCACCGGCGGCCTCACCCCGGACGTCGAGGTACTGCCCCATCACCGCCTCGGCACGCATCCGCTGGAACAGCGTCCGGACCCGGGACACCCCGTCGGCACCGGCGCTGGCGAACAGTTGCTCGGACCAGACCAGGCAGAGGTCGCCCCAGAGGATCGCGATGTTGCGGCCGAACCGCTCCGCGTTCCCGCGCCAGCCCCGACGCCGGTGCCGGTCGGCGATGCTGACGTGCAGGGTCGGCCGGCCGCGCCGGGTGTCGCTGCCGTCCATGACGTCGTCGTGGATCAGCGCGAAGGCGTGGAACAGTTCCAGGGCGGCGGCGGCGCGTACCACCCCGGAGCCGGTGCCGCCGTAGGCCCGCCAGCCCAGATGGCAGAAGGTCGGTCGGGTCCGTTTGCCGGCCGCGCCCAGGACGAAGGACCGGAGAAGTTCGACATCGTGCCGCCAGTCCTCGTCGCCGGCCGTGTCGAGGTGGGCGCTGAGGAAGTCGTCGAGCACGGCGTCCACGTCCCGCCGGAGTGCCACGACGCCGGGACCGGGGTACGCCGCCACCGTCGACCCGCCCACCTCGGTCATGCCTGTTCTCCCCTCGTCACCGGGAACGGCCGCCGGCAGCGCCCCGCGCGCCCACCAGCAAAAGTCTTCGCATTGACCGCTTTCGTTCCAATTTCCACTGGTCGCAGGGATTCACCCGAGCACCCCCACCACTGCGTGGCAACCGGCACACAGTCAGTCACCGCGTTCACCCACCTTATTGCGTGGAGGGCCGTCAGGCGGTACACGCACGCCTGCGCCGACCGGGACCCGGAGCCACAGCAGCGGACGCGACCAGCGACTTCATGCCGAAACGCGAGGCAGCGCAATCACGAGAGTGGCACTGGATAAAATTCGGGCCGCCCGCCTACCTCGACTTTCGCAGTTTCGCGGGCGCGCGCGGGTGCGGCCAGCCGTGTGTGACGCGGTGGTGATCCGTGCGGATTCCTCACGCTCGCGGGTGCTGGCTGAGGTCGACCCAGAGGGTCTTGAGGTTCGTGTACTTGTCCATGGCATGCAGGCTGCGGTCCGCTCCGATGCCGGACTGCTTGTACCCGCCGAACGGCAGGGAGTTGTCGCCCTTGTCGTAGCAGTTCACGTAGACGGTGCCGGCCTTGAGCTGCCGCGCGATCGTGAAGGCGCGGGTGACATCGGAGGTCCAGACGGCGGCGGCGAGGCCGTAGACGGTGGCATTTCCAAGTTCGACCGCCTCCTGGGCGGAACTGAGCCGAACCACGGACAGCACCGGACCGAAGATCTCCTCCTGCGCGAGGCGTGAGGCGTTGTCGACGTCGCTGAAAATGGTCGGCTCGAGGTAGTAGCCACCGGTCTCCTCAAGCGTCCGCCGTCCTCCGGTTTCGAGCCGGATGCCGCTGGCCCGGCCCTCCTCGACGAACGACATCACCCGGTCGAGCTGGCGTTGGTCGACGAGTGGGCCCATCCGCGAGGTCGGGTCGAGCGCGTCGCGCGGCTGCCAGTGTGCGGACTCCTCGACCACCTTCCCGACCACCTCGTCGAAGACAGCGTCTTCGACGAGGAGCCGCGACCCCGCGTTGCAGACCTCACCGGCGCCATGGAAGATACCTTCGGCCGCTGCCCGCGCGGCGACGTCGAGGTCGGGCGCATCGGCGAGCACGATGTTGGGCGACTTCCCGCCGCACTCCAGCCAGACCGGCTTCATGTTGGACTCGCCGGAGTAGACCAGCAAGCGCTTGCCCACCTCGGTAGACCCCGTGAAGGTCAGCACGTCGACGTCGAGGTGACGGGCGAGGTGCTCGCCGGCCGCTGGCCCCCCAGGCACCACGTTGAGGACTCCGTCCGGAAGGCCGGCCTCGCTGGCGAGCGCGGCTAGCCGGACCGCCGCCAGCGCTGACTGCTCGGCTGGCTTGAGGACCACCGCGTTGCCCGCGGCGAGGGCGGGTCCGAGCTTGTAAACCGGCATCATCACCGGGAAGTTCCAGGGAGTGATCGCCCCGACCACACCTGCCGGCTCACGCGTGACCATCCCGAGGGCATACGGAGCCGTCGGGGCCACGTCGCCGTACACCTTGTCGACCGACTCCGCGAAGAATCGCAGCTCGCGGGCGCTCGACTCGATCTCGCGACGGGCATCGGAGATCGGCTTGCCCATGTCGGTGGTTATCAGCAGAGCCAACTCGTCTTGGTGCTCGAGCAGCAGGTCGGTGAACCGGTGCAGGACGCGCTTGCGATCGCGTGGGTGCGCGTCCGCCCACTGGCCCCGATCGTGGGCACGCCGCGCGGCCCGGACAGCACGATCAATGTCCTCGCCGTCACCGTCGGCGACCGCCGTGAGCCGCAGACCGCTTAGCGGGGTGATCGTGTCGTAGGTGCGGCCGCTGGCGGTCTCGACGTACGCACCGTCGATGAATGCTCGCCCCTCGGGACGCTGGGCCAGGGCCCGGTCATACCACTCGTCGGTCGTCGCGCTGCTCATCGGTAGTACCTCCGGTCGTTCGGGTGGTGCGGGTTAGCTGGTCGAGCGGTGGCCACTCGTCGCTCTCGTGGAACGACGTCACCAGCTCACGGCCGCCCGCGAGGACGAGGCCCGGGAATCCGGCGAGCGGCTCGACCACGCCGCCGGCACGTGTCACCAGAAGCTCGCCACCCGCGTAGTCCCAGAGCTTGCCGTTGTGCTCGTGGGCCGCGAGCTGGAGCCGGCCGGTGGCCACCCAGGCGAGGTCGAGGGCCATCGAGCCGGTCTCGCGCAGCCCGCGAGAGCTGTGCATGCGGCACGCGATACGGGGGTCGGTACGAGCGGCGTACGGAAGGTTCGAGGCGACGAGCGCGTCCTGGACCGCGGAGGTAGCCGCGATGCTGATCTTCCACCCGTCAAGCTGGGCGGGACCGTCGTACAACGCAGTGAAGAGCTCGTCACGCGAGGGGTCGAAGGTGACCGCGAGGACCGGCCGGTCGCCGATCAGGAGCGACAGCGCCACCGCCCAGTGCGGGATACCGGCAGCGAAGTTCGCGGTGCCGTCGAGCGGGTCGATGCACCAGCGACGCCCCGAACCACCGTCGCGGTTGCCGCTCTCCTCGGCGAGGATCGCGTCCTCGGGGTACGCCGCGGCCAGCGCGTCCACCAGGACCTTCTCGGCGGCGATGTCGGCGTCGGTGACGACGTCCTGGCGCCGGCTCTTGCTCCGCGTGTTGAGCGTGCCGGCGTCGAAGTGCTCGACGAGGACGGCACCGGCGCGGAGGGCGATATCGCTAGCCAGGCGTAGCTCGGCGTTCAGGTCCACTGGCCCTCCTTGAGCGCGTGTACGGCGAGGGCGAGGACATCGTCCGCGACGGCCTCCCGCGCGTCGGGCTCGAGCATCGTCAGCTGCTCGCACGCGCCGACGCCGATCATGCGGCGCAGGAGCTCCAGCCCGGCGAAGCGGACCGCGAGCGTGCGTGTCTCTTCCAGCCACGCCTCGAGCCAGCCGTCGGTCAGGCTGGCCGCGCGTCTCTCGGGCCAGTGGGCGCGCAGCTCGTCCGTGAAGCCGGCCCACGTAGCCGACACCAGGTCCGGGGCCGACTCCCCTGGCCGCCGGACGTCCAGGCTGCGTCGAGCCAGCACCAGGTGCGCCCAGAGCTCACCGAGGTCCCAGGCGACCGGCCCGTAGCGGGCGAACTCGCCGTCGATCACGCGGACCTGGTCGCCCGCCACCATGACGCTGCCGGTGTGCAGGTCCCCGTGGAGGAGCGCCTCCCGCCGGGTGCCGTAGCACCATCGCAGCTCAGCCACCCGGGTCAGCACAGCCTCGTCGGCCCGAACCTTCTCACGCCACCGCGTCAGCTGCGGGTCTGTGCTGTTGCGAGCGTCCACGGTGAACGGGATGTCGAACACGACATCTTGCATCATCTGGTCCATGGCCGGGTTGGCCGAGCGGGCGACGTCACGGGCGTGCGCCTCGGCGTCACGACCGAACGGCGAGGTGTGGAAGGCGGAGCGGGCAACCATCGTGCCCGCACCCGTCGCCGCCGCCGCGCTGACGCGGCCTTCGTGGAGGGCGGTCCGCCACAGCTCGTACCCGGTGAGCTCCTCCATGGCCAGGGTATGCGCGCCATCGTCATACCCGTAGGACTTCGGCACGTGGGCAGCGTTGAAGTCCGCCCAGGACTCGAGGAACCACGCCTCCCGCTCGACGCGGTGCACCGTCAGTGCCCAGTTCGGAAGAACCCGGATCCAGGGCAGGGCCTGCTTGAGTACCAGCGACCCACGGTCACCGCGGACGCCGAAGACGGCGTTGATCTTGCCCTCGCCGAACGTCTCGACCTCGATCACGGTGCCCACCACCCTGGCCAGGTGGGAGCGAGCCGCGACGTAGCGGGCGACTCCTTCCGGATCGAGCACCTCCGACACGGCGGCGACATGGGACTCGCGTTTGGGGTCGCTCACCCGGGTATCTCCTTGCTTGTCGCGGTTGGTCGGCAGCCGGTGGCCGGCGCTGCGCGGTCGCGGCGCCGGCCGGGGTCCGTCACTCGGCCGGGTAGAGGTACTTGCGGACGTCGGCCTCGGCGAGATTGTCGCGGGTCACCGCGACATAGTCGGGGTAGGTGTCACCGTCGGGCTTGGTGCCGTCCTTGGCGTACGCCACGGCCTGCTTGATCGCCAGCTGGCCCATCTCGTAGGCCTTCTGGACCACGAGCAGGTCGAGCGAGTTGTCCTTGAGCGCCTGGACCTCGTCCGGAGCGCCGTCGAACGCGACGACGGAGACACGGTCCTGGGCGTGGGCTTCGCGGATCGCCGCCGCTGCACCGATGGCGTGCGCCTCGGCACCGGCGAAGATACCGGCGAGGTCCGGGTTCGCCCGAAGGGCCGCGCTGACCTGGCCCGCGGTCACCGACTGGTCGTCCGCGCTGTATTGGGCACCGAGGTACTCGATGCTCGGGTAGGTCTTGATCTGCTCTTCGAAGCCCTTGCGGCGCGCGTCGGTCCCGGCGAGGCCGGGCTTGTAGCCGAGGTAGAGGACCTTGCCCTTCTCGCCGATCCGCTCGGCGAGCTGCTCCGCGGCGAACTTGCCGCCCGCCTCGTTGTCGGAGGAGATCAGGCCCAGCCGCGCCGAGGGGTCGCTGAGGTCGCTGTCGACGGTGATCGTGGGCGTGCCCTTGTCGGCGAAGTGCTTGACGACCGGCAGCAATGCGGCCGGGTCGAAGGGCTGAAGGACCAGCACGTCCGGATTGTTGGCCAGCAGTCCGTTGAGCTGTTGGATCTGGCCGGCGGTGTCGGCGGTCTTCGGCGAGACCACGGTAAGGTCGACCCCCAGGTCCTTCGCCGCGGACTCGGCGCCACGCTGGATGGAGATGCAGAACGGGCACCCGCTCTGCACGGCCAGTGCCAGCGTCACCTGCACCGCAGCGTCGTCGCTCTTGCTGTCGGATGCCGTGCCGTCGCCCGCGTCACTACCACAGGCAGTGAGCATCATGACGAGCGCGGCGCCCACGGCGGCGAGCCGGAGCCCACCACGTCGGTTCACGTTTTCCATCGCGACTTCTACCCTTCTCTGTTGTGAGCTCCCCGACGGAGCTGGTCGATGTATACGGCTAGGACGAGGACCGCACCCACGGCGACGTTCTGCCAAAACGGGTCCACCTGGACGACGACGAAGCCGTTGGCCAGCACCGCCGGAATGAAGACGCCGATCACGACGCCGGACATCCGGCCGCGTCCGCCGAACAGCGAGACACCGCCGATCACGACCGCGGCGATCGCGTTCAGCGCGTCCTGGGTGTGGCCGGAGAGCGACGCCGTGCCGAACCGACTCAGGTCGATGAACGAGACGACGCCCGCGAGCAGCCCGACGAGTGTGTACAGCGCGAGCATGTGCCGTCCGACGGGGATGCCGCTCCGGGCGGCGGCTTCGGCGTTGCTGCCGATCGCGTAGGTGCGCAGGCCGAACCGCATCTGCGAGAGCACCACCCAGAGCACGGCCACCACCACGGCGGCGACCACGACCGGCCACGGCACGACGTCGAAGGCCTTGGCCCCACCGAAGTGCTGCTGGAGCTGGATCGGCAGGCTACTCACGTTGACGCCCTTGCTCACGACCTGCGCCAGTCCGGTGGCGGCGCTGAGCGTGGCGAGGGTCGCGATGATCGGCGGCACCCGCAGCTTCAGGGTGATCAGAGAGTTGAGCGCCCCCCAGGCCCAGCCGCTGAGCACCGCGACGCCGAGACCGGCGAGCACCGCAGGCAGCAGTTGGCCGGCAGATTTGGTCACCGATTCCTCGACCGGTCCCGCGATCGCGAGCATCGTCTTGCCGGACACGATCGCGGAGAACACGACCACCGCACCGACGGACAGATCCAGCCCGCCGGCGATGATCAACAGTGCGACACCGCTGGAGAGAATCAGCAGCTGTGAGGCGTCCAGTGCGATGTTGCTCAGGTTGTCGCTGGTCAGGAACGTCTCCGGCGGCGCCCACAGCGTGAAGATGGCCAGCAGCGCGACCAGCACCAAGCCGATGTAGAGGTTCTCGAACCGGACCGACAGTGCTCCCCACCGGGACGTGACCGATGTCCGGGCGGGGCCAGCGGCGGGCGACCCGGTCGGCTGCTCGGCGTGTGGTTCGCTCGCGATGCTCACGGTGCCTCCTTCACGCCCGCCATGACGAGCGTCAGATTCTCGATGCTGGTCTTCGAGATGTGGCAGTCGAGCACCACCGCACCCAGCCGCAGTACCGTCACACGGTCGGCCACCGCGAAGACGTCGGGCAGGTTGTGCGAGATCAGCAGGACCGCCGTGGCGCCCCGCGTCCGGACTCGTCGGATGAGCTCCAGCACCTGCTCGGTCTGGCGGACGCCGAGCGCCGCGGTCGGCTCGTCGAGCATGAGCATGGCGCTGCCCCACACCGCGGCGCGGGCGATCGCGACCGCCTGGCGCTGGCCCCCGGAGAGGGATCCGACGGGGACCCTGAGGGACGGGATCGTCGAGCCGAGCGCGGCGATCTGCTCCTGGGTCCGCCGGCGCATCTCCGCCCGGTCGACGAACCCGAGCCGGCCGAGCAAACCGGGCCGGGTGATCTCCCGACCCAGGAAGACGTTCTCCCCCGCGTCGAGGGAGGGTGCCAGCGCCAGGTCTTGGAACACCGTGGCGACGCCCGCGGCCTGCATGTCGCGGGGGCTGCGTGCCGTTACCGGCTTGCCGCCGACGCGGATCTCGCCCGAGTCTGGGGCGGTGACCCCGGCGAGGATCTTCATGAGCGTCGATTTGCCGGCGCCGTTGTCGCCGAGCAGGGCATGGACCTCGCCGGTCCGCACCTCGAGGTCGACGCCGCGTAGGGCTTGGACGTGGCCGTAGGCCTTGCGGACCCCGGATACCTGAAGGAACGGCTGGGTGCCGGTCATCGCTGCTCACCCCTCGCATCGGTGTTCGGGTCGGCGGTTTCCGACGTGCTGGTGACCATCGACCGTGCATGGCCGAAGGCGCCGAAGCTCTCGCAGACCCGGGCCGCAAACCCGGCGGCCGCGGCCGCTGCCTCCTTGGCCTCCTCACCGCGGAGCAACCCGATCAGGAAACGCGCGGCGAAGGCGTCGCCCGCGCCGAGCGTGTCGACGACGTCTGCCGGGGCAGCAGGCTCCTCGTGCAGCACGCCGTCGACCGCCACGACGGCGCCCTGGGCACCGCGGGTCACGAGGACGACCTTCGGGCCTCGGCCCTGCGCGGTCGTCGCCAGCTCGCGGGCCTGGCCCGCCGTGAGCCCGGCTCCGGAGAAGGTCGCCGACCACAGGTGCGGAAGCAGGGGCTCGGCGTAGTCGAGGCCCCTGTAGGAGAAGTCGAAGGAGACCAGAGCCAGCTCGGCGAGGGACGGGACCAGCGATTCGGTGAAGCTCGCGTGACCGGTGTGGACGAGGTCGGCGCGGGCGACCAGCTCTCGATCCTCGGGCTCCAGCGTCAGCCGGTCGGGGATGGGCTCCCACGCAGCGAACTCCCGGTTCCCGCCGGGCGTGAGGTGAACGACGGCGTACGAGTTCGGCCCCGGCACCCGGCGCACCCTCGACACGTCGACGTCCTCGCGTCGCAGCACGTTGACAAGGTGATCGCCGGACGCGTCCGCGCCGACGATGCCCAGGTAGGCGCCAGCAGCGCCGGCACGCCGCGCGAAGACGGCGACGTTGTACGCGTTTCCGCCCGGGTATTCGAGGCCCGTGTCCGGGTAGCGGTCGACGACGTTGTCGCCCACCCCACAGACGAGCAGTGGTCGACTGCTCAATAGTCCACCCGCCCCATGTAGCGGCGCTCGTCGAGGCTGTGCCCGGAGACTGCCTCGAAGTGCTCGGCCAGGCGGCTGCACAGGACGCCGAGCGCGATCGGGGTGACCTCCGACCGCAGCTCCGGCGCGATGCCCGGCAGCGACAGCATCGTGGTATCGAGAACGTGCGAATGCGGGCTGACCTGCTCGGCGAACCGAACCGCCCGCTCGGACACCGCCCGGCTCGCGTCCTCGCCGACCAGGTGGATGATGCCGGCGTCGCCATGGAGCATCTCGAACGCGCCGTGGAAGAACTCACCGGCGAGGAACGACGCCGAGTAGCGCCACTGCATCTCGACCAGGTAGCACATCGACAGTAAGTACGAAGCCCCCGCGTTGGGCCCGGCACCGAGGACGTAGAGAAACGGGTTGTCGGCCAGTGCTCGCGCCGTGAGGGCCAGGTGGTCGTCAGCCTCGTCGAGCGCAGTGCGCAGCGCCACCGGCAGCGCGTCGTACGCGGCCCAAACCGGACCCGGATCGGCGATGGCGCCGGTTTCAGTCAGCAGCGACCAGGTCAGGTGGGAGAGAAGGGTCTGCTTCGGCGAGGTGATCGTGTGATTGCTGCGGTAGGTCAGCTCGAGGTCCGCGAGCTCGCCGAGTGCAGAGCCCTCGGGGTGGGCGAGCGTCACGATCCGGGCTCCGGCCCTCTTGGCCAGCCGGACCGCGGCGACCGTCTCGGGCGTACCGCCAGAGTGAGCAGACGCGATCACGAGAGTGCCGGGACCCAGCCGGGCCGGGAACCCTTCGCCGACCTCAGAGCTGCGGACGTTGCTCACGTGGAGGGCGCGACCCAGGCGCTGCAACGTGTGCGCGGCGTGCACGCTCGAAGCCCATGATCCTCCGCAGCCGAGGAACAGCACGTCGCGAACGCCGTCGGTGATCGCCTCGGCGACGAAAGCGCGGGCGGCGTCACGCTGACTCAGGGCGTGGTCGAGGGTCGGCAGGAAGTCATCGGCGATGGGACGCAGTCGCAGCTCGACATCCGTGCGGACGGGCGTTCCGGTGCCCACATCCATAGACATACAGCGAAACCGATCTCTCGTTGAGAACGTTGTCAGGAGCAAGGTTTGACAACGTTCTCACCAGCCGTGCAGGCTGTCAAGCAGTTCGCACAGTCGAGTCGAGGGAGCGCCATGGCGAAAGGACCTGCCACGATCCCGGACGTCGCGAAGGCGGCCGGCGTCAGCACCGCCACAGCCGCTCGGGCACTCGGCGGCTACGGTCACGTCAGCGAGCGATTCCGGGAGCGCGTACTCGCGGCAGCCGAGGAGCTCGGCTACCGTCCCAATGCCCTGGCTCGCAGCATGATCACCGGACGGACCCAGTCGCTGGGTCTGGTGGTCGCCGACATCGAGAACCCGTTCTTCGCCGCCGTGACCCGCGCGGTCGGCGATGCCGCGCGCGTCCACGGCTACGAGGTGCTGCTCGCCAACTCCGACGAGGACGTCGCCACGGAACGCAGCTCCGTACGCCTCTTCCTCGACAAACGGGTCGACGGGATCATCGTGGCGCCCGCCTCGAGCACGGATGTCGAGCACCTCCGCGAGGCACAGGCCGCCGGCGTGGCCGTCGTCGCCATCGACCGCCGGGTCACCGGCATCGCGGCCGACAGCGTGACGGTGCACAACCGGGCAGCCGCTGCAGCCGCTGTAATGCACTTTCTCGCCGCCGGCCACACAAGAATCGGCTATCTGCGCGGCACAGTGTCCCCTGGGGAGCACGACGGGCTCGGAAGGCGGATCTCGACCGGTGACGAGCGACTGCTCGGCTACCGCGAGAGCCTGCGGTCGGCTGGCCTCGATCCCGACCGCTACGTACGGGTCGGGTGCCTGGGTCGCAAGGAGGCGCTGCACGCGATGCTCGACCTACTTGGCCAGCCCGATCCCCCGACGGCGGTGCTCACCCCGGACAGCATCCTCGCCCTGGGCGTTCTGCTCGCGGCACGCGAGCGCGGTCTGGCGATCCCCGACGATCTGTCGGTGATCTCCTTCGACGACACCGATTGGGCCGACGTCGTCACTCCTCCTCTATCGGTGATCTCGCAGCCCGTGCACGCGATGGGGGCCCGCGCGGTAGAGCTACTGCTCGACCGCATAGACCGCGCGCATGGACGAGCCCGGCACGTGCGCCTGCGCGCGCGCATGGTGGAGCGCGCCTCCGTCGGTCCGCCGCCAGGTGTCAGCTCTAGATCATCATCGGAAATCCACCCTGACCAGCAGGGGCTGGTGATCGTAGGCAATCAATAGTGTGACGGGTGCACCGACCGGTTCGAGCCCGCCCGGTGCCGTAGAGACAGGTGTCGGTGATCGTGGCCGCGTCGGGTCCGCCCCAGGTGGCGGGAGCACCGACGGCCAACCCTGGCATCCGGAAACGGCCACCAGCCGGTTCGACCGGCTCGTCGAATGAGATGCGTTCTAGAGCAACGACTCCCGCCAGTCGACCGAGAGATACTGGGTTTCGCAGAACTCCTGCAGCCCCGCGCGGCCGCCCTCGCGCCCGAGCCCGGACTGCTTCATGCCACCGAACGGCGCGGCCGGGTCGGAGACCAGCCCGCGATTGATGCCGACCATCCCGGCCTCGATCGCCTCGCCGAGGCGAAGCGCGTAGCCGAGGTCACCGGCGAAGACGTACGCCGCGAGCCCCATCTCGGAGGCGTTCACGGCACGGAGCATCGCGGCCTCGTCGGTCCAGGCCACGATCGGGGCGACCGGCCCGAAGATCTCCTCGTCGAGGATGTCGGCGTCCGGGGGGACGTCGGCAAGGACGGTCGGCGGGTAGAAGGTGCCCTTGGCCGCGACCGGGTCGGCGGGGAGCGCCGAGCGGTGGGCGATGCGGGCGCCCTGGAGGACGGCCCGGTCGACCAGGGCGGTGACGGTGTCGACGGCGGTGCGGGAGATGAGGGGGCCGATCGCGGCGCCGGTGGACGCCGGTCCGACGGTGAGCGCCTCGACGGCAGCGCCCAGCCGGGCGGTGAACTCCTCGACCACGTCGGCGTGCACGTAGAACCGGTTGGCGGCCGTGCACGCCTGTCCGCCTCCGCGAAACTTGGCGACCATGGCGCCGGCGACTGCGGCCTCCAGGTCGGCGTCGGCAGTGACGACGAATGGCGCGTTGCCGCCAAGCTCCATGCTCGCGTTGATCACCCGGCCCGCGGCCTGGCGCAGCAGCAGCCGACCGATGCGGGTGGAGCCGGTGAAAGAGATCTTGCGGACCCGGGGGTCGGCCAGCCAGGTGCTCACGACCTCACCCGGGTCGCTCGTGGTGACCAGGTTGACCACGCCGTCCGGCACGCCAGCTTCGACCAGCAGGTCGGC
The DNA here is from genome assembly GCF_900091415.1 of Micromonospora inyonensis. Classification (NCBI taxonomy): domain Bacteria; kingdom Bacillati; phylum Actinomycetota; class Actinomycetes; order Micromonosporales; family Micromonosporaceae; genus Micromonospora; species Micromonospora inyonensis. The sequence continues at coordinate 2,134,105 of NZ_FMHU01000001.1, read as the reverse complement.
GACCGCGAGCGCGGTCAGCGGGGTCTCGGCCGCCGGCTTGAGCACCACGGTGCAGCCGGCCGCCAGCGCCGGGGCGATCTTGCGGGTAGCCATCGCGGCCGGGAAGTTCCAGGGCGTCACCAACGCGGCCACGCCGACGGGGCGGTATGTGACCAGGCTCCGGGTGCCGCCCGCTGGTGACGGGCCGTAGTCGCCGCCGGGGCGGACCGCCTCCTCGGCGTACCAGCGGAAGAACTCGGCGGCGTAAATCACCTCGCTGCGGGCATCGGCCTCGGACTTGCCGTTCTCGGCGCAGATGAGCGCGGTGAGCCGGTCGGCGTCGCGCAGCATCAGCTCGTAGGTTCGCCGCAGCAGCTCCGAACGCCGGCGAGCCGGGGTGGCGCGCCAGGTGTCGAACGCCGCGTGCGCGGCGTCGACGGCGTCGGTGGCGGCGCGGGCATCGCCGTCGGGAACGGTGCCGACGACCGCTCCGGTGGCGGGGTCGAGGACGTGGATCTCGGTCACGGGTAGTGGCCCCTCTCTACAGGTGGACGTCGGCGACGCGCGGTATGGCCCGGCTGGTGGCCGCCGACGGAGGTCGGGAAGTGGCGGCGGGCGTGATCGCGGACTGATCCCAAGCGGCGATCATCCGCTCGGCCGGGCGGGCCTCGGCCTCAGCTCACTCCAGCCCGGCGAACCGCAGTCCGCCCTTGCCGGGCACTGCGGGAGTGGGCCTGGGCATCGTCGAGCCGCCCGGTCACCTCGGCACCGTGGTCAAGGTGGACTCCAGCACGTCGAGCGCCTCGCCCAGCAGGGCGTCGGAGATGGCGAGCGGCGGCAGGAAGCGCAGCACGTTGCCGTAGGTGCCGCAGGTCAGCACGATCACCCCGGCGCGGTGCGCGGACTGGGCGACTGCGGCGGCCAGCGTGGGATCGGGCTCGGTGGAGCCGGGGCGGACCAGTTCGACCGCGATCATCGCGCCGCGGCCACGAACGTCGCCGAGACGGTCGTCCTTCTGTCGCAGGACATGCAGCCGGGGCTTCATCAGGCCCTCGATCTCGCGGGCCCGGGCGATCAGGCCGTCCTCCTCGATGGTGGCGAGAGCCGCGAGGGCGGCGGCGCAGGCGAGCGGGTTGCCGCCGTACGTGCCGCCGAGGCCGCCGGTGTGCGGGGCGTCCATGATCTCGGCGCGGCCGGTGACCGCGCTCAGCGGCAGGCCGCCAGCGATGCCCTTGGCGGTGACGATCAGGTCCGGGACGACGCCCTCGTAGTCGCAGGCGAACATGTCACCAGTACGGGCGAATCCGGTCTGCACCTCATCGGCCACGAACACCACGCCGTGCTCGCGGCACCACACGGCGAGCGCCGGCAGGAAGCCGGGCGCCGGCTCGATGAATCCGCCCTCGCCCTGGATCGGCTCGATCACCATGGCCGCGAGGTTCTTCGCACCGATGTGCTTCTCGATGCTGGTGATCGCTCGGGCAGCCGCTGCGGCGCCGTCACCACCGCCGTCTGGGGCGGTGTCACGGAAGGGGTAGGACGATGGTGCCCGGTAGACCTCGGGCGCGAACGGGCCGAAGCCGTGCTTGTACGGCATGCTTTTCGCCGTCATCGCCATCGTGAGGTTGGTGCGGCCGTGGTAGGCGTGGTCGAAGACGACCACCGCGTTGCGGCGGGTGTGGGAGCGGGCGATCTTGACGGCGTTCTCGACCGCCTCGGCGCCGGAGTTGAACAGCGCGGTCCGCTTCGGGTGGGCTCCCGGGGTGAGCCGGTTGAGCGCTTCGGCGACCGCGACGTAGGACTCGTAGGGGGTGACCATGAAGCAGGTGTGCGTGAAGGCCGCGACCTGCTCGGTCACTGCGGTGACCACCCGTGGCGCGCTGCTGCCCACCGTCGTGACCGCGATGCCGGAGCCGAGGTCGATGAGCCGGTTGCCGTCGACGTCCTCGATGATCCCGCCGGCCGCGCGGGTGGCGAAGACCGGCATCGTCGTACCGACGCCGGCAGCGACGGCGCCGGTCTTGCGGGCCATGAGTTCCCGGGAGCGCGGACCGGGGATCGCGGTGGCGAGGTGGCGGGTCTGGGGCAGCGGATCGTGCATGAAGACCTCGAGAAGTAGTTCGGCGGACGACCCGGGGCGGCCGGGGTGCTCTGAGTGTGCGGACTCCACGCCTATACAGTCCAAGACCTGTTTGGCCTACAATCCATGCCTGGCGGATCTAGGATTCGTGGCGTGGAAGGCGCTCGGCGAGCACACCCGGGTGCGGAAGGGGCCTCGCTTGGACCTGCGGCATCTGAGGTACTTCGTCGCGGTCTGCGACGAAGGGACCGTGAGCGCCGCAGCCGACGCCGTCCATGTCGCGCAACCAAGCTTGTCGCGACAGCTTCGCCAACTCGAAGACGAGCTTGGGGTCGCGCTGTTTCGTCGCGCCTCCGGGCGGCTGACGCCATCCCCGGCCGGACTGGCCCTCCTTCCTCAGGCTCGCGATCTACTCGCGCGTTGGGACTCTTTCCGGACGTCAGCGACGCTCCACGCCGAGGGTCGGCTGGACCGCCTGACGATCGCGGCGCCGTCGGTGACGATGACCGACATCGTCGCTCCGTTCGTCGCCACCCTGGGTCCCGATAGCCCAACGACGGACGTCCTCGGCGCCGACGGTACGGAGCCGGCAGCCCTTTTGGCGCGGGGAACTGATCTGGTGGTCACCAGCACGAGTCCGGGCCCACCGTTCCGCGCGCTCCGGATCGCGGAGCTACCGGTGTGGGCGCAGCTCCGCCGCGACCATCCCTTGGCCTCCCGCGAGGTGTTGCCCATCGAGTCCCTGCTCGACAGCAGCATCGTGCTGCCGCCACCGGCGACGAACGCTCGGGCGGTCTGGGACAACGCCGTTCAGCTCGCGGGCCTGTCGTTCTCCGGGGTGATCGAGGCAGCCAGCAGCACCATCGCGCAGGCCCACGCTGCTGCTGGACGCGGGATAGCGGTTGCCTCCGACGACCCGCGGTTCGACCTCGTTGCGATACCACTCGTCCACGGCGCCCCGGCGCGACGGTTGCTTGTCCGCCTCATCGCCGTCTGGGACGGGCGGCATCCTGCGGCAGCGATCCTGAAAGAGACCGCCGAGCGGCTCCGCGACTTCACCCACCTGCGCTACGGGGCACCCGAATGATCAACCGTCGGAATCAAACGGACCTGCGTCGGATGCAGGCCGCCGGGGTCACGACGACCGCCGGCACCTACTCGAAGGGCAGCGCCCGCTCCGGCGACCTGCCCGGCCACGCCACCAGCGCCGCCGCCACGGCGCCCGGGTGATGCGGTGAGCTGACCACCACCTTGACAACAAATAAGGTTAGGTTAACCTAACCTCCATGAGTGGTCGGGACAGTCGCGCCGAGGGGCTGCAGGGCGTCGATCTGCGTCTGGGCTACCACGGTGCGACCGTGGTCCACGACGCCGCCATCACGTTGCGCCCCGGGGTCGTGACGGCCCTGGTCGGTCCGAACGGCAGTGGCAAGTCGACGCTGCTGCGCGGGCTGGCCCGGCTGCACCCGCTGGAGCATGGCGAGGTGCAGCTCGCCGACGGCACCGCGGCCCGGGCGCTCACCGCCCGTGAGTTCGCCCGCCGGGTCACCCTGCTGGCCCAGAGCCGCCCCACCCCCAGCGGCGTCACCGTCCGCGACGTGGTCGGCTACGGCCGGCACCCGTACCGGGGACGTTGGCGCGCCGGCGACCCCGACGGCCCGGCCATGGTGGACCGGGCCATGGCGACAACCGGCGTGACCGCGATGGCGGACCGGCCGGTCGACGAACTCTCCGGCGGGGAGTTGCAGCGGGTCTGGCTGGCCACCTGCCTGGCCCAGGACACCGGCGTGCTGCTGCTCGACGAGCCGACCACCTTCCTCGACCTGCGCTACCAGGTCGAGATCCTCGACCTGATGCGGGACCTCGCCGACGACGACAACGTCGCGGTCGGCGTCGTCCTGCACGACCTGAACCAGGCTGCCGCCGTCGCCGACCAGGTGGTGCTCCTGCACGGCGGGCGCGTCCGGGCCACCGGCGCGCCGAGCGACGTCCTCACCGAGGAGGCCCTGACCGAGACGTACGGCATCCGCATCGAGGTGACCGTCGACCCGATCGACGGTCACCTCTCCACCCGACCCGTCGGCCGGCACTCGATCCGGGCCCTCGCCTGACCCGCCAACCGATCCACGAACAGAGAAGACCGTCATGATGCGTACCCGTGCGACCCTCCTGGTCGCCGCCGTCGCCGCGCTGGCGCTGAGCGCCTGCGGCACCACCGAAGACCCGGCCGCGAGCCCCACCGCCTCCGAGGGCGCGTCGAGCGGCCCGATCACCGTCACCGACAGCCGGGGCAAGGCCGTCACCCTCAAGGCGCCGGCCACCAAGGTCGTCGCGCTGGAGTGGGCCGAGGTCGAGACGCTGGTCGCCCTCGGCGTCATGCCCGTCGGCGCGGCCGACACCAAGGGTTACGCCACCTGGTCCCGCGCCGCCAAGCTCGACGCCAGCGTCAAGGACGTCGGCACCCGGTCCGAGCCGAGCGTCGACGCGATCGTCGCGTTGCAGCCGGAGCTGGTGGTGATGGAGGCCGAGCGGGGCGCCACGCTCGTCGACCAGCTGGAGAAGTACGTGCCGGTGCTGGTCACCAAGGGCAGTGACGCCAAGGACAACCTCGGCCGGATGCGGTCCGACGTCACCATGATCGCCCAGGCGACCGGCAAGGCCGGCGAGGGCGAGAAGCTGCTCGCCGACTTCGACGCGGCGATCGCCGACGGTAAGAAGAAGATCGCCGACGCCGGGGCCGCCGGGAAGCAGTTCACCGTCGCCGACGGCTGGAAGGACGGCAGCAACATCACCGTCCGGATGTTCGGCCAGGGCGCGTTCGTCTCCCAGATCGGCATCCAGCTCGGGCTGAAGAACGCCTGGACCGGCAAGGTCGACGAGATGTGGGGTCTGGGCCAGACCGACGTCGAGGGGCTGACCGTCCTCAAGGGCCAGGACCTCACCTTCTTCTACAACGCCTCCGACGGCGACGACGTCTTCAAGCAGGGCCTGTCCGGCAACGCGATCTGGAAGTCGCTGCCCTTCGTGCAGCAGAACAAGCTGCACCGGTTGTCCGACGGCATGTGGACCTTCGGTGGGCCGCTCTCCGGCAAGCAGTACATCGACGAGTTCGTGAAGGTCTACACGGCTTGAGCCAGCTCAGCGCCCCCGTCAGGTCGGGGTCGGCCACGCAGCCGACCCCGACCGGACCACTCGCTCCCACCCGGGTCGTCACCGCCTTCGTCGTCGCCACCGCCCTGCTTCTGGTGGTCACGGCGGTGCACCTCACCCAGGGCACCTCCACCGTCGGCGCGCTCGACCTGCTGCGCCTGCTCACCGGGTCGGACGACGAGGCGGCCCGGGTGCTGGTCGCCTCCCGGATCCCCCGCATGCTCGCCGGGCTGGCCGTCGGTGTCGCGCTCGGTTTCGCCGGAGCCGCGCTCCAGTCGCTGGCCCGCAACCCGCTGGCCTCCCCGGACACCCTCGCGGTCAACGCGGGGGCGCACCTGGCCATCGTCGGTGTGGCCGCGTTCGGCATCTCCCTGCCCGCCCTCCCGGCGGGCGGTCTGGCCTTCTGCGGCGGCCTCGTGGCGGCCGGGCTGGTGATGGCGCTGGCCACCGGCGGTCAGGCCGCCACGACCCGGCTGATCCTCGCCGGCTCGGCCACCGCGCTCGCCCTGAACTCGTTCACCATGCTGCTGATGCTCCTGTTCGAGCAGGCCACCATCGGCCTGTTCGCCTGGGGCAACGGCTCGCTGGTGCAGGCCGACCTGACGGCGTTCACCCAGCTCGCCCCGGTGATCGGGATCGCCGTCGCGCTGCTGGTGGCGCTCGGGCACCGGATGGACGTGCTCGCCCTCGGCGACGACACCGCCACCGTGCTCGGGCTGGACGTCCGGCGCACCCGGCTCGTGGTGATCCTCCTCGCCGTCCTGCTCTCCGCCGCCGCGGTGACCCTGGCCGGGCCGATCGGCTTCGTCGGGCTCTGCGCGCCGGTGATCGTCCGGCTGCTCGGCCGGATGGTGCCCGGGGTGCACCGGCACCGGGTCCTGCTGCCGCTCTCCGGCATCGTCGGCGTGCTCATCGTGCTCGGCTCGGACGTGCTGCTGCGGGCCGTGCTCGGCGGCCAGGCCGGCGTGGACGTGCCGACCGGCGTGGTCACCACGCTTTTCGGCGCGGTGCTGATGGTCTGGCTGGCCCGCCGCTACCGGGACGCCGGCCCCACCCGCCGGCCCCCGGGCGGGCACGCCGCCGTCCGCTCCCGCTCCTTCCACCTCGGCGTGGTGGCCACCGCCGCCGCGGTGACCGTCGGGGCGGTGGTACTCGGCATGCTCGCCGGGGACACCTGGGTCCTGCTCGGCGACGTGGTCAACTGGGTGCAGGGGCGCACCGGACCGGCGTACACCTTCGTGCTGGACCAGCGCTGGCCCCGGGTCGCGGCGGCGCTGCTGGCCGGCGCGGCGCTCGCGGTCGCCGGCACCACCGTGCAGGCGGTCTGCCGTAACCCGCTCGCCGAGCCGGGCATCCTCGGCATCACCGGCGGGGCCGGCATCGGCGCGGTGGCGCTGCTGACCTTCGTCCCACTGGCCGGGGTCGCGGCCATCTCCGGTGCGGCCGGGCTCGGCGCGCTCCTGGCGTTCGCCCTGGTCTACGGCCTGGCCCGGTACGGCGGCCTGAGTTCCGACCGACTGGTGCTGATCGGTTTCGGGGTGTGGCAGGGCGGCACTGCCGTCATCACCTTCATCATCGTCACCTCCGACCCGTGGAACACCGGCAAGGCGTTGACCTGGCTCTCCGGCTCCACCTACGGCCGGACCGGTCCGCAGGTGCTCCCGGTGGCGATCGCGCTGCTGCTGAGCATCCCGGCCGTCGTCGCGGCCCGGCGGGAACTCGACCTGCTGTCGTTGGACGACGACACGCCCCGGGTGCTCGGCGTCCGGCTGGAGCGCACCCGGCTGCTCGCCCTCGGCGCGGCGGCGCTGCTCACCTCGACCGCCGTCAGCGCGGTCGGTGTGATCGGCTTCGTCGGGCTGGTCGCCCCGCACGCCGCACGGGCCCTGGTCGGTGGCCGGCACTCGCGGGTGCTACCGGTCGCCGTGCTGCTCGGCGCGGCCCTGGTCAGCCTCGCCGACACCCTCGGCCGCACGGTCATCGCCCCCGCCCAGGTGCCCGCCGGCCTGGTCACCGCCATGATCGGCACCCCCTACTTCGTCTGGTTGCTGTGGCGCTCGCGCGGCGCGGCGACCGGTCCCCGATGAGCTCCCGACCGGTGGTCCGGCACACGCGCGGACCCACCGGCCACCGATGAAGGAAGGCCGCCATGCCGAGCACCCTCTCCGTCGCGCCCTGGCGCGTCTTCGCCGTCGAGGTCCGTGCGCTGCGCCGGCTCAGCCCGTCGTTCCTGCGGGTCACCTTCGCCGGCCCGGACCTCGACCGGTTCGCCGACAACGGGTACGACCAGCGGATCAAGGTGGCGCTGCCGCGCACCGGGGAGACGGTGGCCGAGTTGCCGTACGGCCCCGACTGGTACCAGCAGTGGCGGACACTGCCCGAGGAGGCGCGCTGCCACATCCGTACGTACACGGTCCGGGCGGTCCGGCAGGACGTCCAGGAGGTGGACGTCGACCTGGTGCTGCACGGCGTCGGCGGACCGGCCACCCGGTGGGCGCGACGGGCCCGGCTCGGTGACCGGCTCGCCCTGGTCGGCCCGGACGCCGGTTACGACGGGGTGCACGGCGGCGTCGAGTTCCGGCCCCCGGCGGTCGGGACGCTGCTGCTCGCCGGGGACGAGACCGCCGCACCGGCGATCTGCGCCATCCTGGAGCGGCTGCCGGCCGACGCCCGTGGTCACGCCCTGATCGAGGTGCCCGACACCCGTGACGTCCTGCCGGTGACCGCTCCGTCCGGGGTGACCGTGACCTGGCTGCCCCGGATCGGCGCGGCCCACGGCAGCCGGCTCGCCCCGGCCGTGGCGGCGCTGTCCGGGGAAGTGCTGCCGGCCGTCCGGCCCGCTCTCGCGCTGGCCGGCGGGGTCACCGCGGCACCGGCCGGTTCGCTGGCCGAGGTGGATGTCGACCGGGACATCCTCTGGGAGGTGCCGGACGTGCCCCCCGCCGCCCCGCTCTACGCCTGGCTGGCCGGTGAGGCGGCGATGATCCGGGGACTGCGCCGGCACCTGGTCACCGAACGGGGACTCGACCGGAGCGCGGTGGCCTTCATGGGCTACTGGCGGCTGGGCCGCACCGCCGACTGACCCGGGCCCCCGACCGAGCCGGCCCGGTCGGAAACGTCCAGGAAGAGGAGTTGGGCGCGTTTGTCCGGCAGGTCGACCTGCGGGCCGGGGACGAAGCCCGCGCGGACCAGCCGGGCGATGGCCCGGTCGTTACGGGCGTCCGGCTCGGCGACGATCCGCCGCCGGGACCCGTCGGTCAGGACGAAGTCGAGGAACGCGCCCAGCACGGTGCCGGTGAAGCCCGGCTCGGCGCCGCCGTCCGGCGGGCCGACCATCAGATGGATGCCGAAGTCGCCGGGGCGCACCTCGTAGCACTCGCCCACCGGGTCGGCCGCCGGCTCGTACGTCTGGAAGAGCCCCACCGGGCGGCCGTCCCGGTGGATCAGGTACGCGTGGTGGGTGGTCAGCGAGTCCACGTAGGCGTAGATCTCGCGCACCCGCTCCCGGCTGGCGTCCCGCATGCCCCAGAACCGGGACCGTTCCCGGGTGACCCAGTCGTGGATCAGGTCGGCGTCGGCGGCCGGGTCGACGGGTCGGATCGTCACCTCCCCGAAGCCGTCGACGTGCCGCCGCCAGACCGGGTCAGAAGGTGTCGTCACCGCGCTCCTCGGTGAGCTGGTCCCAGTCGGTGACGATGGGTACGAGATCGCCGCGCAGCCAGTACGGCAACTGGTCGCGGTGGTGCGGGCCGGGCACCCCGGACGCCCCGAACGGCACGATCCAGCGGCTGTCGTCGCGCCGGCCCAGGTCCCAGACGTAGCGGGCGGCCGACGCCCGGAAGCAGCGGTGGGTGGCACCGGGAATGCTGGAGGTGGCGAGCACGCAGTCGTGGTCGCCGGACAGGCCCGGCCACCACGCGTGCGGGTCGGGCAGGGCCGCCCAGGGGGCGAGCAGGTGCATCTCCCCCCATGAGACCCGGGGGGCGTCGGCCACCTCGTCGAGCGCGGCACGGACGGCGGCGACCCGGTCGGTCGCGGGGAGGAGATCTGCGGTGAGGAGGCTCTCCAGCGCGAACCCGACCTTCGGTACCAGGGCGAGCCAGGGCTGGAACCGCGCAGGATACTTGGTCTGGTCGGCCAGGGGGGTCAGCGTCGGGTGCGCCGCGAGACGGCGTACCACCCCGGCCCGGACGGCGGCGAAGGCGGCGGCGTCGACGCTGTCGTCGCGCATCTCGCGGTCCCAGCTAAGCAGGCGATCCTGCAGGGCGGCGGCGTCCGGGGTGAGCTCGTCCAGGCCGGCGAGAAGGGCCAGCAGCGGCTCGGCGGACCCCAGCTGGGTGTCGGTGTGGACGATCGTCTGGTCGTCGACGGTCCAGTCGTCGAGGGCGTCGAGCAGTTCCCGGATGCGGTTCGCCCGGTGCGGCGGGGCGAACTCGACGCCGAGCGGCTCGGCGATGCCCCGCTCGTTGGCCATCACCGCGAGGTCGTGCACCTCGGCGCGGGGCAGGTCGTGCCAGCCCTGCCACTCGTGGCCGGGCTCCCAGGCCGGGACGACGCCCAGCCCGTTGGCCCGGTCCCGGGCCGGGACCGCCCCGGCGACCCGGTGCAGCAGGCCGCCTTCGGTGTCGGCGGCGAGCACCACGTTGACTGGCTCCACCCAGTGTTCACAGGCGGCGTCCACGTCGGCTACCCGGGTGGCGGCGAGCAGGGCGGGGAGCGCGGCGAAGCCGATGTCGCCGAAGAACCGGGGCGGGTAGCGGAGGCTGATCGCCTGGTCATCGTCGGGACCTCCGATGATCACCGGACCGCGGTCGGTCTCGATCACCTCGACCTCGACCGGGTCGCCGCCGGCCACCTCGACCGTCTCGACGTGCCGTTGCGCGGGTTGCCAGCCGTCCGGGCCGAACGCCTCGACGGTGTCGCCCTGGCGACGCAGCCGCTCGGCGTAGAGGTCCTGGTAGTCGGCCATCGCGTTGGTGATCGCCCAGGCCACCGTGCCGGTGTGTCCGAAGTGGGCGATGCCGGGCACGCCCGGCACGGCCAGCCCGACCACGTCGTACTCCGGGCAGGCCAACCGGATCTGCTGGTAGACGCCGGGGTCCTCGATGAACCGGTGCGGGTCCCCGGCGACGATCGCCGCCCCGCTGGCGGTCCGCGCACCAGTGAGCAACCACCCGTTGCTCCCGGCGGTGTCGGCGCCGTCGGTGGCGAAGAGGGCTACCGCGTCCTCGCCGAGGTGGCGGACGACCTCGGTCCGCCAGAGCTTGCTCGGGAAGCCGGCGAAGAGCACGTGCTGGGAGAGCCAGACGGCGAGCGGTGTCCAGGGTTGCCAGCGGCCGGGGAGGAGTCCGACAGTGGCGAACTGCGGTGCCCGGAGGGCCCCGTGGTCGAGGCCGGCGTTGACCCCGTCGACGTACGCCTGCACCCAGGCGGCGGTGGCCGGGTCGAGGTTGTCGTGGCAGCGGCGGGCGGTGTCGTCGAGCCGGGCCTGCCGGGCGAAGGTGTCCCATTCGAGCGCCTCGGTGCCGAGGAAGGACGCGCCGGTCCCCTGTGACCGGTGCCGCTCCACCTCGATCTGCCAGGCGCGGTCGATCGCCGCGTTGTACCCCTGGGCGAAGGCGAGAGCCAGCGGATCGCCGGCCCGCAGGTGTGGAATTCCCCACGCGTCACGGAAGACCTGATGTTCCACCCCTGACCTCCTCCATTGGCAAGGCTCGCCCAACCTACGTAACCGAGGACTCGCGCACAATCCCAGTGACGGTACGCCATTCGACCACAACTCCTTGACAAGAAGTTAGGTTAGCGTAACCTAACCACGGCTTGTTGCCGGTTGTCCGTCACGGACCACCGGCCGGCTCTGACCGTCTCCACGCGACCGTTGAGGAAACCGTATGAACCTCCAGGGGCACGAGGCCGCGCCGATCGCGGCGCGACGCCGGCCGACGGCCGCCCGCGCGTACCTGCTCAACCAGGGCACGGTGGACGACTACCGCCGGACGGTGAGCGCGGGCGTCGACCGGGTCGCGGGCCGGGTCGCCGGCGCCGACCGCCCCTTCACCGGGATCACCCCGGACCGCCTCGCCCCCGAGATCGACCGGATCGACCTGGACCGGCCGCTGCACGACCCGGCCGCCGCCCTCGACGAGCTGGACTCGGTCTACCTCCGCGACGCCGTCTACTTCCACCACCCCCGCTACCTGGCCCACCTGAACTGCCCGGTGGTGATCCCGGCGCTGCTCGGCGAGGCGGTTCTCAGCGCGGTCAACTCCTCCCTGGACACCTGGGACCAGAGTGCCGGCGGGACGCTGATCGAACGCCGTCTGATCGACTGGACGGCCGACCGGATCGGCCTCGGCCCGACCGCCGACGGGGTCTTCACCAGCGGCGGCACCCAGTCCAACCTCCAGGCCATGCTGATGGCCCGGGAGGAGGCCTGCGCGAACCAGCCGCTGCCCCGGGCGGAGCTGCTGCCCCGGCTGCGCGTGCTCGCCTCCGAAGCCGGCCACTTCAGCGTGCAGAAGTCGGCCAAGCTGCTCGGGCTGGCCCGGGACGCGGTGATCACCGTCGAGACCGACCCGGACCGGCGGATGCGCCCGGAGGCACTGGCCCGCGAACTCGACCGCTGTCACCGGGCCGGACTGATCGTGATGGCGGTGGTCGCCACCGCCGGCACCACGGACTTCGGCACCATCGACCCGCTGCCGGCCATCGCCGAGCAGTGCCGGGCCGCCGGGGTCTGGCTGCACGTCGACGCCGCGTACGGCTGCGGGCTGCTGGTCTCCACCACCCGGCGGCACCTGCTCGACGGCATCGAGCAGGCCGACTCGGTCACCGTGGACTACCACAAGTCCTTCTTCCAGCCGGTCAGCTCCAGCGCGGTGCTGGTACGGGACCGGCGGGTGCTGCGGCACGCCACCTACCACGCCGAATATCTCAACCCGGCCCGGATGGTCGAGCAGCGCATCCCCAACCAGGTCGACAAGAGCCTCCAGACCACCCGCCGCTTCGACGCGCTGAAGCTCTGGCTGACCCTGCGCATCATGGGCGCGGACGCCCTCGGTGAACTCTTCGACGAGGTGGTGGACCGGGCCGCCGACGCCTACACGCTGCTGTGCACCGACCCACAGTTCGAGGTGGTCACCCGGTCACAGCTCAGCACCGTGGTGTTCCGGTACCTGCCGGCGGAACGTCACCTCGCCGACGACGCCAACCTGCACGCCCGGGAGGCGCTGGCCGCCTCCGGTGCCGCCGTCGTCGCCGGGACCAAGGTGGACGGCCGGCACTTCCTGAAGTTCACCCTGCTCAACCCGGAGACCACGATCGACGACATCGCGCACGTCCTCGACCTGGTCGCCGCGCACGCGAGCCGGTACATCCGGGCGCGGACCGCCGCCGAGGTGTCGGTGCCGGCCCCCGGCGTCGTCGCCGAACCCTGCCACGTCGGCTGACCGCCCTCGCCCCTCGTTCCCTGGAGAGCCGCATGTCGACCCACGACTTCATCGCGATCGGGCTGGGCCCGTACAACCTGGGCCTGGCCTGCCTGACCGAACCGATCGCCGACCTGGACGGCGTCTTCCTGGAGGCCCGCCCGGACTTCGACTGGCACCCCGGGATGCTGCTGGAGGCCACCCGGCTCCAGACGCCGTTCATCGCCGACCTGGTCACCCTGGCCGACCCGACCTCGCCGTACTCCTTCCTCAACTACCTCAAGGAGTCGGGGCGGCTCTACCCGTTCTACATCCGGGAGAGCTTCTTCCCACTCCGCCGGGAGTACAACGACTACTGCCGCTGGGCAGCCGGCAAGCTGGGCTCCCTCCGCTTCGGCCAGCAGGTCACCTCGGTCGAGTACGCCGACGGCGGCTACACCGTCCACGCCACGGTCACCGCGACCGGGGAGGCCGTGGAGTACCGCGCCCGGCACCTGGTGCTGGGCACCGGCACCCCGCCGTACCTGCCGCCGGCCTGCGCCGGGCTCGGCGGGGACATGATCCACAACGCGCACTACCTGGAGCACCGGGCCGCCCTGCGGGCCAAGCGGAGCATCACCGTCGTCGGCAGCGGGCAGAGCGCGGCGGAGATCTACCACGACCTGCTCGGCGACCTCGACGGTCACGACTACCAGCTCAACTGGGTGACCCGTTCGCCGCGCTTCTTCCCGCTGGAGTACACCAAGCTCACCCTGGAGATGACCTCCCCGGACTACGTGGACTACTTCCACGCCCTGCCCGAGGAGACCCGCTACCGGTTGGAGTCGGAGCAGAAGAACCTGTTCAAGGGGATCAACTCCGACCTGATCAACGAGATCTTCGACCTGCTCTACGCCCGCAGCCTCGACGGCCCGATCCGTACCCGCCTGCTGACCAACACCGAGCTGACCAGCGCCGCGTACGACGAGGCGGCCGGCAGCTACCGGCTCGGGCTGCGCCACGTCGAGCAGGGACGGGACTTCGCCCTCGACACCGAGGGGCTGGTGCTGGCCACCGGCTACCACTACCGGGTGCCGGACTTCCTCGAACCGGTGCGGGACCGGATCCGCTGGGACTCCCACGGCCGCTTCGACGTGGCCCGCAACTACACCGTCGACCACGCCGGGCGGGAGATCTTCCTCCAGAACGCGGGCACCCACACGCACAGCATCACCTCGCCCGACCTGGGCATGGGGCCGTACCGCAACTCGTGGATCATCCGGGAGCTGACCGGCCGGGAGCACTACCCGATCGAGAAGCGCATCGCCTTCCAGGACTTCGGGACGCCGGCGGGTACGGGTTCGTGACCAGCGTCGTCTACCGCCGGGTCGACCACCGGCTCGGCGCGTTCGCCCTGCGTACCCTCGATCCGGACGCGGACGCCGCGCTGCTGCACGGCTGGGTGACCCACCCGAAGGCCGCGTACTGGCTGATGCTCGACGCGGACCTGGCCCGGGTCGCCGCCGAGTACCGCCGCATCCACGAGCACCCGCACCACGACGCCTTCGTCGGGCTGTGGCGGGACCGGCCGGCGTTCCTCGCCGAACGGTACGACCCGGCGCGGGTCGAACTCGTCGGCCTCCACGACGCGGCCGAGGGGGACGTCGGCATGCACTTCCTCTGCGCGCCCGCCGAGACGCCGGTGCACGGCTTCACCCTTGCCGTGATCACCACGGTGATGGCCTGGCTCTTCGCCGACCCGGCGACCCACCGGGTGGTGGTCGAGCCGGACGTGCGCAACACGGCGGTGCACGCCCTCAACGCGGCGGTCGGCTTCGAGGTGGTCGGTCCCGTCGCCAAGCCCGAGAAGGAGGCGCTGCTCAGCGTCTGCACCCGGGCCATGTTCGAGCAAGCCACCGGCCTGGACACCACGGTCCGGCCGTCCCCGGAGGAGTCCCGCACGTGAACCCCGTCGAGTCCGTCGCCGCCCCGGCTCCGGAGCCGTCCGTCGGCCTCAACCCGGAGTTGTCCGTCGCCCACCTGACCCCGGAGCACTGGGCCCGGGCCAACCGGCTGCTCGTGCGCAAGGCGCTCGCCGAGTTCGCCCACGAACGCCTGCTCGCCCCCGAGCCGGTCGGCGACGACCCGGCCGGTCCGAGCGGGCGTACCTACCTCGTCCGCAGCGACGACGGCAGTGTCGAGTACCGGTTCGCCGCCCGGCTGCTCTCCCTGGAGCACTGGCACATCGACCCGGCGAGCATCACCCGCCACCGCGACGGCGCGGAACTGCCGCTGGACGCCCTGGACCTCTGCACCGAGCTGCGCGGCGCGCTCGGCCTCTCCGACCGGGTGCTGCCGGTCTACCTGGAGGAGATCACCTCCACCCTGGCCGGGACCGCGTACAAGCTGAGCCGACCGGAGGTGAGCGCCGCCGAGCTGGCCCGCGCCGACTTCCAGGCGATCGAGACCGGCATGACCGAGGGGCATCCCTGCTTCGTGGCGAACAACGGCCGGCTCGGCTTCGGCATCCACGACTACCACCGGTACGCCCCGGAGGCGGCCCGACCGGTCCGGCTGCTCTGGCTCGCCGCGCACCGCGACCACGCCACCTTCACCTGCGCCGCCGACCTCGACTACGACGCCCTCGTGGCGTACGAGCTGGGCGGGGAGACCCGGGACCGGTTCACCGCCACGCTCACCGGCCTCGGCCTCGACCCGTCCGACTACCTGCTGATCCCGGTGCACCCCTGGCAGTGGTGGAACCGCCTGGCGGTCACCTTCGCGGGCGAGGTGGCCCGGCGGCGGCTGGTCTGCCTCGGCGAGGGACCGGACGAGCACCTGGCGCAGCAGTCCATCCGCACCTTCTTCAACGTCAGCACGCCGGAGCGGCACTACGTCAAGACCGCGCTTTCCGTGCTGAACATGGGCTTCCTGCGCGGGCTCTCCGCCGCGTACATGGAGGCCACTCCGGCGATCAACGACTGGCTCGCCGAGCTGTTCGACGCCGACGAGGTGATCAAGGAGACCGGCCTGACCATCCTGCGCGAGCGGGCCGCCGTCGGCTACCGGCACCGGCAGTTCGAGACGGCCACCGACCGGTACTCCCCGTACCGGAAGATGCTCGCCGCGCTGTGGCGGGAGAGCCCGGTGCCGGGCCTGGCCCCGGGCCGCCGCCTGGCCACCATGGCGTCCCTGGTGCACGTCGACGCCGACGGCCGCTCGCTGGTCGCCGCGCTGATCGGAGAGTCCGGGCTGGCCCCCGAGGTGTGGCTGCGCCGCTACCTGGACGCGTACCTGGTGCCGCTGCTGCACGCCTTCTACGCCTACGACCTGGCGTTCATGCCGCACGGCGAGAACGTCATCCTGGTCCTCGACGGCGGCACGGTCGAGCGGGCGATCTTCAAGGACATCGCCGAGGAGATCTGCGTGATGGACCCGGCGGTGGAGCTGCCGGAGCAGGTGCGCCGGGTACAGGCCGAGGTCCCGGAGGACATGCGCCTGCTGTCCATCTTCACGGACGTCTTCGACTGCTTCTTCCGGCACCTGAACGCGGTGCTGGCCACCGAGGGCGTGCTCGACGAGGAGACCTTCTGGCGGACGGTGGCGGAGTGCGCGACCGCCTACCGCGACCGGGTGCCGCACCTGGCCGAGCGGTTCGCCCGGTACGACCTCTTCGCCGACGACTTCGCCCTGTCCTGCCTCAACCGCCTCCAGTTGCGCAACAACGAGCAGATGGTCGACCTCGCCGACCCGTCCGCCGCCCTGCAACTGGTCGGCACCCTCGCCAACCCCCTCGCCCGCTTCGCCCCGCCGGCCGGGTGAATCTCCGGGATTCCTCCGGCGCGGATGCCGAGATCACGGTTGGTGGCGCCGACGGGCGTGACGGCACCGAGAATGGTGCGGTGGCTCCTCGCCGGCTACTGGATCGTGGACGTCGCGTCCCCCGAGCGGGCCGTCGAGATCGCCACCACCACCTCGGCCGCGCCCGGTCCCGACGGATGCCCGGTCAACATGCCGATCGAGGTGCACCCGGTGCTGTCCGCGCCGCCGCACGACATGTGACAGCCGGGCGTCCCGGGACGCGGATTCAACGTCGCGCGCGGTCGCCTCGGGTCAGCAGGAATCCGAGGGCGATCATGCCGAGGCCGAGGAACAGGTGCAGCCAGTTGTCGGCGCTGTTGAGCGGTACGAAGTTCGCGCCACTGTCGTGGTCGATCACCAGTCCGTACAGCCAGAGCACCAGATAGAGCGCGCCACCGCCGACCAGGTACGTCCGTGCGCCCGAAACGGTACGCGCCAGAGCGAGCCCGGCGACGCCGAACGCGAGGTGCACCAGGTTGTGCAGGATCGACACCTGGAACAGGCCGAGCAGTTTCGCCTCGGACTCGTGCCCGGCGAACGTCATCGAGCCGTAGTCGCTGGTGATGCCCGGAATGAAACCGAGCACCCCGACCAGCAGGAAAACCACGCCGACCGCCTGGGCGGCCCGGCGTACCGGGTGGGGGGCCCGGGTACGGGCGCTGGTTCTGGTGGCCATCTCCGTCACCTCTCCGTCGAGGAATCCGGTGGCTTCTCCCCTTTTCCGCCCGCCCGAAACCAGGGCCCGGCCAACCACTCCGCCGGCCGGGGGGGCCGGACCTCCAGGGCATTGACGCTGAGCGAAGCCATGATTATCGTCCGTCATCGTTCCCCGCTCCGTCCCCGTCCTTCGAGCGCAAGCGAGGTTCCCGATGCGACGACCCGTGGCCAGCATCCTCTCCCTGGCACTGCTCGGTGTGGGGCTCGCCGCCACGCCGGCCCAGGCGGCGACGACCCTGCCGGTCGCCGGTGTGACCGCCAGTTCGCACGACGGCAACGTGCCGGCCAACGCGATCGACGGCGACCTGAACACCCGCTGGTCGGCCGAGGGCGACGGCTCCTGGATCCGTTTCGACCTCGGGGCGAGCACCACGGTCGGCTCGATCGCCATCGCCTGGCACCAGGGCGACACGCGGGTGCAGACGTTCGCCGTGCAGGTCTCCGCCGACGCCGCCACCTGGAACACGGTCGTCAGCCAGCGGACGAGCAGCGGCAGCACCCTGCAACTGGAGACGTACGGCTTCACCGACCGCACCGCCCGGTACGTCCGGGTGCTCGGCTACGGCAACACGTACAACGACTGGAACAGCATCACCGAGGCACGGGTGTACGGGGCGGACGGCAGCGGCGGGACCTGCGCCGTCCCCGCCGACGTGCTCGACCTGACCAACTGGAAGATCACCCTGCCGATCGGAGCGTCGGAGAGCCCGACGGAGATCAAGCAGCCCACGCTGGACAGCTACCAGATCTCCCCGTGGTTCGTCACCGCCGACTCGTGCCGGGCGGTGCAGTTCCGCGCCCCGGTCAACGGGGTGACCACCAGCGGCTCCAGCTACCCCCGCTCCGAGCTGCGCGAGATGACCTCCAACGGGACGGCCAACGCGGCCTGGTCCTCCACCTCCGGCACGCACACCCTGACCGTGGACCTCGCCTTCACCCGCCTGCCGGCCACCAAGCCGCACGTCGTCGGCGCGCAGATCCACGACGGCAGCGACGACGTGACCGTGTTCCGGCTGGAGGGGACGAACCTGTACGTCACCAACGGCGACACCACCCACCACAAGCTGGTCACCAGCGGCTACCAGCTCGGCACCCGCATCCAGGTGAAGTTCGTGGTCGGTGGCGGGCAGGTCAGGGCGTACTACAACGGCGTCCTCCAGACCACGCTCAGCCGGAGCTTCTCCGGCGCCTACTTCAAGGCCGGCGCGTACACCCAGGCCAACTGCACCAACTCGTCGCCGTGCAGCAGTGACAACTACGGCCAGACGCTCATCTACGGCCTGAGCGTGACGCACTCCTGACCGCCTGGCGCGACCCGACCTCCGCCGATGCGTGCACACCGACGAGGGCCCCTTCCCGGATCGGGAAGGGGCCCTCGTGGTTGTCCTGTCCGGTCGTCACCTGGTCCAGAGTTCGGCGACGAGGTCGGCGGCCTGCTTCTCCCACTGGGCGTAGTGGTCGGGGTAGGCCGACACCTGCACGGTCTGGGCGGCCTGGGTCAGGGGCAGGTCCTGCCAGCCGTCGACCTGCTTCAGACCGGTGAGGAACGCGGTGGTGGCGTACTCGGGGTCGGTGATCTGCTCGACCGTGCCCCACCCGCTCGACGGGCGCTGCTGGAACAGGCCCTGCGAGTCGTGGTCGTTGCGGTCACCCAGGTGGCCCAGGTTCTCCAGCTTCGACTCCTGGAGGGCGGTGGCGATGGCGACCACGGCGGCCCGCTCGTCCATGCCGTTCTTCTTGGTGGCCTCGATGATGGCCTTGGCGTTGGCCTTCTGCTCGTCGGTCAGGGGGACCGTCGACTGGCCGGCGGGCACACCGTTGGGCAGCAGCTTGTCCGTCGACACCGGCTTGTCTGCCGTCACCTGCTGGGTCGCCGCGACCGGCGTGGTGGTCACTGCCGGGGTCGTGTCCTGCGACAGGCCCGGACCGGCGGCGATTCCGGCTGCGGCGGTCAGACCTGCGATGGACAGCACACCACGCTGGATAAGCTTGTTCATGGTCAAAGCTCCGTTCGGGGGTCGACGCACACATCCGGACATGCCGCCCAGGCGGGCGGGGAGGGAGCGGACGGTGCGTGAGCACCACACGTAAGGGCGCTCTGAGAACGTTCCGGGGGATTTCGCGACGCACCGGAGAGGGGATCGGGGGATCCACCGGGCCCGCCGGGCGGGCTGCTCCATCGGCGTCGACATGGTGTAACGACCGGCGGGCCGACCCCATTCCCGGGGCCACCCGACCCACCCGCGCGCTCACCGGCGGCGGGTCACGGCCGCACGGGGACACAACCGACGCGCCCCCACCGCCATTCCCGGGTCTCCGGCGTGACGGCGGACCATACTCGGTCGACCGGCGGGGCGACGCGGTGGCATGGTGTCCGGATGCCGGTACCTTTCCCCACGCTGACGCGGGGGCAGTTCGACCTGACCTGGTCGTTGTTCGAGTACCACCTGGAACGACTCGAACCGGAGGACTTCCGGTGGGAACCCGCCCCACTCTGCTGGACGATGCGGGGCGGCCCGGCCGGCGGGTGGGTGCCGGACTGGGCAGACACCGAGCCGGACCCGGTCCCGGTGCCCACGATCGCCTGGCTCACCTGGCACCTCGGCTGGTGGTGGAGCGTGACCATGGACCATCTCCAGGGCCGTCCGCCGCGCGAACGCAGCGACATCGCCTCTCGGCCGACCTGTTCAGCCTGTCGGCGGCAGATGGTCGTGGAGGGCAGCGAACTGGGCCACGGTCAGGTAGGACGGGTTGGCCCCCTGCGGCTGGCGGAAGACCTCCGCCGCCGCCAGGCGGGCGTCGGCGCGTAGGGCATCGCGACGGACCCGGCGCTCGGGGGCGAGGACGGTGAGGTCGAGCGGCACCGTCCACGGCCCGTCGCCGTGGGGCACCGGCGGGCCGGTGAGCCGGCCGACACCCCAGACGCCGTACGGCGGACCACCCCGGCTTCCGCTCGCCCAGAGGACGACCGGCTGCCCGTCCGCCATCAGCCGGGCCCGGTAACCGGGGCGGACACACCACTCCCGCACCCGGGGATCACGGGCGAACCGGCTGGTCAGGTCGGTGGTGTCCGCGTTGCCCTTGAGCAGCCACGCACCGAGGTCGTCGAGGGTGACCGGCATCTTCCCTCCCGTACGCGCCGCGTCGGGCCGACCGGGGTCGACCCGACGCGGAAACGCGGACATCAGCTGCGGAACACGTCCTTGATCTTCTCGCCGGCCTGCTTGAGGTTGGCGCTGGCCTGGTCCTTGTGGCCCTCGCTCTCCAGCCGCTCGTCGCCGGTCGCCCGGCCGGCACCTTCCTTGACCTTGCCGGCCGCCTGCTCGGACGCGTTATTGATCTTGTCATCGATACCCATGCGGCACCTCCGGGGTCGCGGGTGTGGAACCTCGTCGTCCTACCCGGTGATTCCTACCCCCACCGCCCCCACCCAACCCTTTTCCCTGTTCGCCAGGCGTGGCCGGGCCAGTCGGACCGGCTACGCCACCGGGCGGAAGCCCCGCAGGCGCAGGCTGTTGGCGACCACGAAGACCGAGGAGAAGGCCATCGCGGCTCCGGCGATCATTGGATTGAGCATCCCGGCGGCGGCCAGTGGCAGCGCCGCCACGTTGTAGGCGAAGGCCCAGAACAGGTTGCTCTTGATGATCAGCAGCGTCCGGCGGGAGAGCCGGATCGCGTCGACCGCCGTCATGAGGTCACCCCGGACCAGGGTCAGGTCGGACGCCTCGATCGCCGCGTCCGTGCCGGTGCCCATGGCCAGTCCCAGGTCGGCCTGGGCGAGCGCGGCGGCGTCGTTCACCCCGTCCCCGACCATGGCCACGACCTTCCCCTCGGCCTGGAGCCGTCGGACCATGTCCACCTTCTCCGCCGGCAGCACCTCGGCGATCACCTCGTCCACCCCCACCTCGGCGGCGACCGTGCGGGCCACGGCGGAGTTGTCCCCGGTCAGCAGCACCGGAGTCAGACCGATCTCACGGAGCCGGGCGATCGCGGCCCGGCTGGTCGGCTTGACCACGTCGGCGACGACCAGGACGCCACGCGCCCGGCCGTCCCAGCCGGCCAGCACCGCCGTCCGCCCCTCGGCCTCCGCGTCACGCACCGCCCGTTCGACCCCCTCGGGTACGTCGAGACCGCGCTCGCGCAGCAGCCGTACCCGGCCGACCACCAGCTCCCGGCCGTCGACCGTGCCGGTGACGCCGAGCCCCTCGGCGTTGGCGAACCCGGTCACCGGGGGCAGAGTGCCGGCACGGGCCGCCCCGGCGGCCACCGCCCTGGCGATCGGGTGTTCGCTGGCCGCCTCCAGCGCGCCGGCCAGCCGCAGCAGTTCGTCGGCGTCCTGTCCGTCGGCCGGGAGCGTGTCGACCAGGGTCATCCTGCCGGTGGTGACGGTGCCGGTCTTGTCCAGCACGACGGTGTCCACCCGCCGGGTCGACTCCAGCACCTCCGGCCCCTTGATCAGGATGCCGAGCTGCGCGCCCCGGCCGGTGCCGACCAGCAGGGCGGTCGGGGTGGCCAGACCGAGCGCGCACGGGCAGGCGATGATCAGCACCGCCACGGCGGCGGTGAACGCGGCGGTCAGGCCAGCGTCGCGGCCGAGCCAGTAGCCGAGGGTGCCGACCGCGAGGGCGATCACGATCGGGACGAAGACCCCGGAGATCCGGTCGGCCAGCCGCTGCACCGCGGCCTTGCCGGTCTGCGCCTGCTCCACCAACTGCGCCATCTGGGCGAGCTGGGTGTCCCCGCCGATCCGGGTGGCGGTGACCACCAGTCGGCCGCCCGCGTTGACGGTCGCCCCGACCACGGCGTCCCCCGGCCCTACCTCGACCGGCACCGACTCGCCGGTGAGCATGCTGGCGTCGACCGCCGAGGTGCCCTCGGCCACCACCCCGTCGGTGGCGACCTTCTCGCCGGGCCGGACCACGAACCGGTCCCCCACCGCGAGCCGGTCGACCGGGATCCGGACCTCCGCGCCGTCCCGCAGCACGGCGACGTCCTTCGCGCCCAGTTCGAGCAGGGCGCGCAGGGCCGCCCCGGCGGTGCGCTTCGCGCGGGCCTCGAAGTAGCGGCCGGCGAGGATGAACGTGGTCACCCCGGCCGCCGTCTCCAGGTAGATGTTGCCGGCCCCGTCGCTGCGCGCGACGTCGAAGGTGAACGGGTGGGTCATCCCCGGCGTGCCCGCGTCGCCGAGGAAGAGCGCCCAGAGCGACCAGCCGAACGCGGCGAGGGTGCCGAGTGAGATCAGCGTGTCCATGGTCGCCGCGCCGTGGCGCAGGTTGACCAGGGCGGCCCTGTGGAGGGGCAGCCCGCCGTAGGCCACCACCGGGGCGGTCAGGGTCAGCGAGAGCCACTGCCAGTAGGTGAACTGCCAGGCCGGCACCATCGCCAGCAGGACCACCGGCACCGTCAGCACGGCCGACACCCACAACCGGGTACGCAGCCCGCGCAGCTCGTCCACCGGCTCGGTGGTCCCCTCCGCGCCGGCGGACGGCGTGGGCGGGGGCGGCAGCGCGGCGGTGTAGCCGGTCTTCTCGACCGTGGCGATCAGATCCTGTGGCGTGACGGTGTCGTCGTACCGGATGCTCGCCTTCTCGGTGGCGTAGTTGACCGTGGCGGTGACACCGTCGATGCGGTTGAGCTTCTTCTCGATCCGGGAGGCACAGGAGGCGCAGGTCATCCCGCCGATGGCCAGCTCGATCCGGTGGGGTGCCACCCGTAGTGGCTCAGCGGTGGACATCGGGTACCTCCGGTCAGTCGTGCGCGTGGTCGGATGCGCCGGCCACGACCGTGAACGCGGCGGTACGGACCGTGCCGCCGTGTTGGAAGTCCAGGAAGAGGCGGTACGTCCCGGCGGACGGCACCTCGGCGCGGAAGCGCACCTCCGGGCCGGGACGGGTCCGCCCGTCGCCTGGGCCACCGTCCGGGTGCACGTGCAGGTACGCCAGATCGCCCTGGCGCAGCGCCACCAGGTGCCCGTACGCACCGAGGTAGGGCTGGAGGTCGGTGACCGGTACGCCGTCGCGTCGGACGGTCAGGGTCAGCCCGCTCGTCCCGCCGGGCCGCAGCTCACCGGCGAGGGTGACGGCGTACCCGTCGACGGTGGTGGTGACCGCCGGGGCGGGGAGCGCCCGCGGGGTGAACGCGCCGGGGACCGCGACGTCGACCCCGAGGGTGAGCGGTTCCGCCCCGGTCGGGGTGAAGTCGGCAAAGGCCCGCCAGATCCCCGGCTCGCCCAGCGGGGAGTCGACCCGCCAGGTGCCGTCCGGATCCATCGCCGGGTGCACGTGCCGGAACGCGGCGAGGTCCCGCCGGGCGACGATGAGGTGCATCCGCTTGTCGTGTGCCTCGTCGAAGGAGGTGACCGCGTGCCCGTCCGGGCCGGTGACCCGGAAGGCGAACTCGCCGCCCGACGTGGAGACGGGGGTGAGCGTGTAGCCCCGGTCGGAGACCAGCAGGCCGCCGGGGAGGTGGTCCTCGGCGCCGCCCGGGGCGTCCTCGTGCCCGCCCTCGGGGCCGGCGGTCGCGTGCCCGATGGTGTGGCCGCTCTCGGCGGGGGTGACGGGGCCGGTCAACTGCCCGACCCCGTACGCCGCACCGACAACCGCCACGAGGCCGAGGGCGAAACCGCTCAGCTTCGTCGCTGTGTTCATGCTCCGACGAGCTCGAATCCGGCCTCGTCGACCGCGGCGCGGACCGCCTCGGTCTCCAGCGGGACGTCGCTGGTGACGGTGACCTGCCCCGAGGCCAGGTCGACCTGGACGTCGGTGACGCCGGCGACCGCCCCGAGCTCGCTGCTGACCGCGCTGACGCAGTGTCCGCAGGTCATGCCCTTCACCTGGTACGTCTCGGTGGCCATCGAAACTCCTCTCGACGATGGATACCCGCCTGGGGTATCCCCTCGACTGGACCGTAACATACCCCCGGGGGGTACGCTATCCTCGACACCATGAGCACACCCACACCGATCCGGGGATACACGGCCACCAAGGACCAGTTGCTCGCGCGGCTACGCCGCGTCGAGGGGCAGGTCCGGGGCATCGAGAAGATGGTCGACGAGGACCGGTACTGCATCGACGTGCTCACCCAGATCTCCGCCATCCAGGCCGCCCTGGACAAGGTCGCCCTCGGCCTGCTCGACGACCACGCCCGGCACTGCATGCACGAGGGCGCCGCCGAGGGGCGTGCCGACGAGATGGCGACCGAGATGATGGCGGCGGTCGGCCGCCTGATGAAGCGCGGCTGACGCCGGGAGTCTTAGAGGTCGCGCGGAATGGTGGGTTGATCGGCGCGCCTGAACGGATGCAGGCACAGAACTGGTGATCATGAAGTTGCTGACGCTCCGTGATCACGGGAGGTTCTGTGCCTGCCATCCCAGCATGGCTGATCGAGCCGTTGTGGGTCCAGTTCGCCGCGCTGCTCCCCGATCGGCCGACCTACCAACCGACACATCCGCTGGGCTGTCACCGCAAGCGGATCGATGACCGCATCGTGTTCGACAAGCTGGTCCAGGTGTTGCGGTTCGGCTGCGCCTACGAGGCGATCGCCGATGCCACCTGTTCGGCCACCACGATCCGCGGCCGCCGTGACGAGTGGATAGAGCTTGGGGTGTTCGCCCAGCTCAAACAGATCGCCCTGGACGCCTACGACCGGCTCGTCGGCCTGGTCCTCGACGACATCGCCGTGGACGGCTGCATCACCAAGGCTCCCGGCGGCGGCGAGGCCGCCGGACGCTCACCGGTCGACCGGGGCAAGCAGGGCATGAAACGCTCGTTGATGGTCGACGGCTACGGCATCCCCCTCGGCCGGGTCCTGGCCGGCGCGAACCGACACGACTCACCCCTGCTCGGCCCCACCCTCGACCACCTCGACGACCTCGGCCCACTACCCCAGGCCATCACGGTGCACCTCGACGCCGGATACGACTCCCAGGTCACCCGCGCCCTGCTGGCCGAGCGCGGCCTGACCGGTGAGATCGCCCACAAGGGCGACAAGGCGCCCATCCAGGCGAGCCAACGGTGGCACGTCGAACGGACGAACAGCTGGCACAACGCGTTCAACCGGCTGCAACGCTGCTACGAACGAACAGAGAAGGTCATCGACGCCTTCTTCGACCTCGCCGACGCGATCATCACCGTCCGCAGCCTCATCCGGCGTGCATGGACCCTCTACCGGTGGAACAACCGACCCGCCCGCCGCCGATGATCAACAACCATTCCGCGCGACCTCTTACTCGTATGGTGCTCGCATGGCGGTCAAGAAGGTAACGGTCACCCCACGTTCCCCTACAGCAACGGCCCCACGAAGGCGTCAACACCAAGACCAAACGAACCGCATGCCAAATGCACGGACGAGCAGGCTTCACCTGCTCCGCCACCGCATCCTCCTCGGGTAACAGCACCTTCCGTCACCACCGAATATGAGAGGGCGGTTGGGACTGTACAAATAACGGCTGATCGACCGATCAAGGGAGAGACGCCAGATGACGACCGAGACCACTGTGGGACAGCCGGCCGCCGGGCCGGTGGGTGCGGTCACGGATGAGCAGCTGATCGCGATGCTGGTCGATCGGGCTCGTGGTGACGGGTTGAAGCTGACCGGTGAGGGTGGGCTGCTGCAGCAGCTCACGAAGCGGGTCCTGGAGTCGGCCCTGGATGGTGAGATCACCGACCACGTCGGCTACGACAAGCACGACCCGGCGGGTCGGGGCAGCGGGAACACCCGTAACGGCAGCCGGACCAAGACGGTGCTGACCGACATCGGCCCGGTCGAGGTCCGGGTGCCACGCGACGCCGCCGGGACGTTCGAGCCGCAGATCGTGCGCAAACGCCAGCGGCGTCTGTCCGGCGTCGACGACATGGTGCTGTCGTTGTCGGCCAAAGGTCTCACCCACGGGGAGATCGCCGCGCACCTGGCCGAGGTGTACGGCGCGGAGGTGTCGAAGCAGACCATCTCCACGATCACCGACAAGGTCATGGACGGGATGGCCGAGTGGCAGAACCGGCCCCTCGACAGGGTGTATCCAGTCGTGTTTATCGACGCCATCAACGTGAAGATCCGCGATGGTCAGGTCGCGAACCGGCCGATCTACGTCGTCATGGCGGTCACCGTCGACGGGCACCGCGACATCCTCGGGATCTGGGCCGGTGACGGCGGTGAGGGCGCGAAGCACTGGTTGCATGTGCTCACCGAGCTGAAGAACCGCGGTGTCCAGGACGTGTTGATGCTCGTCTGTGACGGGCTCAAGGGCCTGCCGGACGCGGTCGCGACGGTGTGGCCGCGCACGATCGTGCAGACCTGCGTGGTGCATCTGCTGCGCAACTCGTTCCGGTACGCGGCTCGCCAGGACTGGGACAAGATCGCGAAAGCGCTCAAGCCGGTCTACACCGCGGCGACCGAGGACGCTGCGACCGAAAGGTTCCTCGAGTTCGCCGAGACCTGGGGCCGCAAGTATCCGGCGATCGTGAAGCTGTGGGAGAACGCCTGGGCCGAGTTCGTGCCGTTCCTCGCCTTCGACGTGGAGATCCGCAAGGTCATCTGCTCCACGAACGCGATCGAGAGCGTGAACGCCCGCATCCGCAAGGCCGTCCGCGCCCGAGGACACTTCCCCAACGAGCAAGCCGCGCTCAAGTGCGTCTACATGGCGTTGATGAGCCTCGACCCGACCGGCACCGGACGCCGGCGGTGGACCATGCGCTGGAAGGCGCCGCTGAACGCCTTCCAGATCGCCTTCGAGGGTCGGCTCACCCCGGCCAACGACTGACCACCTCAACAAACCAAGATCAGCCGTTAACTTGACAGACCCGGGCGGTCGGTAGCCTTTGCCCATTGTGGGTTTGGTTCAGTATGTGAATGCGAGCGATGGTCGTAACCGGTGAGGTCCCCGCCGCGTTGGGTCGATCATGGGCGAGCGAGCGGCATATCCAGCGACCTGACCGACGAGCAGTGGGCGGTGGTGGGACCGTTCCTGCAGGCGTGGAAACACCGGCACCCGTCGGTGTCGGGGCATCAGGGCCGCTACGAGTTGCGGGAAATCGTGAACGCGATCTTCTACCAGAACCGGACCGGTTGTCAGTGGGCGTACCTGCCGCACGACCTGCCACCGAAGTCCGCGACGTACTACTACTTCGCCTTGTGGCGTGATGACGGCACCGACCAGGTGATTCATGATCTGCTGCGCTGCCAGGCGAGGGAGCGGGCCGGCCGGCGGGAGGACCCGACCGCGGTGGTGTTGGACACCCAGTCGATCCGGGCGGCCAACCACGTCCCGGCCGCGACAACCGGTAAGGACGCCGCGAAGAAGGTCCCGGGCCGTAAGCGGGGCCTGGCGGTGGACGCCCTGGGGTTGATCATCGCGGTGGTGGTGACCGCGGCGTCGGTCACGGACAACGCGATCGGCGTGCGACTGCTGGACAACGTCGTGGCCCACACCCCTTCGGTGACCAAGGCATGGGTCGACGCCGGGTTCAAAGACGACGTGCAGATCCATGGCGCGGTGAACGGTATCGACGTCGAGCAGGTCAAACGCACCGACACGGCCGCCGGTTTCGTGCCGATCGCCCGCCGGTGGGTGGTGGAACAGACCAACGGCACGCTGATGCTGCACCGCCGTCTGGTCCGCGAGTACGAGAGCCGACCCGCCTCGGCGGTGTCACGCACCTGGTGGGCGTCAACGGCGAACCTGGTCCGCCGGCTGACCGGCACCGCCACCCCGTCCTGGCGCGACCCAGGCCGCCAGCGGTGACCCAGCCGCCGCTGCTGAACCTGCTCACCGAACGCGAGACCGCCGCCGGCATCACCGTCGATCGGCTCCGCGAGCAGATCGCCACCCTCACCGACCAGCTCACCGCAGCGGAGACCGAACTGACCGAACTCGCCATCACCCGCAAGACGCTGCTCAGCCTGATCGGCCACGCCGACCCGACGTCACCCGCTGACGCGACCGTCGCCAGCCCGGCCTACCAGCAGATCCTCGCCGTGTTCCACGGCGGCACCGCGCCGATGCGCGCCAAGGACATCTGCCACACCCTCGGCACCGGCACCACCGCCAAGGACACCGAGAATCTCCGCGCCAAGCTCAAACGCCTCGTCGCCCGCCAGATCCTCACCGAACCCGAGGCCGGCCTGTTCACCCTCGCATCGCCATCGCCATCCGCGTAGCACCACGAGCAGGACCTCTACCCCGCGGCCAAACCCACAACGGACATGCCCTTCCGAACCACCCTCTGAAACAAGGCCGTTATTTGTACAGTCCCCGCCAAGCCCAAACGCCTCGTCGCCCGCCAGATCCTCACCGAACCCGAGGCCGGCCTGTTCACGCTCGCCGCGCCTCCGCCGTCCGCGTAACCCCCACCACCAGGGCCTCTAACGAACCCCCAAGCCCACATAGGACATAGCCTACCGAACCACCCTCTGAAACGCCAGAACACGCGAAATACGTGAATCAGACGCCTTCTAAGAGACCGTCGGGTAACCGGGTGACTACGTGGCGAGAAGTCGCTCAACGTTGATGCGTTGGGCGGCTTCGCGCTCGGTGGCGTTGGCCCAGCGGACTGTTTGACCGGCCAGACGTATCGTCATGAGTCGAATCATCGCTACCTTGATCATGGCCTCGAAGTTGGCGGTGAGCCGCTCGTAGTCGCGGGCCAGACGCCGGTTGCGCACCAGCCATCCGAGAGTCCTCTCACCATCCACCTGCGTGGGAGGACCTGGAAGCCCTTGACGTCGTCGGTGCGCTTGACGATCCCCAGCAGGATGCCGAGCTTGTCTTTCGCCCAGCCCACCAAGGTGGAGTCGATGCTGTTGGCATACCCGCCGTCGGCCCAGACGAGGGCGATGGTGGTGAAGGTCTCGGCCAGTCGTTGCAGGATCCGGCGGCCGCCGGGACGGTCGTTGACCGAGGCGGAGGTGACCATCACGACCAGGATCAGCCCCATCGTGTCCACCACCAGGTGCCGCTTGCGGCCGGTGGTCTTCTTGCCCATGTCGAACCCGCGGCATTCGCCGCCCTCACTGGATTTGATCGACTGGGCGTCCAGCACCGCCGCTGTCGGCTCCGGCTCACGACCGGCCGCGACCCGCACCTGCCGGCGAAGCTCGTCGTGGATCGCGTCCCACGTCCCGTTCTTCCGCCACGTCGTGAACCAGCGATGTGCCGCGTCCGGCGGCGCCAGATCCCGCGGCATCATCCGCCACGGACAGCCCGACCGCAGCACATAGAAGATCGAATCCAGGATCAACCGATCTCCCCACTTGCGCGGCCGGCCGCCTTTACGCAGGTCACGGACCGGCATCAAGGGCGCGAGGACGGCCCACATCGCATCGGTCAAGCTCGACGGATAGCATGAACGGGCGTCATCCCCGCCACAGTTGCAGTTGCGCACACAACGCGATCATGGCGGGGATGATCTATTTATCGAGCACCTGGCATCGACGTGTCTCCCCGTAACAGAACGCTCGGAGCTGGTTACCCGACGGTCTCTAAAGCAGAAGGTGTAAATTAAACATCTTGACCCGTTCCGGGTGGCGGTGGAGGGAGCGACGGTGCCGCCTCCCGCCAATATGTCCCGACCGTTCGCCGGTTGATCAGGTCGCCGGACAGTGCGGCTACCTCATCCTGGGTGTAGGGGTGGCCGTCGGGGGTGGTCTCACCCTGCAGTCCCTGTGCCCAGGCTTTCACCCATGCGGCCATCCCCGGCCCCAACCTCCCCTTTTTGTCGATGTCCAGGGACACCCCGTCAGGGAGTTCCACCGTCTCCAGGTACGCACGAAGGGTCACGGGCCCACCCTCACCGGGCCGCCAACGAACCACATGACCCGGCGGTGGGGGCAACGGCGCCGCCACCTCCCGCCAATAATTCCCCACCGTTGGCTTGGTGGTCAGGTTGCCGGACAGTGCGGCTACCGCGTCCTGGGTGTAGGGGTGGCCGTCGGGGGCGGGCTCATCCCGCAGTCCCTGTGCCCAGGCTTTCACCCAAGCGGCCATCCCCAGCCCCAGCGCCCCCTTCTTGTCGGGGTCCAGGGACACCCCGTCGGGGAGTTCCAGCGTCTCCAGGTATGCGCGGAGGGTCGCGGGCCCATCCCCACCGGGCCGCCAATGAACCACGTGATCCGGCGGCGGGGGCAGCGGCGGCGCCACCTCCCGCCAATATGTCCCGACCGTTTGCTGGTTGATCAGGTCGCCGGACAGTGTGACTACGGCGCCCTGGGTGTAGGGGTGGCCGTCGGGGGTGGTCTCACCCCGCAGTCCCTGTGCCCAGGCTTTCACCCAAGCGGCCATCCCCAGCCCCAACCTCCCCTGTTTGCCGGTGTCCAGGGACACCCCGTCGGGGAGTTCCAGCGTCTCCAGGTATGCGCGGAGGGTCGCGGGCCCATCCCCACCGGGCCGCCACTGAACCACGTGATCCGGCGGTGGGGGCAGCGGCGCCGCCTCCCGCCAGTATTTCCCGACCGTTCGCTGGTTGATCAGGTTGCCGGACAGTGCGGCTACCGCGTTCTGGGTGTAGGGGTGGCCGTCGGGGGTGGGCTCATCCTGTAGTCCCCGCACCCAGGCTTTCACCCAAGCGGCCATCCCCGGCCCCAACCTCCCCTTTTTGTCGGGGTCCAGGGACACCCCGTCGGGGAGTTCCACCGTCTCCAGGTATGCGCGGAGGGTCACGGGCCCATCCCCACCGGGCCGCCAATGAACCACGTGATCCGGCGGCGGGGGCAGCGGCGGCGCCACCTCCCGCCAATAATTCCCCACCGTTGGCTTGGTGGTCAGGTTGCCGGACAGTGCGGCTACCGCGTTCTGGGTGTAGGGGTGGCCGTCGGGGGTGGGCTCATCCTGTAGTCCCCGCACCCAGGCTTTCACCCAAGCGGCCATCCCCGGCCCCAACCTCCCCTGTTTGTCGGGGTCCAGGGACACCCCGTCGGGGAGTTCCACCGTCTCCAGGTATGCGCGGAGGGTCACGGGCCCATCCCCACCGGGCCGCCAATGAACCACGTGATCCGGCGGCGGGGGCAGCGGCGGCGCCGTCTCCCGCCAATATTTCCCGACCGATACCTGGGTGATCAGGTTGCCGGACAGTGCGGCTACCGCGTCCTGGGTGTAGGGGTGGCCGCCGGGGGTGGTCTTACCCCGCAGTCCCTGTGCCCAGGCTTTCACCCAAGCGGCCATCCCCGGCCCCAGTGCCCCCTTCTTGTCGGGGTCCAGGGACACCCCGTCGGGGAGTTCCACCGTCTCCAGGTATGCGCGGAGGGTCACGGACCCACCCTCACCAGGCCGCCAACGAACCACATGACCCGGCGGCGGGGGCAACGGCGCCGCCACCTCCCGCCAATATTTCCCGACCGATTGCTGGGCGATCAGGTCGCCGGACAGTGCGGCTACCGCGTCCTGGGTGTAGGGGTGGCCGTCGGGGGTGGTCTTACCCCGCAGTCCCTGTGCCCAGGCTTTCACCCAAGCGGCCATCCCCGGCCCCAGCTTCCCCTGTTTGTCGGGGTCCAGGGACACCCCGTCGGGGAGTTCCACCGTCTCCAGGTATGCGTGGAGGGTCGCGGGTCCATCCTGACCGGGCCGCCAATGAACCACGTGATCCGGTGGCGCCGGTAGCGGTACCGCGGTTGTGGATGTGGATGTGGGTGGGGATGTGGGTGGGGGTGGGGGTGGGGGTGGTGAGGACTGCGGGGTCACCGGTCGGGCCGCAGGGGCCGGCATGGACGCCGCCGGCGTCTGCAAAGCTGCCGGGCCGGGGGGCATGACCTGAGTGTCCGAGAGGTCCAGGGCAACCGTCCTGGGATACCCGGATCCGACACCATGGTCACCGTGGAATCCCGACCCGGCCGAGGTCACCGCGATGGTGACTTCATACACCTCCGACATCAGACGTAGCAGCACCCCCTCAAGGTGAGGAACGGACGTCCCACGCGTGTCCAGGGCCTGCCGCAGCATCGCCACATCCGCCGTGGACAAACCGTTCTCCTCCACGAAGCCGGTTCTGCCCACGACGTGGTCGAACTCCACTCGCAGACGATGACGCACATCCTCAGCCCCCGACGCCAATGTCCGCTCACCCGCTGCGGACCCCAGCCCCAGCACACCGGCGAACCGCGTGAACAACCGGTCCCACTCGTCCGACCACGACAACCCGGCCGGCCCGGACGGCAACAGGACAGCAGCGGAAACAGCGGCGTTGTAATGGTTGTAGAGGGCGGGATTCGCCGGGTCGCCAGCGACGTAATACAAGCTGACCCCCCGGCCGTCCAACGGCCCGAACACCGCCACCGGGCTCACCCCCCACCCGGTGCGCTGCAACACCGTGATCCGACTACCCGTGGCATGAGCCAACAACGGCAGCAGGAACTCCCCACCCGGCCCACCCCACCGACGACCCCAATCAGCCACCGTCTCCACGACCTCGGCGAACTCGTCCGCCTCCAACGGCCCATCAGACGTAAGCAACACATGCACCAGATAGTCACGCGCCCGCTCCGGCGCCAACAACGCCACCTGAAAACCCCGACCACGCTCATTGACAAAATCCAACTGCTCCTGCGGCACCTCCGTCACCGGACCCGGATCCCACCCCAACCCGACCAACTCCGCACGCGCCTCCTCATACCGCTGCCCGACCCGCCCCACATCCAGAAACCCAGCCTCAGTCACCACACCACCCCCCAACACCCCCTGACCACCCAGACGTTCCACCAACCGCGCCACCACCTGCCCATCACTGAGCCCCCGCACCTGCCGCCACGGCTCCCCCTGCGGCAGAAACACCCGCCGCATCACCACATCCGCCGGCAACCCCCCGACCCGAGCACCCAGATACGACAGGACAAGCCCCTGCAACAACCCATCCACCCGGCCCAACTCAGACCCGACCGGCACCACACCACCCAACCGCCCCACACCGACACGCACCCCACCAGGATCAGACAGCCACGCATACAGATCCGCCGGCAACACCCCCGCCCCCGCCAACACGTCCCGCACCCACACCGGATCAGCCACCACCAACGCCGACAACACACAAAACCCATCAGCCGGCACCGGAAACTCCCACCCAGGCTGGGCAACCCCACCCACACCAGCCGCAACCCCCTCCCGCGCAACCCCCACCGGCGCCGGGCCCCCCACCACCGACGACACCCACGCACCATCCACCCCTGGCGCCCCCGACAGCGGGGACTCGACCTGTCCGGTGTCCCGCGCCGGCCCCCACCCGTCGTCGAGCTGTGGTATGCCCAGATCCATCCCCTCCAGATCCGAGGGGACGACATCCGGGAACGCCTGAACACCAAACGCCAGACCAGGACCAGACGAACCGACCTGATCGGTGCCGTCCGGTGGCGTCCACCCCCAGCCCGGCGGCGATGCCGACAGATCCACGCCTGCCGGACCCAGACCCACGCCCGGGTCCAGGTCCGGCATCCCCGGATCCTCCACGAATGCCGGGTCAAGAAGCGCCGGGTCAAGAAGCGCCGGGTCGCGTTGAGACGGGTCGTGGTCTCCCGCGTCCCGCTGGTACGGGACCGCCACGGTCGCGGTGTCCTCCACTGCTGAGAGCGCCCACGGACCATCCAGCCCGGGCACTCCCGTCAGCGGGAACTCGGCCTGTCCGGTGTCCCGCGCCGGCTCCCACTCGCCGTCGAGCTGTGGTGTGCCCAGATCCATCCCCTCCAGATCCGAGGGGACGACATCCGGGAAAGCCTGGACACCAAACGCCAGACCAGGACCAGACGAGCCGTCCTCGCCCACCGGACCGGACCTCGGGGAGTCGACCGGGTCGGCAACGGTGGTGTCAGCCCGCATCGCGGCCCACGGACCATCCAGCCCGGGCACCTCCGACAGCAGGTACAGAGAACCGACCTGATCGGTGCCGTCCGGTGGCGTCCACCCCCAGCCCGGCGGCGATACCGACAGATCCACCCCTGCCGGGCCTAGACCCACGCCCGGGCCCAGGTCCGGCAACCCCGGATCCTCCACCAATGCCGGGTCAAGAAGCGCCGGGTCAAGAAGCGCCGGGTCAAGGAATTCCGGGTCGAGGAGTTCCGTGTCGCGTTGAGACGGGTCATGCCCATCCTCACCGGGCCGCCAATGAACCACGTGATCCGGCGGCGGGGGCAGCGGCGGCGCCACCTCCCGCCAATATGTCCCGACCGTTCGCCGGTTGATCAGGCCGCCGGACAGTGCGGCTACCTCATCCTGGGTGTAGGGGTGGCCGTCGGGGGTGGTCTCATCCTGCAGTCCCTGTGCCCAGGCTTTCACCCAAGCGGCCATCCCCGGCCCCAACCTCCCCTGTTTGTCGGTGTCCAGGGACACCCCGTCGGGGAGTTCCACCGTCTCCAGGTATGCGCGGAGGGTCGCGGGCCCATCCTCACCGGGCCGCCAATGAACCACGTGATCCGGCGGTGGGGGCAGCGGCGGCGCCACCTCCCGCCAATAATTCCCGACCGTGCTCTTGTTGATCAGGTCGCCGGACAGTGTGACTACCGCGTCATGGGTGTAGGGGTGGCCGTCGGGGGTGGTCTCACCCTGCAGTCCCTGTGCCCAGGCTTTCACCCATGCGGCCATCCCCGGCCCCAGCTTCCCCTTTTTGTCGGGGTCCAGGGACACCCCGTCGGGGAGTTCCAGCGTCTCCAGGTATGCGCGGAGGGTCGCGGGCCCATCCTCACCGGGCCGCCAATGAACCACGTGATCCGGCGGCGGGGGCAGCGGCGGCGCCACCTCCCGCCAATAATTCCCGACCGATGCCTGGGTGGTCAGGTTGCCGGACAGTGCGGCTACCGCGTCCTGGGTGTAGGGGTGGCCGTCGGGGGTGGTCTCACCCCGCAGTCCCTGTGCCCAGGCTTTCACCCATACGGCCATCCCCGGCCCCAGCTTCCCCTGTTTGTCGGTGTCCAGGGACACCCCGTCGGGGAGTTCCACCGTCTCCAGGTATGCGCGGAGGGTCGAGGGCCCATCCTCACCGGGCCGCCAATGAACCACGTGATCCGGCGGTGGGGGCAGCGGCGGCGCCGCCTCCCGCCAGTATCTCCCGACCGATACCTGGGTGATCAGGTTGCCGGACAGTGCGGCTACCGCAGCCAGGGTGTAGGGGTGGCCGTCGGGGGTGGTCTCACCCCGCAGTCCCTGTGCCCAGGCTTTCACCCATGCGGCCATCCCCGGCCCCAGCTTCCCCTTTTTGTCGGGGTCCAGGGACACCCCGTCGGGGAGTTCCAGCGTCTCCAGGTATGCGCGGAGGGTCGAGGGCCCATCCTCACCGGGCCGCCAATGAACCACGTGATCCGGCGGCGGGGGCAGCGGCGGCGCCACCTCCCGCCAGTATCTCCCGACCGATGCCTGGTTGGTCAGGTCGCCGGACAGTGTGACTACGGCGCCCTGGGTGTAGGGGTGGCCGTCGGGGGTGGTCTTACCCCGCAGTCCCTGTGCCCAGGCTTTCACCCAAGCGGCCATCCCCGGCCCCAACCTCCCCTTTTTGCCGGGGTCCAGGGACACCCCGTCGGGGAGTTCCACCGCCTCCAGGTATGCGCGGAGGGTCACGGGCCCATCCCCACCGGGCCGCCAAGTGGCCACGTGATCCGGCGGTGGGGGCAGCGGCGGCGCCACCTCCCGCCAATATGTCCCGACCGATGCCTGGTTGGTCAGGTCGCCGGACAGTGTGACTACGGCGCCCTGGGTGTAGGGGTGGCCGTCGGGGGTGGCCTCACCCCGCAGTCCCCGCACCCAGGCTTTCACCCAAGCGGCCATCCCCAGCCCCAGCGCCCCCTTCTTGTCGGGGTCCAGGGACACCCCGTCGGGGAGTTCCAGCGTCTCCAGGTATGCGCGGAGGGTCGCGGGCCCATCCCCACCGGGCCGCCACTGAACCACGTGATCCGGCGGTGGGGGCAGCGGCGCCGCCTCCCGCCAGTATTTCCCGACCGTTCGCTGGTTGATCAGGTCGCCGGACAGTGCGGCTACCTCATCCTGGGTGTAGGGGTGGCCGTCGGGGGTGGTCTTACCCCGCAGTCCCTGTGCCCAGGCTTTCACCCAAGCGGCCATCCCCGGCCCCAGCGCCCCCTTCTTGTCGGGGTCCAGGGACACCCCGTCGGGGAGTTCCACCGTCTCCAGGTATGCGCGGAGGGTCACGGGCCCATCCCCACCGGGCCGCCAATGAACCACGTGATCCGGCGGTGGGGGCAGCGGCGGCGCCACCTCCCGCCAATATCTCCCGACCGTTTGCTGGTTGGTCAGGTTGCCGGACAGTGCGGCTACCGCGTTCTGGGTGTAGGGGTGGCCGTCGGGGGTGGTCTCACCCCGCAGTCCCTGTGCCCAGGCTTTCACCCAAGCGGCCATCCCCAGCCCCAACCTCCCCTTTTTGTCGGGGTCCAGGGACACCCCGTCGGGGAGTTTCAGCGTCTCCAGGTATGCGTGGAGGGTCGCGGGCCCATCCTCACCGGGCCGCCAATGAACCACATGATCCGGCGGCTCCGGTAGCGGGGCAACCCCACCCACACCAGCCAGAACCCCCTCCCGCGCAACCCCCACCGGCGCCGGGTCCCCCACCACCGACGACACCCACGCACCATCCTCATCAAGCGTCGGCACACCCAATCGACCCAGATCCAGATCCAGATCCAGATCCAGATCCAGATCCAGATCCAGATCCAGATCCAGATCCAGATCCAGATCCGGGTCCGGGTCCAGATCCAGATCCGGGTCCAGATCCGGGCCCAGGTCCGGCATCCCCGGATCCTCCACGACCGCCGGGTCAAGAAGCGCCGGGTCAAAGAGTTCCGGGTCGAGCAGTGCCGGGTCGAGGAGTTCCGGGTCGCGTTGAGACCGGTCGTGGTCTCCCGCGTCCCGCTGGTGCGGGACCGCCACGGTCGCGGTGTCCTCCACTGCTGAGAGCGCCCACGGACCATCCAGCCCGGGCACTCCCGTCAGCGGGAACTCGGCCTGTCCGGTGTCCCGCGCCGGCTCCCACCCGCCGTCGAGCTGTGGTGTGCCCAGATCCATCCCCTCCAGATCCGAGGGGACGACATCCGGGAACGCCTGGACACCAAACGCCAGACCAGGACCAGACGAGCCGTCCTCGCCCACCGGACCGGACCTCGGGGAGTCGACCGGGCCGGCAACGGTGGTGTCAGCCCGCATCGCGTGCGACGGGCCGCGTGGCGTGCTGGTCGAGGCGAGCAGGAACCCACCGACATCGGTACCGGCCGCGGTGACCGGCCGCCGGTGCCCGCCGGTCCGGCCGAGGAGACCGCTGATCGTGGTGGGCCGCCCGTCCCCATCGAACACCGCCACCCGGGTACCGGATACGAACAGATGCCGCAGCCACGGATCACGTACCGGATCCTCCGGCTCGGGCCGGTCCACCGCCCCGGGCACCAGAGGATCCCGCACCCGGATCCTCGCCGGCCCGGAACCCCGCGGCTGGCTGGAAAGAGCGAACACATGCTGCGGTTCGTTCGGTGGCGCGACCCTGACCACGACCATCGACCCCGGCACCGCCCGCAACCCCGCCAGCACATCCTCTCCCGTAACCCCGCCCGGCTGAGCGACACGCTCCGGTACCGCATCGAGGATCTCCATCAGCTGCGACCAACCCATAGTCGGCGCGAGCCGCCCATCCGCTCCCATGACCCGGTCGTCGAACACCACCCGGTTACCCAGCCGCCCGTACTCGGCCCGGAACACATCGAACGTCGCCGCCACACACCACCACCCGTCACCGCCGCCGGGACGCACCTGCTCCGCGATAGCCCAGTCACCGCCCCGCCGCCCGGACTCGACCATCCCCACGGCCAGCCCAGTCGCCGTTACGGCCGGCTCACCGCGTCCGCCAGGCTCACCACCGATCGGTTCGTCCCACAAGGACACGCCACTGAACGAATCCGTGTCGCTGACTTCGCCCTTGACGGGGTCGCGGCTGATCGGCTCGTCCCGCGAGGAGAGGTCACCGACCGCCATGGTGTCGTGGAAACTGCTGTCGCGGCTGAACACGTCGTCACTGGAGACGGACATGTCACCGACCGACATCCGATCGCTGGCGTTGTCGTGGATCGGCGTGCCGTCGGTGCGGGAGACCGCGCCACCCGGCACCGGACTGCGGCCCCCGGCCGCATCCGGCACGCCCGGCGCACCCGGCGTGCTGGGCGTGGCCGGCACGCTGGGCGTGGCCGGCACGCTGGGCGTGGCCGGCACTCCGGACGTGCCTGCCGCGCCGGGGGTGGCGGTGGCCTGGGCGAGTACCTGGTGGTATCCGTCGACCCAGTCCTGTCGGAAGGACCCGGCGAGGGCGTCGTGGTTGGCCGGCTCAACGCCGTACTGGTCGGCCAGGTCAGCGAACTGTTTTTCCGCCAGGCTGGTCGCTGCTGCGGTGTGCTGCTCCGGGGTCACCGGCACCGTCGGCACATCGGTGCGCCGATTTGCCGGGGTGTCCGTGCCGGCTGGGGTGGCCTCCGGTCCAGTGGTGTCCGGTCCGGTGGTGTCCGGTCCGGTCGCGGCCGTGAAGCGGGCGGGCAGGTCGGTGACCACCTGCCGGACCACGTCCGCCACGGCGTTGACCTGCGCGGCGCCCGGACCGGCCACCGCAGCCGACGGCACGGTGAGCGGTGCGGTGAGCGGTGCGGTGAGCGGTGCGGTGAGTGGTGCGGTGAGTGGTGCGGTGAGTGGTGCGGTGAGTGGTGGGGTGGTGCCGAGGATCGCGTCGAGGCTCCGGTCCACGTGGGCCCGCACGTCACGCGCGACCGCGGCGCGCACGGCGTCCGACGGCACCGCCGCCGCCCCGGCGGCCCCCGGCACCCCAGCACCGCCCGGCACCCCAGGGGCCCCCGGCACCCCAGCACCGCCCGGCACCCCAGGGGCCCCCGGCACCCCAGCACCGCCCGGCACGCCAGCCCCTCCCGGCGGGTGAGCGGCCTCTGGCGGGACCACTGCGCCGGGCAGGGTGGCGGGCGTCGGTGTGCCGGTGGTGAGGTACTGGTCGATGTGGTGCTGGGCGGCCAGATGCACAGCCGCGCGCAACGCCTGCCGGTCGAACTCCACCGGCAGCGCGGCGACGACCAGCTCCGGCCGCACCCCCGCCGGGATCTGCCCGCCGGTGGTGACCGCCCCCGCGAGAGTCTCGGTGACACGGGCGACGGCCTGGTCCCGGACCCCGAACAGGTACCGCTCGGTGAGCGCGGTGGCGGGCAGGCCGATCCGGAACAGGAAAGCGGGAACGGCCCGGTCGTTCTGCCGAGCGTCGGCCCACTCGGTGAAGACCTGCTCGACCGGCACGGGAAGCGCGGCCAGGAACTGCCGCGCCTGCCCCGTCCCGGCAAGCAACCCACCGTAACGGTCCACCAGTTCCCGCTGGAACCGCTGCCACTGCTCCACCACCGGCGCGCCGGCGACCGCGACCCACTCCGGCACGGGCACCGGCGGCACCGTCGGCACCGAGAAGTTCGGCACGGACCACGACGGCACCGGCAGGTCCGGCGTCGACCACGACGGCACGGACAGGGTCGGTGCCGACCACGCCGGTACCGGCGGCAACAGCGCCGGTGCCGACAGCGCCGGGGCCGGCACCGGCGGGACAGGCACCGGGGCCTGCCCCCCGGAGCCCGCACCCGCCGGATCACCGACCTCCGGCTGATAAGCGGACGGGTCCGCAGTGACCGGCGCGGGTAGCGGCGGCACCGGCGCGACGGGCCTACCGTCCGCGGTGAAGCCGGTGCCAGCCGGCATCCGCCACCGGGGCCGCGTCGGGTTGAACCCCAGGCCCACCGCGCCACGACGCGCACCCATCCCGGCCCCGGTCGCGCCCAGCTCACCCGTCCCCGACAACGCCCCGGAAATCGCGGCCATACCGAGACCACTGGGGTCGTAGGTCCCGTCGACGATGTAGCTGGCGGCGATGTCGCCGACCACCTCCATGCCGACTTCCGACACCGGCACCATCGACAGGCTGGTCAACAGGTCACGCGTGGAACCCGAGACCCCGAGGTGCGACAAACCACCACCCACGGCACCGGCGAACCGGGCCAACGCCGGCCCGGCCGCCGTGGTCACACCCGCCACCGCCAACCCGTACAACGCCTGCTTACCGACCTGCCCCCAGTCGACCCCCGGCACCAGACCATCAGCCAACATGCTGATCTGCGCCAACAACGACGACCCCGGCATGAACAACATCTGGATCGCCGTGCTGCTCGCCGCCGCCCGCACCATCGACGACCGCAGGATCGTCTGGATGATCGTCCGGGTCTTCACGATGTGCGCCGCCGCCTCCACCGGCAGGAAGAACGCCATCGCGAACGCGACCGCCAACTCCGTCATCATGAAAATGAACATGACCAGCGCCTGACGATCCGTCAGCTCCATCTGGTTCAGGAAGCCCCGCATCGCCTGAGCCACACCGACCTTCACGTCGGCGACCCCGTCCAACAACTCCACGAACGGAGCCGTCTGCGCCACGAACCGGTCGAAGACCTCACCCTCCCCCGCCGCCCGAACCGCCTTGATCACCTGGGCCAGCTCCGGAACCAACAGGGCCCGCACCCGATCCGCCAGCGTCTCCAACGCGTTCAGGTCATACGCCAACACCGGCAGATTCGACCGGTGCAACCGCATCCCGGTGAACGCCTCCAACGCCCGCTTCGACGACTCACTGAGCCCAACGGAAGGAACGGCGGCCTCACCCATCGCGTAACGCCCCCTCCCCACCCCGATCAGAGGCACCCAATGCGAATCACCCAGCGGCCCCGACCACCACCCCAGCCCTCGGCCATCTCGCCTCCGCGGATCAACCCCGCGTGCCACCACTCATGTCCGCAACCAGCTCGGCACCGGTGGCCTCGGCGTTCACCCCGACACAGCGAACCAGGTCCACCTCCTCGCCCTGAAATCCACCGCCGCACCCATCTCCACCAACAGCTCCTCGTCGCTCAACGCAATCATCCCGTCACCCTCATCTGTTACCTCACGACTGAAGCGCGGCAGTGGGTTCACCACCCCGACCGCACGTTCCGAACAACGATGAATATCAGACCGCGCGGGCTCCGACCTGCTCAGCCTCGGCGCGAGCCTCCCCGCTTTGCTGCCGCTCGTGCACTAAAGGACGTCTCGTAACTCGGTGAAAGCGGCCAGGCAAGGGGTCGGCGCTCAGCCGGCGACGATGATGTTGTGAGATGAGCGATGCCGGAAGCGGTGTCGGCCAATGTGCTGGCGGCACGCCGGGTAGTCCCGCAGGATCTTGAAAGTCTTCATGCGGGCCAGGGCCTGAAGGATGGACGCAGGTTCCCCGGACGTTCTCGCAGATCACGGCTCTGGGCTGCTGGATCTGGCGGATCGCGCGGAACATCTCCGGGAACATGTTGCGCTTGTCCTCATCACCCCTGGCGACACCGCCCAGGCTGAACGGCTGACAGGGGGGCCACCAGCGAGAAGGTCCACGCGGTCCCACAGGTAGTCGAACCCCACCTGGCGCACGTCGCCCTGGACCAGAGGCCATCGCTCCGGCCGCGAATGCTGTTACCGCCGCCCAGGCACCTGGGCGACGAACGCGCGCCAGGACTCGGGGGTGAAGGCGAGCGTGCCGCCCGACCGGTCCTTCGTGTCCCGCACGAGAACCACCCCGCCCAGATTGTCCGCCACCTCGACGCAGGCCCCACCGTTAGAGGACGAACGGCTCGCCTTGCGCCACTTCGGGCCGGTCACGTCCATGTCTTCGCCACTTCCCTGAGGAGGTCGAGACTCTGCCTACCGGGAAGCGCCTCGCCGCGCAGCGCGTCCCATGCGAGAGCCAGCCTAGCGCCTCGGTCTTTCATTTGGGCGGCCGTTCATAGCTGCTATTCGATGAAGTCGGTTCGGGGTTCGGGCGTCAGCTTGGTTGGCATGCTGACGGCCCGGCGCGGGGCCGGGTTCCTCCGTGTTGCTGGTCGGGGCGTGGGGTGTGGGGTCAGCCGGCGGGTCTCGGTAGTCCGGCGAGGCGGTGGAACGCGCTGGTCAGAGCGTTGGTCCAGGGCCAGTTGGCGGCGATGGCGAGTCGGGTCCGGCGGGCGGTGCGGGTGAGGCGGGCGGCGACGTGGAGCAGCCGGTAGCGCAGTTTCTTCGGTTCGGCGGCGGCGAGGTCACCGTCGAGGAGCAGGATGCGGGTCCAGGCGAGCAGGTCGATGCCGGTCAGTGCGAGGTGCAGCCAGGCCTGGTTGATGGCGAAGTGTCGGGACGGGAACCGGCCGAAGCCGGTGTCCTTGCCGGTGCGGATGCGGTCCTCGACGCGGGCGTGAGCCCGGTGCCGGGCCTCCAGGTGTTGGATGCTGCCGTTGCCGGGCGGGGTGTCGGTGGCGACGACCTGATGCCGCCAGCCTTCGATGGTGTCGAACAGCGATAGTTGGGCGCCGGGGTGTGGGCGTTCCCGGCGGACCAGGAACCGGGTGCCGGGCGGCCAGCCGGCCGCGTCGAACAGGCCGGTGATCTCGCAGACCTCGGCATGTTCACGTAGGTCACCGGCGGTGTCGACGGCGGGAATCCAACCGGTCGCAGCGCGGATCGCCGCCCGCACAGGTTCGGTGATCGCGGCGCCGACGGAGAACCGGATGTCCAGGTGCTGGTCGCGCAGGCTGCGGATGTGGGCGAGGAACCCGTGGGTGGAGCCGGCCGCATCGGCGCGCAGCAGGATCGGGGTGCCGTGCCGGATGGCGTCGGGGATCTGGGCGAGGGCTTGGTCGAGGACGGTGATGTGGTCGGCGGTGGTGTTCGACCCGGCTCGGCCTTCCCGCAGCACACCGGCGAGGGCTTCGCCGGTGTTGTCCAGGAAGCACAGCAGCGGGTGGTAGCCGAACGTCTTCTTCCAGGTCCGGGTCGCTGCTTCCTTCTCCGAGTGGCAGAGCACGATCGTCGCGTCGATGTCCAGGACCAGACCGTCGACCCGCCGGCCGGCCACCATCGGCTGCGGCAGGTCACCGCGGGTGTCGGCGTGCTGGGCCCAGGCGATCTCGCGGGCTCGGGCCCGCGCGGCCCGCAGCTCGGCCAGCATCGGCTCGTCCAGTCGGGACAGCAGCCGCCAGGCGGTCGGGTCGGAGGCGACCGGCCCGAACAGGGCGGGCTGGTCCCGCAGCACCGCGAGATCAGCGATGGCCTCGCCGCCGTCGGCGAGCATCACCGCCAGGTCCACGGTGACACGGCCCGGATCGTGCCCGCCCTGCCGCTGCCGCAGTCCTGCCAAGGCCTCACCGAACGCGCTGGTCAGCCCGGTCACGTCGGCCAGATCCGCAAGCAGGCGGGCACCGACGTGGCCCACCACGCCCCGTCCACCACCGGTGACCGCGATCTTCGGACGTGTTGCGGTAGCCTTCACCCAGCAAGTGCCTTCCGTGACAGGAACATCGGACCCTCAGCAAGTCCCATTTTCCCTGATCAAAAGGCACTTCTTTGCTTCCTGCCCACCCTGTGGACCGCCCTTAACGAAGGGCCGAGCCTAGCAACGTCATCAGGCCGATCAACGACTTGGCCAGACAGTTGGTTGTCGATGTAGCCGGCTCTGCCGCTGTCTGGCAGATCCGCCACGATGAAGCCTCCCGCAAGGGCGGGATAGAGGCCAGCCGATAAGGGCACGACATGCACCTGAATATTCGGCTGTTCGGCGAGGCCGATCAAATGATCGACCTGCTCCGCCATGATCTTCGTGCTACCGCAGGTCCGCCTAATGACCATCTCATCCAGGACCAAGAAGAGTTGCGGAACCGGACTGCGTGTCAGACAGGACTGGCGACCCATGCGGGAACTCCACTCGCTGATCAACGTCTTCGGCTGACAGCCAGCCGTTCGACAACGCCGCTCGGGCATACGCCTCGGTCTGGAGCAACCCTGGGACATACGCGGGCTCGTACCAGCACAGAATGACAGCTTCGCGCTCGTACTCGATCCACTCCCGCAACCAGACCGGCGTGCCCGCGTCTTTCACCAGGTCTTCCCAGAGGCTGAGCAGGATTCCGCCGGTCTCCAGGGCTTCGTCCACGGCCTTGAGGTACTCCGGCTTGGGCGGCTTGACGCCGGTCTCGATCGCGCTGACGTGCGTGTTCGAGTAGTGCACCCGCTCACCCAGCGCGTCCTGGGTCAGTCCGGCGGCCATCCGCCGCCGACGCAGCTCGCGCAACAGGAACTCGGACGGCGAGATTCCCACATGTTTCTCCACTCTCCTCGGTCCACGTCGCCGTACCCCCACCCAGCCCGAGACGGTCACCCACGGTCGTCATGACAAAGCGGAGTGTTCGGAATCCTGGGGCGAGGCGGGCACGCTGTACACCCACGGTCACCACGACATCGTCGAAATGCCGAAAGAGGGAGGTCCCGTGCCCCGACACCATTCCGTCCCGCTCGCTCCGCGTCACCGCCGCGACTGGCGTACGGCCTGGCGGCGCTGTGGCTGCGGCTGCGCCTGGCCCTGCCCGGACCGGTACCTGTCGGTGCCGGTCGAGCCGGCCGTCGCG
This sequence comes from Micromonospora inyonensis, assembly GCF_900091415.1. Classification (NCBI taxonomy): domain Bacteria; kingdom Bacillati; phylum Actinomycetota; class Actinomycetes; order Micromonosporales; family Micromonosporaceae; genus Micromonospora; species Micromonospora inyonensis. The sequence goes on along the minus strand of NZ_FMHU01000001.1, from coordinate 2,089,477 downwards.
CCGGTGCCGCCCGCGTACCCGCAGGTCAGAAACGTGCCGGTGGCCAGTGCCGCCTGGGCGGTGTCCGGGGTGGCCGACGAGTTGCGGGAGGCGTACGTCGCGGTCGGCGCGGCCGTCGTCCTGCTGGAACGGGTGCGGGTCGGGGCGACGAATCCCGCTCTGCGCGCGGCGCAGCGGGGTGCCGATCACGCGCTGGACCTGGCCGACGAGGCGGAGCGGCTGCCGGGGAACAGCTCCGGGCCGCCGGGGAGGACGGCCCGACCGTCGAGGCGGCGACCGGGGAATGAGCACGGGCCGCCGGGCAGCTCGAACTGACCGCCGCCGCCCTGCGGGAGACCGTCGCCGCGCTCGCGGCGCAGTTTCCCGCGAACGCGGCGGACCCGGCAGGGAGAGGTCGACGGCCGTGATCTACCTGACGGCAAGCGGCTCGGGCCGCACCAGATCCGGAGCGTTGAATTCGACCGGTGCTGGCGCGGACTCGCACCGGACCAGGTCCGCTCCCATCTCGACCGGGTCGCCGGGGAGGTGGAGCGGCTGCACCGGCACATCCGGGCCGTGGAGGCCGACGGCGACCGGATTCGTCAGGCGCTGCGCCGCTGGCAGTCCGAGTACACCCAGCGCCGGCCGGCGGACTCCGGCCCTCGGCACGGGCGGTGGTGACGTTGAGCCGTTGGGTCCTGCACCTGCCGCTGACACTGCCCAGCCGGGCGTACGCCGTCGCCCTCGTGGTCGCGCTGCGCGACTCCCTCGGGCACGTGCCGGAACTGGACTTCGGGGAGGCCACCGTCAGCGCGGAGGACGACCAGTCGCGGCGTACCCGGATCTGGTGTGACGCGCGGCTGGGCGCCGGACGGCGGTGTGTGCTGCCGATCGGGCACGACGGGAGGTGCCGGTGACCCGGCGGGCGCATGGACGGGGCAGCTCCACAGCGTGCCGACGAACTTCCCACCGAGCGGACCCGGGCCGGGCCGCCGAACAGCCTGCGAGCTGCCGCTTCGGACCCGGCAGAATGGTCCGGCCAGGGCACCCGCCACGCCAGGACCGTTGGGAGAAGCATGGGCCACGACCACAGCCGTCCCACCGCCGCCGCGCCGCCGCGCGTACGGCGTGTCCTGATCGCGACCGTGGTCCCGCTCTTCCTGGTGACCCTGGTCGCGGCGCTGGTGCTCTGGCCCCGGGACACGCCGTCGGTCGGCGGCGGCGAGGACGCGCCCCGCTACCACGGCACGGTGACGCGGGTGGTGACCGAACCCTGCCCACCTGCCCCGGAGACCCCGGAGGGGACGACGGAGGGGCCGTGCGGGACCGCCACGGTGACCGTCGACACCGGGCCGGACGCCGGGCAACAGGTCGAGACGGCGCTGCCCGCCGGGCCGGGGTCGCCCTCGGTGGAGGTCGGCGACGAGATCGTCCTGGTGGTGCTCACCGACCCGGCCGACCCGACAGTCAGCGCCTACAGCATCGCCGCCCACCAGCGGGGCAAGCCGCTGATCTGGCTGGCCCTGGCGTTCGCCGTCGCCATCGTCGCGTTCGGCCGGTGGCGCGGCCTGGCCGCGCTCGGCGGGCTGGCGGCCAGCTTCGCCATCCTGCTCACCTTCGTCCTGCCCGGCATCAGCGCCGGGCAGGCTCCACTGCCGGTGGCGGTCACCGGCGCCGCGCTGATCATGTTCGTGGTGCTGTACCTCACCCACGGGGTCACCGCGCAGACCTCCGTCGCCGTCCTCGGCACCCTGGCCAGCCTGGTGCTCACCGGCCTGCTCGGCAGCCTGGCGACCGCGTTCACCCACCTCACCGGGTACGGCTCCGAGGACGCCACCACCCTGTCGATGTTCCAGGCCGACGTGGACCTGCACGGGTTGCTCCTGGCCGGGATCATCATCGGCTCCCTGGGCGTCCTGGACGACGTCACGGTCACCCAGGCGGCCACGGTCACCGAACTGGCCCACGCCAACCCCGGTCTCACCCGGCTCCAGCTCTACCGGGCGGCCACCCGGGTCGGCCGGGCGCACATCGCCTCGACGGTCAACACGATCGTGCTCGCGTACGCGGGCGCCTCGCTGCCCCTGCTGCTGTTGCTGACCGCCGACGCGCGCGGAGTCAGCGAGATCGTCACCAGCGAGTTCCTCGCCCAGGAGATCGTCCGCAGCATCGTCGCGACGCTCGGCCTGATCGCCGCCGTACCGATCACCACCGGCCTGGCCGCCCTGGTGACCACCGCCGGCCGGGGTGGTACGCCGACCCGCCGGCTGCCCCGGCCCGCCGGCGAGCGGGACGAGGCCCTCGCCGCGCTGAGCGGCCCCCGGGCCGCCACCGGAGCGACCGATTCCGCACCCGCTCCGGGCCGCCCGGCGAACACGGATCCGACCTGGTGACACTCCATAACGTCACCGCCATCCGGCCTGATCTTGACAAATGTGACAGGAGCGACGGAGAACAATAGGGAAATAACGCTTTTGGTCGGGATCCGGGCGTAGAACCCCATGCCCGCCGTCAGGTAACCTCGCTGCCGGTTACCGCCGAAGGCGCGCACCGGCGCCAGCGGGGCCACCGCCTAATCGCCCACCGGCGAACCGGGGAACCAGGTTCATGGGGTGCATCCGCGTCAGCGGTAGGGGCCACTTCCGCCCCGAACCCGTCAGCTAACCCGGTCGGCGGTCGACGGAAGGGAAAACTGTGACGGCACCCCTACGCCGCTGGCTGAAACCTGTCGTGGCCGTGCTCGCCGCCCTCGCCGTGGCCGCCGGGCCCGCGCCGGCGCTGGCTGAGCCGTCGAGCCCGTCGGGGCACGACGGAGAACAGCCCAAGCTCCTCAACGAGGTCATCGAGGAGGCGAACCGCAGCTACACCCAGGCCCAGGCCAAGCTGAGGGCCTCGACGGACCGTCAGCTCGCCCTCGCCTTGGAGGTCGAGCGGACCCGGAACGAGTTGAAGGCGCTCACCCCGCAGGTGGCCAAGATCGCGGTGCGGTCCTACATGACCGGCCGGGTCGGCCCCACCTCCATGCTGCTGGACAGCGACACGCCCGACTCGTTCGTCAGGCGGGCCGGCGCGCTGGACGAGATGAACATGGTCAACAACAAGAAGGTCGCCGCCGTCGCCGCCGCCAAGGAGCAGGCGGAACGGGCCAAGAAGGCGCTCGACGCCGAGGTGCTGGAGGAACGGAGGCAGGCCGACATCCTGAAGAAGCGCCAGCGCGAGGCGGAGCGGTCACTCGCCCTCGTCGGCGGCGTCGGGTTGACCGGTGGCCTGGTGGACGCCACCTCCCCGATCGCCCGGCCCGGCCCCGGGCGGGACAGCAACGGCAACTGGCGCCCGCTGGGCTGCACCGAGGACGACCCGACCACCGGCGGTTGCATCACCCCACGCACCCTGCACATGTACAGGGAGGTCAAGCGGGCCGGCTTCAACCTGTTCGTCGGGTGTTACCGACCGGGCGGGCCGTACGAGCACCCGAAGGGGCGGGCCTGCGACTGGTCGCTCCAGAAGTCGGGGTTCAGTAGCTGGGACACCAAGGCGGAGCGGATGTACGGCAACAACCTCACCGCGTTCCTGGTGCGTAACGCCGACCAACTCGGCATCTACTACGTGATCTGGAACAAGCAGATCTGGTTCCCGGCGACCGGCTGGAAGTCGTACAGCGGCCCCTCCGACCACACCGACCACGTACACGTGTCCATGCTCTGACCCCGAGCCGAACGAACACGGGCCCCGCCTCCACACATCCGGGAGAGCGGGGCCTGTTCGCGTGACCGGGTCGACGCCGGTGGGCCACCAGGGCCGCCGGCCACCCGCACCGCCGGCCGGGCGGAGGTCAGCTGCCGGAGGGGGCCGTGAAGGCGGCCGGGCCGGCGACGAGGGTGACGTCCTCGCTGGCGGGCATCGCGCGGACCATCCGCACCTCGCCGGCAGCCAGGCGGTACGACATGCCGACCACCGCGCACCGCCCGTCCCGCACCGCCCGATTCAGGGTCACCGAGCGCTCCAGCAGCAGTTCGATGGTGTGGTCGATGTGGATGTCGACGATCCCGTCAATGTCGTCGACGCCCTCCCTGGCGGCCCGGCGGAGGCTCGGCACCACCGCGCCGACGACCGCCCCCAGGTAGCCGGAGGGCGTCGCCCCGGTGCCGTCGGCCTCCCGGGCGGCCTGCACGGCGCCGCAGGAGTCGTGGCCGAGGACGACCACCAGTGGGGTCTCCAGGACGGTGATCGCGTACTCGACGCTGCCGAGCACCTCGGCCCCGACGGTGTGCCCGGCGGTCCGGACGACGAAGAGGTCCCCGAGGCCCCGGTCGAAGATGATCTCGGCGGCGAGGCGGGAGTCGGAGCAGCCGACCAGGACCGCGAAGGGATGCTGCCCGTCGGCGACCGCGGTTCGGTGACCGGCGTCCTGGTTGGGATGCAGCGGGCTGCCGGCGACGAAACGCCGGTTGCCCGCAAGCAGCTCGTCCAGCGCCTGCGCGGGACTCGTCGGAGGCTGCTGCATAGCAGGAACGGTCATGACTTCCCCACCCCTTCTCCGGGCCGGCCCGCACGGACGCATGACGAGGGCGGACACGGCTCGCCACCACGGTCACACGGAGCGCAAACCACGTCAAGGGATACGTGATATGCGTTTCAGGTGTTGACACCGGAGGGCGCGGCGGTGAATGCGAAACGAAGGTCATAACATGACGGTCATGGCGACGACTCAGCGTGAGAACGGGAGCCAGCGCAACTGGACCTTCCTCACGAACCACGCACACGTACTGCTCGCCATCGCCCGCAACCCCACGGCCCGGCTTCGAGACGTCGCCGACGAGGTGGGCGTCACCGAACGGGCCGCGCAGGCGATCGTGGCCGACCTGGAGGCCGGCGGGTACCTCCGACGCACCCGGGTCGGTCGACGCAACGAGTACACGGTGAACCCCGCCGGGCGGTTCCGGCACCCCGCCGAGGCGTACCAGCACGTCGGAGCCCTGCTCGCGCTCTTCGCCGAACCGGGCGACGAGGAGCCGACCCCCGCCCCCTCCTCCGCATCCTGAGACCGCCCGGTCGGCTCTCAACCGTCCGCTGTGGAGCGATGCTCCGCACGGCGCGCCGGACGTGGCGGGCGGGCCGCGTCCCCGGCTCGAACAGCGGCGACGCGTCCGGGGACGGGCGGTGGATCCGGTCACACCACGGTCGCCGACGGGCGACCGGGCGGTCCGACCGATAGGTTGGAACGGTGCAGCCGCCCGCCTTCGTCCGCCCGCTCCGGCCGACGATGCTGCGCGCCCTGCGCGTCCTCACCCGCCTGGCACTGACCGCCCTGGTCCTGACGCTGACCTTCGGCGGGACGACCGGCGCCCCGGCCGAGGCGCCGCTGGCGTCCGCGCCCCAGCTCCGGCCGGTCCCGGTCGCCGTCGTCCCGCAACCGACCGTCCGGCCGGTCAGCGCCCCGGTGTCGTCCCGCCCCGTCGGGGACCGGTGCGACACCGGACAGCCGCCGGTTTGCCCGATCGACGATCTGGGCACCGCCCCCCGGGTGGGCACCCTGCTTCCGCCGCCGGCCGCCGACCCGGGGCAGCGGCTCCCGGGCCGACGCGCACCGCCCCGGACCTGACCGACCGCCCGCGACCGACCGCCCCGGACGTTCCTGTCCTCCGCCGGTCGACGTCCGCCGTGGGCGGGGACTCCCGAGGCGCTCGCGCCCCCGTGCCCGTCCGGACCGGGCACCCGTCGAGTCCTGTCCCGTCCGTCCCGTCACGAGGTGCTGGTGATGCAGACCGTCCTCTCCTCCGTCCTGATCGACGTGCCCCGCGCCGCCGTCATCTGGCTGGCCCTCCTCGGCGTGGTCGTGGCCGCCGTCGCCACCCTGCTCGTCCGCCCGGACTGGTTCCGCGCGGCCAGCCGGATCCGACAGGCCGTCCTCCCTCCCCATCTGGAGGTGGCCCGGGAACGACAGGACCTCGACCGCTACACCGAGGAGGTGGCGGTCGCCGCCGAGCGGGCCACGGTGACCGCCGAGCGCCGGCGGGCCGAATGGCTCGCCGCCCAGGAGGCGGTCGAGGCGGCCTGGCAGTCGTGCCAGGACGCCGAGGCGGCGCTGCGCCGCCTGGACGCCGCCGCGGCCCTGCCCCTGCCGCGTACGCCACAGACCCCGGCCGAGTACGCCGACCGGGAGCGCTACCTGCACCAGGCCGCGCTGGCCGCGCACGGGCGTCAGGAGCTGTCGAAGGAGCAGCTCGACGACGCCATCGCACACCGCAACGGATGGGACCCCCGACGGCACCCGGTCGAGCAGGAGCTGGTGCTGCGGCGGGCCGCCCGGGACCACCTGCTCGCCCGGCACCGCGCCGCCGCCGAGCGGGAACGGGCGGCGTGGCACGACGCGGAGCTGGCCGCCGCGTCCGCCCGCAGTCTGCGGGAGGAGGCGTACGCCGCCACCGGCCGGAGGCCCGAGACCTCCGACGTACTCCCCCTGCCGGGGACCGAGCAGCCGACGCTCGCCGGGAACCGCCCGGTCCGGGCGGAGTTCCACCAGGGTCGCGCCGCCGTCGCCTGACCACGGACCGGACATCCGCCCCGGGCCCGGACGATCGTGCCATGATCGCGGTGACCGGCAGACAGGGGACGACATGCGGCAGCGCACCGGGGGCGGGCACCATCTGGACCCGCACGACGAGCGGGTCGCCGCGTTCTGCCGGGAACGGCACCTCGCGACGCTGACCACGTTGCGCCCCGACGGCACTCCGCACGTCGTACCGGTGGGGGTGACCTTCGACCCGGAGGCCGGCCTGGCCCGGGTGATCACATCGGGAACGTCCCACAAGGCCCGTCACATCGCCGCCGCCGGGCCGGCGGGGACACCGGTGGCGGTGTGCCAGGTCGACGGCCGGCGCTGGCTCTCCATCGAGGGCCGGGCGGTGGTCCGCACCGACGCCCCGGCCGTGGCCGAGGCGGAACGCCGCTACACCGAGCGGTACCGCCCGCCCCGCCCCAATCCGGCCCGCGTGGTCATCGAGATCAACGTCGTCCGTCTTCTCGGGAACCTCTGACTCGGCACCGCGGACTCCCGGGCTGATCCCCGACACCCCGGCCGGGCTGCCCTGGCGGCGGTGCGGCGAACTCCCGGGCGGACGGGCGGAATGGCTGGCCGGGGCGGGCCGTTGACACCTCGGTACGCCCCGGCAGGGGCGATCCCCTGGACAGCCGAAACGCCTGACTCGGTGCAGGTGCCCGCGCCCCGGCCCCCGGCGCGGACGTCAACCCCCGAAGGAGCTTCGACATGAACCGGATGCTGCGCACAAGCATGCTGTCGGTCGCCGGGCTGGTCCTCACCGGCGGCGCGATCGCCGGACCGGCCGTGGCCGCCCAGGCCGCCGCGCCCCCGCCGGCCGAACGGTTCCCGGCCTCGTCGCCCCGCGCCGACCAGGGTGACCGGAATGACCGCCGGGACGACCGGGACCGCCGGGACGAGGGCCGGGACCGCCGGGACGAGGGCCGGGACCGCCGGGACGACCGTGCCGACCGGGACCGCCGGCGTGAGCGTGCGGTCGGCATCGAGTACCAGGCCCAGCCGAACTTCTACTACTGCGGACCGGCCGCGACCCGGATCGCCCTCACCGCGGCCGGCAAGCACCTGAGCCAGCACGAACTGGCCAGGAGGCTCGGCACCACCGAAGCGGGCACCAACTCGGCCGAGGACGTCACCCGGGTGCTCAACGAGCTGACCGGCGGCTACCGGACGACGGAGATCCGGGAGTCGGCGGCCAGCCGTGAGCAGATCGAGCGGCTGCGCGCCGACGTGGTCGACGCGTTGGAGGCCGGGGATCCGGTCGTGGCGAACATCAAGGGCAGCGCGGTCGACACCGACGGCCGGGTGCACTCGTTCCCGGGCGGCCACTACCTGACCGTGGTGGCATACCGCGACGGCGGCGACGTCGTCCGGATCGCCGACCCGGCCGACCCGGTGGGCGAGTACTGGATGACCACCGAGCGGCTCGCCCACTGGATCGCCGAGCGCGGGTACAGCTCCTGACCGGAGCGGACGTCGCGGTCGTTCAGCCGGACCGCCACCGGGGCCGGTCTCCTGTCTCAGGAGACCGGCCCCGCGTCGTGTCCGGCCCTGCCGGCGCACCGGATTCACCCGACGTCGCGGATTGATCGACGGAACGCAGGGTACCGAGGGAGCATCCGCAACGATTCGCACCGGCAGGGGGCAACGACATGACCAATCCACAGGCCACGGCGGGCCGGGACGTCATCGACGTCCTGACCAGCGACCATCGCGAGGTCGAGGCACTCTTCGTCGAGCTGGAGAGCCGGCAGGGCACCCCGGAGCACCGCCGGCAGCTCGCCGACGTGGTGATCGCCGAGCTGGTCCGGCACAGCGTCGCCGAGGAGGCGTACGTCTACCCGGCTGCCCGGAAGGCACTCCCCGACGGCGACCAGGTCGCCGACCACGAGATCTCCGAGCACTCCGAGGCCGAACGGACGATGAAGGAACTGGAGTCGGCCGACCCCACCGACCCCCGCTTCGACCAGATCCTCGCCCACCTGACCAGCACGATCCGGCACCACGTGCAGGAGGAGGAGGCCGACCTCTTCCCCCGCCTGCGGGCCGCGGTCGCGCACGAGGAACTGGTGGAGCTCGCGGAGAAGGTCGAGGCGACGAAGAAGATCGCCCCGACCCGTCCGCACCCGGCCGCTCCGGACCACCCGCCCGCGAACAAGCTGCTCGCTCCCGGCACGGGCCTGATCGACCGGATGCGGGATGCGCTCAGCGGGCGTCCCACCAGCAGGGAAGAGCTGCGGGAGAAGCAGCGCCACTGACCGGACACCGGCCGAGGCGGCACCGCCGTCGTCGCCGGTCCTCTGTCGCGGCGCCTCCGGGGGCGGGCACGGCCCACGGGGGCGCCGCACCACGCGTCGTCCCGGCCTCACATCTCCGGGGCGATCCGCCGGTCGCTGGCCGCGTCGGAGACCCGGATGGCCTCCATCGGGCAGGACTCGGCCGCGTCGATCACCGGATCCGCCGGCTCGATCAGTTCCTTCCGGGGACAGGACAGACTGTCGACGAGGACGAAGTGGTCCGGCGCAGCGCCTGTGCAGATGCCGGATCCGATGCACCGGGTGGGATCGACACTCACCCGCCACGACGAGGTCACCGGGGTCTCCTCTCGCTCACCAGCTCACCGGCAGGCTGGTCAGGCCGCGTACCAGCAGGCCGGTCTTCCAGGTCAGTTCCGGTTCGGGTACGGCGAGCCGCAGGCCGGGCGTCCGTTCGATCAGGGTCTCCAGGACGACCTGGAGTTCCATCCGGGCCAGCTGCGCGCCGACGCAGTGGTGCACGCCGTGCCCGAAGGCGATGTGGGGGTTGACCGGGCGGGCCAGGTCGATCCGGTCCGGCTCGGCGAAGACCCGCTCGTCCCGGTTGGCGGAGTGGATCGAGACGACCACCGGTTCACCGGCCCGGACCAGCACGCCACCCACCTCGACGTCCTCGATGGCGTAACGGGGGAAGGCGGCGGTCGCGCCCAGCGGGACGAACCGCATCAGCTCCTCGACGGCGCTCGGCACCAGACCGGGCTCGGCGCACAGTCGCGCCCACTGCTCGGGGTTGGTCAGCAGCACGTAGACCAGGTTGGGAATCTGGTTCACCGTGGTCTCGTGCCCGGCGGCGAGCAGGCCGGCGGCGAGCCTGACCAACTCGTCCTCGCTGAGCCGGTCGCCGTCGGAGTCGCGCATACGCACCATCGCGCCGATGAGGTCGTCGGTGGGGGTCGTCCGGCGTTGCTCGACCAGCCCCGCCATGTACCCGAGCAGGTTGTCGACGTACTCCCGGGCCCGTTCCGGGCTGAGCGCGGTGGTCGAGACGATCGCCTCGGACCAGGTGTGGAACCGGTCCTGGTCGCTGACCGGCACACCGAGCAGGTCGCAGATGACCCGGATCGGCAGCGGTGTCGCCAGGTGGACGACCAGATCGGCGGGGGCGCCGGCGGCGATCATCCCGTCGACCAGGTCCCCGGCGACCCGGCGGGTGCCCGGCCGGAGCTGCTCGACGCGGCGGGCGGTGAACGCCTTCGCCACCACCCGCCGCAGTCGCGTGTGCTCCGGCGGATCCATCCCGAGGATGCCGGACTCCCGCTGCTCCGGCACGTTACGCGGCTCGTCCCGCCCGACCGAGGCGGCCCGGCTGAACCGGGGGTCACCGAGGATCATGCGGACGTCGGCGTGCCGGGTGGCCAGCCAGGCCGGCTCGCCGTAGGGCAGCTGGACGCGGACGAGTGGCTCGTCTCGGCGGAGTTCGGCGTACCGGGGATCGAGGTTGAGCCGGTCGGGCGGGCTGAAGGGATACGGGTGCGCGATCGTCTCGGTCACCGGATGACGTCCTCTCGTCGGCGGCCGCGCGAGCGCGGCTACGTCCGCGGCCCACGACCCGACGTCGAGTCATGGCCTGACTGCGGATAGTAGCGAGAGTGGTCGATCCTGGCCAGAGCCCCCGGCCCGCCCCGGAGCCTTCAGCGCACCTGGTCGCCCTCGCCGGTACGCGTCTGGGCCTGGTCCACCCCCTTGTCGATCTGCTCGTCGTACGTGCCGCCGGTGCGCTGGTCGATCATGTCGCCGCCCTTCTCCAGCCCCTGGTCGACCTGCTTGTCGTGCTTGTCGGCCAGGTCCTTCGCCTTGTCCATGAAGTCACTCACGGCTTTCCCCTCCCGGTTGTCGGTCCCTGCCTTCCCTCGGGCCGGAGGGGCAAACAGTTCGCCCTGCCCGCCGACCGACCACGCTTCCTCCGCGGTCTGCGGACAGACGGATCGCGCCCGTGACGGACCGGGATCATTCCGCCGGGGGTGTCGGGAGCGGGACGGACGGGTACCTCCGGGCCGGGATCGAGGAGGGCCGACGTGATGAATGGCGACGAGGGACGTACGGCGGACCGGCCCGTGGCGGGCGGACTGCGGGGAACGTGGGACCGGTTGCCCTGGCTGGTGCGCTCGATGGTCATGTGGAGCGCCTGCCTGGTGCTGGTGGTCGCCGCCCTCTACCTGCTCGGCAGGATCGCGGTGCTGCTCGCCCCACTGGCCATCGCGCTGGCCGTGACGCTCTTCCTCACCGCGCTGCTCGACCCGGTGACCCGGCTGCTGCGCCGGCTCCGGTTGCCCGCCTCGCTCGCCGCGCTGCTCACCGTGCTGCTGCTGCTCGGCGTGCTGTTCGGCACGGCCGCGCTGGTCTGGAGCCTGACCGCCGGCCAGTTCCGCGACCTGGCCGGCGAACTCGACCAGGGTGTGCAGCGGACCCGGGACTTCGTCACCACTACGCTGCCGGTCAGCGAGGCACAGCTCGACCGGCTGACCGAGCAGGCGCGCGCCGGCATGGACCGCAGTTCGCCGGATCCGGTGTCCGGCGCCCGGACCGCCGCCGAGGTGGCCGGGTCGGTGCTGCTCTCCCTCGTCCTGCTCTTCTTCCTGCTCAAGGACGGCCGGGCGATGTGGCACTGGGTGCTGCGGCGGATCTCCGAGCGGAACCGGGCGATGGCCGCCGCCGCCGGGCGGGCGGGCTGGCGCACGCTCGGCGCGTACAGCCGGGGGACGATGATGATCGCCCTGATCGACGCGGCCGGCATCGGGCTGGCCCTGGTGCTGCTCGGTGTGCCGTTGGCCTTCCCGCTGGCGCTGATCACCTTCATCGGCGCGTTCGTGCCGATCATCGGGGCCACCGTGGCCGGCACGGTCGCCGTCCTGGTGGCACTCGCCGCCAACGGTCCCGGCACGGCGCTGCTGGTGCTCGCGGCGGTGATCGCCGTTCAGCAGACCGAGGGAAACCTGCTGGAGCCCTTGATCATGAAGCGCCAGGTACGGCTGCACCCGGCGGTGATCCTGGTGGCGGTGACCGCCGGCACGCTGGTCGCCGGTATCGCCGGCGCCTTCGTGTCGGTGCCGATCGCCGCCGTCGCCTACCGCGTGGTGGACACCATCCAGCGGTACCGCCAGCAGGCCGCCCGTCAGCAGGCCCTCGGCCTGCCGGATGTCGCCGGGCCCGGCCCGGAGGCCGGCCCCGCCTGACGCCGGCCCCGGCCCTCCGGGGGTCGGGCTCAGCGCAGGTGGGTGGTGAACCAGCCACCGGCCTCGTCGGCGACCTGTTCCAGGGTGCCCGGCTCCTCGAAGAGGTGCGTCGCGCCGGGCACCACCCGAAGCTCGCCCACCCCGTCGAGCCGGGACAGGGCGGACTCGTTCAACGCCAGCACCTGCTCGTCCCGGCCGCCGACCAGGAGCAGGCTCGGTGCACGTACCCGGGACAGGGCGGCACCGGCCAGGTCGGGGCGACCGCCCCGGGAGACCACCGCCCGGACCAGGTCCGGCCGGTCCGCCGCCGCGACCAGCGCCCCGGCCGCCCCGGTGCTCGCCCCGAAAAGGCCGATCGGCAGCCGCCCCAGCGCGGGCTCGGCGGCCAGCCAGTCGACGATGCCCACCAGCCGTCCGGCGAGCAGGCCGATGTCGAAGCGGAGTTCGGCGGTCCGCTCGTCCACCCGCTCCTCCCCCGGGGTCAGCAGGTCCACCAGGACGGTGGCGAGCGCCCGGTCGTTGAGCGTGTGCGCCACGGCCATGTTGCGCGGACTGCGCCGGGAGGAACCGCTGCCGTGCGCGAACAGCACCACCCCGACCGGTTCGGCGGGCACGAACAGGTCCGCGGTGAGCGCAGCCCCCGAGGGTGCGTTCGCGACGGGTATCGCCGTCTCGGTGGTGCGTACGTCCATGGTCCGACCTCCGCAACCGCCGGCCGCTGCGCCGGCTCCGCGTGCGTTACCCGGCTTGGCCGCCGGCACGCCCGCCACCGGGCCACGACGAGGTACGACCCACCACGGGTCGCTGGCCGGCGGTGGCGGGTTTGCCGGTGCTGCGCCCGGGTAGCCGTGGGCGACCGGCGGGCGACGTCCGCCGCGGCAGCGGTGGCGGCGTGCTGGTTGCTAGTGTTCTGCGCCGGAAATTCGCCTACAAAATCGGGCGAGTGAGTCGAGGATCTCTTCGGCGGTCTTGGTCCAGACGAACGGGCGTGGATTGCTGTTCCAGTCCGCGATCCACGCCCGGATGTCGGCCTCGAGACTCTGGACGCTCTTGTGTGCGCCTCGGCGGATCTTTTGTTCGGTGAGGTAGCCGAACCAGCGTTCGACCTGGTTGATCCACGAGGGTCCGGTCGGCGTGAAGTGCATGTGGAAGCGGGGGTGGCGGGCGAGCCAGGCGCGGATGGCCGGGGTCTTGTGAGTTCCGTAGTTGTCGCAGATCAGGTGCACGTCGAGCTCGGCTGGCACGGTCTTGTCGATGGTGGCCAGGAACTTCTTGAACTCGGTGGCGCGGTGCTGGCGGTGCAGTTGGCTGATCACGGTGCCGTCGGCGATGTTGAACGCGGCGAACAGGCTGGTGATGCCGTTGCGGGCGTAGTCGTGGGTGCGGCGCTCGGGCATGCCGGGCATCATCGGCAGCACGCGCTGTGAGCGGTCCAGGGCCTGGATCTGAGATTTCTCGTCCACGTACAGCACGACGGCCCGTTCGGGCGGGTTGTGGTAGAGGCCGACGACGTCGACGACCTTCTCGATGAACTGCGGGTCGGTGGACAGCTTGAACGTGTCCGCCCGGTGCGGTTTGAGCCCGAAGTCCCGCCAGATCCGGCCGATCGTTGACTTCGACAGCCCCGACCGCTCGGCCATCGACTTGCGGGACCAGTGGGTGGCGTTGCGCGGTGTCCGCTCCAGGGTGGCGACCACCACTTGTTCGACCTGGTCCAGGCTGATCGACGGGGGCCTGCCCGGCCGCTGCTCGTCGATCAGCCCATCAAGGCGTTCGCGCAGAAACCGCCGCCGCCATTTGCCCACGGTGGACAGATGCACACCCAGAGCGGTTGCCACATCCGTGTTCGACGCGCCTTCCGCGCACCCCAAAATGATCTTCGCGCGCATCGCCAGGACCTGCGCGGACTTCGCCCGCCGTGACCAGCGCACCAACGTCGCGCGTTCCTCGTCGGACAACACCAGCGGCGGGATGGGACGCCCGGTCCTCGGCATCCCACCACCCTACACCCACTTATGAGGCGAATTTCCGGCGCAGGACACTTAGTGCACGAGCGGCAAAGCAGGGAGGCTCGCGCTGAGGCTGAGCAGGTCGGAGCCCGCGCGGTCTGATATTCATCGTTGTTCGGAACGTGCGGTCGGGGTGGTGAACCCACTGCCGCGCTTCAGTCGTGAGGTAACAGATGAGGGTGACGGGATGATTGCGTTGAGCGACGAGGAGCTGTTGGTGGAGATGGGTGCGGCGGTGGATTTTAGGGCGAGGAGGTGGACCTGGTTCGCTGTGTCGGGGTGAACGCCGAGGCCACCGGTGCCGAGCTGGTTGCGGACATGAGTGGTGGCACGCGGGGTTGATCCGCGGAGGCGAGATGGCCGAGGGCTGGGGTGGTGGTCGGGGCCGCTGGGTGATTCGCATTGGGTGCCTCTGATCGGGGCGGGTGGGGAGGGGGCGTTACGCGATGGGTGAGGCCGCCGTTCCTTCCGTTGGGCTCAGTGAGTCGTCGAAGCGGGCGTTGGAGGCGTTCACCGGGATGCGGTTGCACCGGTCGAATCTGCCGGTGTTGGCGTATGACCTGAACGCGTTGGAGACGCTGGCGGATCGGGTGCGGGCCCTGTTGGTTCCGGAGCTGGCCCAGGTGATCAAGGCGGTTCGGGCGGCGGGGGAGGGTGAGGTCTTCGACCGGTTCGTGGCGCAGACGGCTCCGTTCGTGGAGTTGTTGGACCGGGTCGCGGATCTGAAGGTGAACGTGGCTCAGGCGATGCGGGGCTTTCTGAACCAGATGGAGCTGACGGATCGTCAGGCGCTGGTCATGTTCATTTTCATGATGACGGAGTTGGCGGTCGCGTTCGCGATGGCGTTTGTCCTGCCGGTGGAGGCGGCGGCGCACATCGTGAAGGTTCGGACGATCATTCAGACGATTCTGCGGTCGTCGATGGTGCGGGCGGCGGCGAGTAGCACGGCGATTCAGATGTTGTTCATGCCGGGGTCGTCGTTGTTGGCGCAGATCAGCATGTTGGCTGATGGTCTGGTGCCGGGGGTCGACTGGGGGCAGGTCGGTAAGCAGGCGTTGTACGGGTTGGCGGTGGCGGGTGTGACCACGGCGGCCGGGCCGGCGTTGGCCCGGTTCGCCGGTGCCGTGGGTGGTGGTTTGTCGCACCTCGGGGTCTCGGGTTCCACGCGTGACCTGTTGACCAGCCTGTCGATGGTGCCGGTGTCGGAAGTCGGCATGGAGGTGGTCGGCGACATCGCCGCCAGCTACATCGTCGACGGGACCTACGACCCCAGTGGTCTCGGTATGGCCGCGATTTCCGGGGCGTTGTCGGGGTCGGGTGAGATGGGCGCGACCGGGGCCGGGATGGGTGCGCGTCGTGGCGCGGTGGGTCTGGGGTTCAGCCCGACGCGGCCCCGGTGGCGGATGCCGGCTGGCACCGGCTTCACCGCGGACGGTAGGCCGGTCGCGCCGGTGCCGCCGCCCCCGCCGGTCACTGCGGACCCGTCCGCTTATCAGCCGGAGGTCGGTGATCCGGCGGGTGCGGGCTCCGGGGGGCAGGCCCCGGTGCCTGTCCCGCCGGTGCCGGCCCCGGCGCTGTCAGCACCGGCGTCGGGGGCGCCTGAACCGGTGCCGTCGGCACCGGCGCTGTTGCCGCCGGTACCGGCGTGGTCGGCACCGACCCTGTCCGTGCCGTCGTGGTCGACGCCGGACCTGCCGGTGCCGTCGTGGTCCGTGCCGAACTTCTCGGTGCCGACGGTGCCGCCGGTGCCCGTGCCGGAGTGGGTCGCGGTCGCCGGCGCGCCGGTGGTGGAGCAGTGGCAGCGGTTCCAGCGGGAACTGGTGGACCGTTACGGTGGGTTGCTTGCCGGGACGGGGCAGGCGCGGCAGTTGCTGGCCGCGCTTCCCGTGCCGGTCGAGCAGGTCTTCACCGAGTGGGCCGACGCTCGGCAGAACGACCCGGCCGTTCCCGCTTTCCTGTTCCGGATCGGCCTGCCCGCCACCGCGCTCACCGAGCGGTACCTGTTCGGGGTCCGGGACCAGGCCGTCGCCCGTGTCACCGAGACTCTCGCGGGGGCGGTCACCACCGGCGGGCAGATCCCGGCGGGGGTGCGGCCGGAGCTGGTCGTCGCCGCGCTGCCGGTGGAGTTCGACCGGCAGGCGTTGCGCGCGGCTGTGCATCTGGCCGCCCAGCACCACATCGACCAGTACCTCACCACCGGCACACCGACGCCCGCCACCCTGCCCGGCGCAGTGGTCCCGCCAGAGGCCGCTCACCCGCCGGGAGGGGCTGGCGTGCCGGGCGGTGCTGGGGTGCCGGGGGCCCGTGGGGTGCCGGGCGGTGCTGGGGTGCCGGGGGCCGCCGGGGCGGCGGCGGTGCCGTCGGATGCCGTGCGCGCCGCGGTCGCGCGTGACGTGCGGGCCCACGTGGACCGGAGCCTCGACGCGATCCTCGGCACCACCCCACCACTCACCGCACCGCTCACCGTGCCGTCGGCCGTGCCGTCGGCTGCGGTGGCCGGTCCGGGCGTCGCGCAGGTCAACGCCGTGGCGGACGTGGTCCGGCAGGTGGTCACCGACCTGCCCGCCCGCTTCACGGCCGCGACCGGACCGGACACCACCGGACCGGACACCACTGGACCGGAGGCCACCCCAGCCGGCACGGACACCCCGGCAAATCGGCGCACCGATGTGCCGACGGTGCCGGTGACCCCGGAGCAGCACACCGCAGCAGCGGCCAAACTGGCGGAAAAACAGTTCGCTGACCTGGCCGACCAGTACGGCGTTGAGCCGGCCAACCACGACGCCCTCGCCGGGTCCTTCCGACAGGACTGGGTCGACGGATACCACCAGGTACTCGCCCAGGCCACCGCCACCCCCGGCGCGGCAGGCACGCCCAGCGTGCCGGCCACGCCCAGCACGCCGGGTGCGCCGGGCGTGCCGGATGCGGCCGGGGGCCGCAGTCCGGTGCCGGGTGGCGCGGTCTCCCGCACCGACGGCACGCCGATCCACGACAACGCCAGCGATCGGATGTCGGTCGGTGACATGTCCGTCTCCAGTGACGACGTGTTCAGCCGCGACAGCAGTTTCCACGACACCCTGGCGGTCGGTGACCTCTCCTCGCGGGACGAGCCGATCAGCCGCGACCCCGTCAAGGGCGAAGTCAGCGACACGGATTCGTTCAGTGGCGTGTCCTTGTGGGACGAACCGATCGGTGGTGAGCCTGGCGGACGCGGTGAGCCGGCCGTAACGGCGACTGGGCTGGCCGTGGGGATGGTCGAGTCCGGGCGGCGGGGCGGTGACTGGGCTATCGCGGAGCAGGTGCGTCCCGGCGGCGGTGACGGGTGGTGGTGTGTGGCGGCGACGTTCGATGTGTTCCGGGCCGAGTACGGGCGGCTGGGTAACCGGGTGGTGTTCGACGACCGGGTCATGGGAGCGGATGGGCGGCTCGCGCCGACTATGGGTTGGTCGCAGCTGATGGAGATCCTCGATGCGGTACCGGAGCGTGTCGCTCAGCCGGGCGGGGTTACGGGAGAGGATGTGCTGGCGGGGTTGCGGGCGGTGCCGGGGTCGATGGTCGTGGTCAGGGTCGCGCCGCCGAACGAACCGCAGCATGTGTTCGCTCTTTCCAGCCAGCCGCGGGGTTCCGGGCCGGCGAGGATCCGGGTGCGGGATCCTCTGGTGCCCGGGGCGGTGGACCGGCCCGAGCCGGAGGATCCGGTACGTGATCCGTGGCTGCGGCATCTGTTCGTATCCGGTACCCGGGTGGCGGTGTTCGATGGGGACGGGCGGCCCACCACGATCAGCGGTCTCCTCGGCCGGACCGGCGGGCACCGGCGGCCGGTCACCGCGGCCGGTACCGATGTCGGTGGGTTCCTGCTCGCCTCGACCAGCACGCCACGCGGCCCGTCGCACGCGATGCGGGCTGACACCACCGTTGCCGGCCCGGTCGACTCCCCGAGGTCCGGTCCGGTGGGCGAGGACGGCTCGTCTGGTCCTGGTCTGGCGTTTGGTGTCCAGGCGTTCCCGGATGTCGTCCCCTCGGATCTGGAGGGGATGGATCTGGGCACACCACAGCTCGACGGCGGGTGGGAGCCGGCGCGGGACACCGGACAGGCCGAGTTCCCGCTGACGGGAGTGCCCGGGCTGGATGGTCCGTGGGCGCTCTCAGCAGTGGAGGACACCGCGACCGTGGCGGTCCCGCACCAGCGGGACGCGGGAGACCACGACCGGTCTCAACGCGACCCGGAACTCCTCGACCCGGCACTGCTCGACCCGGAACTCTTTGACCCGGCGCTTCTTGACCCGGCGGTCGTGGAGGATCCGGGGATGCCGGACCTGGGCCCGGATCTGGACCCGGATCTGGATCTGGACCCGGACCCGGATCTGGATCTGGATCTGGATCTGGATCTGGATCTGGATCTGGATCTGGATCTGGATCTGGATCTGGGTCGATTGGGTGTGCCGACGCTTGATGAGGATGGTGCGTGGGTGTCGTCGGTGGTGGGGGACCCGGCGCCGGTGGGGGTTGCGCGGGAGGGGGTTCTGGCTGGTGTGGGTGGGGTTGCCCCGCTACCGGAGCCGCCGGATCATGTGGTTCATTGGCGGCCCGGCGAGGATGGGCCCGCGACCCTCCACGCATACCTGGAGACGCTGAAACTCCCCGACGGGGTGTCCCTGGACCCCGACAAAAAGGGGAAGCTGGGGCCGGGAATGGCCGCATGGGTGAAAGCCTGGGCACAGGGACTACAGGGTAAGACCACCCCCGACGGCCACCCCTACACCCTGGCTGCGGTAGCCGCACTGTCCGGCAACCTGACCAACCAGAGCACGGTCTCGAGATATTGGCGGGAGGCGGCGCCGCCGCTGCCCCCACCGCCGGATCACGTGGTTCATTGGCGGCCCGGCGAGGATGGGCCCGCGACCCTCCGCGCATACCTGGAGACGGTGGAACTCCCCGACGGGGTGTCCCTGGACCCCGACAAACTCGGAAGGCTGGGGCCGGGGATGGCCGCTTGGGTGAAAGCCTGGGCACAGGGACTGCAGGGTAAGACCACCCCCGACGGCCACCCCTACACCCTGGCTGCGGTAGCCGCACTGTCCGGCAACCTGATCAACCAGCAATCGGTCGGGAGATACTGGCGGGAGGCGGCGCCGCCGCTGCCCCCACCGCCGGATCACGTGGTTCATTGGCGGCCCGGCGAGGATGAACCCGCCACCCTCCGCGCATACCTGGAGACGCTGAAACTCCCCGACCGGGTGTCCCTGGACCCCAACAAACAGGGGAAGCTGGGGCCGGGGATGGCCGCATGGGTGAAAGCCTGGGCACAGGGACTACAGGATGAGACCACCCCCGACGGCCACCCCTACACCCAGGACGCGGTAGCCACACTGTCCGGCAACCTGACCAACCAGCGAACGGTCGGGAAATATTGGCGGGAGGCGGCGCCGCCGCTGCCCCCACCGCCGGATCACGTGGTTCATTGGCGGCCCGGCGAGGATGAACCCGCCACCCTCCGCGCATACCTGGAGACGCTGAAACTCCCCGACCGGGTGTCCCTGGACCCCGACAAAAAGGGGAAGCTGGGGCCGGGGATGGCCGCATGGGTGAAAGCCTGGGCACAGGGACTACAGGATGAGACCACCCCCGACGGCCACCCCTACACCCAGGACGCGGTAGCCACACTGTCCGGCAACCTGACCAACCAGCAATCGGTCGGGAAATACTGGCGGGAGGCGGCGCCGCTGCCCCCACCGCCGGATCACGTGGTTCATTGGCGGCCCGGCGAGGATGAACCCGCCACCCTCCGCGCATACCTGGAGACGCTGAAACTCCCCGACCGGGTGTCCCTGGACACCGACAAACAGGGGAAGCTGGGGCCGGGGATGGCCGCATGGGTGAAAGCCTGGGCACAGGGACTACAGGATGAGACCACCCCCGACGGCCACCCCTACACCCAGAACGCGGTAGCCACACTGTCCGGCAACCTGATCAACCAGCAATCGGTCGGGACATATTGGCGGGAGGCGGCGCCGCCGCTGCCCCCACCGCCGGATCACGTGGTTCATTGGCGGCCCGGTGAGGATGGACCCGCCACCCTCCACGCATACCTGGAGACGCTGAAACTCCCCGACCGGGTGTCCCTGGACCCCGACAAACAGGGGAGGTTGGGGCCGGGAATGGCCGCATGGGTGAAAGCCTGGGCACAGGGACTGCGGCGTAAGACCACCCCCGACGGCCACCCCTACACCCAGGACGCGGTAGCCACACTGTCCGGCAACCTGATCACCCAGGCATCGGTCGGGAAATATTGGCGGGAGGCGGCGCCGCCGCTGCCCCCACCGCCGGATCACGTGGCCACTTGGCGGCCCGGCGAGGATAGGCATGACCCGTCTCAACGCGACACGGAACTCCTTGACCCGGAATTCCTTGACCCGGCGCTTCTTGACCCGGCGCTTCTTGACCCGGCATTGGTGGAGGATCCGGGGTTGCCGGACCTGGACCCGGGCGTGGGTCTAGGCCCGGCAGGGGTGGATCTGTCGGTATCGCCGCCGGGCTGGGGGTGGACGCCACCGGACGGCACCGATCAGGTCGGTTCTCTGTACCCGCTGTCGGAGGTGCCCGGGCTGGATGGTCCGTGGGCCGCGATGCGGGCTGACACCACCGTTGCCGGCCCGGTCGACTCCCCGAGGTCCGGTCCGGTGGGCGAGGACGGCTCGTCTGGTCCTGGTCTGGCGTTTGGTGTCCAGGCGTTCCCGGATGTCGTCCCCTCGGATCTGGAGGGGATGGATCTGGGCACACCACAGCTCGACGGCGAGTGGGAGCCGGCGCGGGACACCGGACAGGCCGAGTTCCCGCTGACGGGAGTACCCGGGCTGGATGGTCCGTGGGCGCCCTCAGCAGTGGAGGACACCGCGACCGTGGCGGTCCCGCACCAGCGGGACGCGGGAGACCACGACCGGTCTCAACGCGACCCGGAACTCCTCGACCCGGCACTGCTCGACCCGGAACTCTTTGACCCGGCGCTTCTTGACCCGGCGGTCGTGGAGGATCCGGGGATGCCGGACCTGGGCCCGGACCTGGACCCGGATCTGGATCTGGACCCGGACCCGGATCTGGATCTGGATCCGGATCTGGATCTGGATCTGGGTCGATTGGGTGTGCCGACGCTTGATGAGGATGGTGCGTGGGTGTCGTCGGTGGTGGGGGACCCGGCGCCGGTGGGGGTTGCGCGGGAGGGGGTTGCGGCTGGTGTGGGTGGGGTTGCCCAGCCTGGGTGGGAGTTTCCGGTGCCGGCTGATGGGTTTTGTGTGTTGTCGGCGTTGGTGGTGGCTGATCCGGTGTGGGTGCGGGACGTGTTGGCGGGGGCGGGGGTATTGCCGGCGGATCTGTATGCGTGGCTGTCTGATCCTCGTGGGGTGCGTGTCGGTGTGGGGCGGTTGGGTGGTGTGGTGCCGGTCGGGTCTGAGTTGGGCCGGGTAGATGGGTTGTTGCAGGGGCTTGTCCTGTCGTATCTGGGTGCTCGGGTCGGGGGGTTGCCGGCGGATGTGGTGATGCGGCGGGAGTTTCTGCCGCAGGGTACGTCTGATGGGCCGTTGGAGGCGGACGAGTTCGCCGAGGTCGTGGAGACGGTGGCTGATTGGGGTCGTCGGTGGGGTGGGCCGGGTGGGGAGTTCCTGCTGCCGTTGTTGGCTCATGCCACGGGTAGTCGGATCACGGTGTTGCAGCGCACCGGGTGGGGGGTGAGCCCGGTGGCGGTGTTCGGGCCGTTGGACGGCCGGGGGGTCAGCTTGTATTACGTCGCTGGCGACCCGGCGAATCCCGCCCTCTACAACCATTACAACGCCGCTGTTTCCGCTGCTGTCCTGTTGCCGTCCGGGCCGGCCGGGTTGTCGTGGTCGGACGAGTGGGACCGGTTGTTCACGCGGTTCGCCGGTGTGCTGGGGCTGGGGTCCGCAGCGGGTGAGCGGACATTGGCGCCGGGAGCTGAGGATGTGCGTCATCGTCTGCGAGTGGAGTTCGACCACGTCGTGGGCAGAACCGGCTTCGTGGAGGAGAACGGTTTGTCCACGGCGGATGTGGCGATGCTGCGGCAGGCCCTGGACACGCGTGGGACGTCCGTTCCTCACCTTGAGGGGGCGCTGCTACGCCTGATGTCGCAGGTGTATGAAGTCACCATCGCGGTGACCTCGGCCGGGTCGGGATTCCACGGTGACCATGGTGTCGGATCCGGGTATCCCAGAACGGTCGCACTGGACCTCTCCGACACTCAGGTCATGCCCCCCGGCCCGGCAGCTCTGCAGACGCCGACGGCGTCCATGCCGGCCCCTGCGGCCCGACCGGTGACCCCGCAGTCCTCACCACCCCCACCCCCACCCCCACCCCCACCCACATCCACATCCACATCCACAACCGCGGTACCGCTACCGGCGCCACCGGATCACGTGGTTCATTGGCGGCCCGGTGAGGATGGGCCCGCGACCCTCCGCGCATACCTGGAGACGGTGGAACTCCCCGACGGGGTGTCCCTGGACACCGGCAAAAAGGGGAGGTTGGGGCCGGGGGTGGCCGCTTGGGTGAAAGCCTGGGCACAGGGACTGCAGGGTAAGACCACCCCCGACGGCCACCCCTACACCCAGGATGAGGTAGCCGCACTGTCCGGCAACCTGATCAACCAGCAATCGGTCGGGAGATATTGGCGGGAGGCGGCGCCGCTGCCCCCACCGCCGGATCACGTGGTTCATTGGCGGCCCGGCGAGGATGGGCCCGCCACCCTCCGCGCATACCTGGAGACGCTGGAACTCCCCGACCGGGTGTCCCTGGACACCGACAAACTCG
Organism: Micromonospora inyonensis; assembly: GCF_900091415.1. Taxonomy (NCBI): domain Bacteria; kingdom Bacillati; phylum Actinomycetota; class Actinomycetes; order Micromonosporales; family Micromonosporaceae; genus Micromonospora; species Micromonospora inyonensis. The sequence continues at coordinate 2,066,628 of NZ_FMHU01000001.1, read as the reverse complement.
GAAGGCTGGGGCCGGGGATGGCCGCTTGGGTGAAAGCCTGGGCACAGGGACTGCAGGGTAAGACCACCCCCGACGGCCACCCCTACACCCAGGGCGCGGTAGTCACACTGTCCGGCAACCTGATCAACCAGCAATCGGTCGGGAAATATTGGCGGGAGGCGGCGCCGCCGCTGCCCCCACCGCCGGATCACGTGGTTCATTGGCGGCCCGGCGAGGATGAACCCGCCACCCTCCACGCATACCTGGAGACGCTGGAACTCCCCGACCGGGTGTCCCTGGACCCCGACAAACAGGGGAAGCTGGGGCCGGGGATGGCCGCTTGGGTGAAAGCCTGGGCACAGGGACTGCGGGGTAAGACCACCCCCGACGGCCACCCCTACACCCAGGACGCGGTAGCCGCACTGTCCGGCAACCTGACCAACCAGCAAACGGTCGGGAAATACTGGCGGGAGGCGGCGCCGCCGCCGCCCCCACCGCCGGATCACGTGGTTCATTGGCGGCCCGACGAGGATGAACCCGCCACCCTCCACGCATACCTGGAGACGCTGGAACTCCCCGACCGGGTGTCCCTGGACCCCGACAAACAGGGGAAGCTGGGGCCGGGGATGGCCGCATGGGTGAAAGCCTGGGTGCGGGGACTACAGGATGAGACCACCCCCGACGGCCACCCCTACACCCAGGACGCGGTAGCCGCACTGTCCGGCAACCTGATCAACCAGGCATCGGTCGGGAAATATTGGCGGGAGGCGGCGCCGCTGCCCCCACCGCCGGATCACGTGGTTCATTGGCGGCCCGGTGAGGATGGACCCGCGACCCTCCGCGCATACCTGGAGACGCTGGAACTCCCCGACCGGGTGTCCCTGGACACCGACAAACAGGGGAAGCTGGGGCCGGGAATGGCCGCATGGGTGAAAGCCTGGGCACAGGGACTGCGGCGTAAGACCACCCCCGACGGCCACCCCTACACCCTGGACGCGGTAGTCACACTGTCCGGCAACCTGATCACCCAGCAATCGGTCGGGAAATACTGGCGGGAGGCGGCGCCGCCGCTGCCCCCACCGCCGGATCACGTGGCCACTTGGCGGCCCGGCGAGGATGGGCCCGCCACCCTCCACGCATACCTGGAGACGCTGAAACTCCCCGACCGGGTGTCCCTGGACCCCGACAAAAAGGGGAGGCTGGGGCCGGGGATGGCCGCATGGGTGAAAGCCTGGGCACAGGGACTGCGGGATGAGACCACCCCCGACGGCCACCCCTACACCCTGGCTGCGGTAGCCACACTGTCCGGCAACCTGATCACCCAGGTATCGGTCGGGAAATACTGGCGGGAGGCGGCGCCGCCGCTGCCCCCACCGCCGGATCACGTGGTTCATTGGCGGCCCGGCGAGGATGAACCCGCCACCCTCCACGCATACCTGGAGACGCTGAAACTCCCCGACCGGGTGTCCCTGGACACCGACAAACAGGGGAGGCTGGGGCCGGGGATGGCCGCATGGGTGAAAGCCTGGGCACAGGGACTGCGGGATGAGACCACCCCCGACGGCCACCCCTACACCCTGGACGCGGTAGCCGCACTGTCCGGCAACCTGATCACCCAGCAATCGGTCGGGAAATATTGGCGGGAGGCGGCGCCGCTGCCCCCACCGCCGGATCACGTGGTTCGTTGGCGGCCCGGTGAGGATGGGCATGACCCGTCTCAACGCGACCCGGAACTCCTTGACCCGGCGCTTCTTGACCCGGCATTGGTGGAGGATCCGGGGTTGCCGGACCTGGACCCGGGCGTGGGTCTAGGCCCGGCAGGGGTGGATCTGTCGGTATCGCCGCCGGGCTGGGGGTGGACGCCACCGGACGGCACCGATCAGGTCGATTCTCTGTACCCGCTGTCGGAGGTGCCCGGGCTGGATGGTCCGTGGGCCGCGATGCGGGCTGACACCACCGTTGCCGACCCGGTCGACTCCCCGAGGTCCGGTCCGGTGGGCGAGGACGACTCGTCTGGTCCTGGTCTGGCGTTTGGTGTCCAGGCGTTCCCGGATGTCGTCCCCTCGGATCTGGAGGGGATGGATCTGGGCACACCACAGCTCGACGACGGGTGGGAGCCGCCGCGGGACACCGGACAGGCCGAGTCCCCGCTGACGGGAGTACCCGGGCCGGATGGTCCGTGGGCGCCCTCAGCAGTGGAGGACACCGCGACCGTGGCGGTCCCGCACCAGCGGGACGCGGGAGACCACGACCCGTCTCAACGCGACCCGGAACTCCTCGACCCGGCACTGCTCGACCCGGAACTCTCTGACCCGGCGCTTCTTGACCCGGCGGTCGATCCGGGGATGCCGGACCTGGGCCCGGACCTGGGCCCGGATCTGGACCCGGATCTGGATCTGGACCCGGACCCGGACCCGGATCTGGATCTGGATCTGGATCTGGATCTGGATCTGGATCTGGATCTGGATCTGGATCTGGATCTGGATCTGGATCTGGATCTGGATCTGGATCTGGGTCGATTGGGTGTGCCGACGCTTGATGAGGATGGTGCGTGGGTGTCGTCGGTGGTGGGGGGCCCGGCGCCGGTGGGGGTTGCGCGGGAGGGGGTTGCGGCTGGTGTGGGTGGGGTTGCCCAGCCTGGGTGGGAGTTTCCGGTGCCGGCTGATGGGTTTTGTGTGTTGTCGGCGTTGGTGGTGGCTGATCCGGTGTGGGTGCGGGACGTGTTGGCGGGGGCGGGGGTGTTGCCGGCGGATCTGTATGCGTGGCTGTCTGATCCTCGTGGGGTGCGTGTCGGTGTGGGGCGGTTGGGTGGTGTGGTGCCGGTCGGGTCTGAGTTGGGCCGGGTGGATGGGTTGTTGCAGGGGCTTGTCCTGTCGTATCTGGGTGCTCGGGTCGGGGGGTTGCCGGCGGATGTGGTGATGCGGCGGGAGTTTCTGCCGCAGGGGGAGCCGTGGCGGCAGGTGCGGGGGCTCAGTGATGGGCAGGTGGTGGCGCGGTTGGTGGAACGTCTGGGTGGTCAGGGGGTGTTTGCGGGTGGTGTGGTGACTGAGGCTGGGTTTCTGGATGCGGGGCGGGTCGGGCAGCGGTATGAGGAGGCGCGTGCGGAGTTGGTCGGGTTGGGGTGGGATCCGGGTCCGGTGACGGAGGTGCCGCAGGAGCAGTTGGATTTTGTCAATGGGCGTGGTCGGGGTTTTCAGGTGGCGTTGTTGGCGCCGGAGCGGGCGCGTGACTATCTGGTGCATGTGTTGCTTACGTCTGATGGGCCGTTGGAGGCGGACGAGTTCGCCGAGGTCGTGGAGACGGTGGCTGATTGGGGTCGTCGGTGGGGTGGGCCGGGTGGGGAGTTCCTGCTGCCGTTGTTGGCTCATGCCACGGGTAGTCGGATCACGGTGTTGCAGCGCACCGGGTGGGGGGTGAGCCCGGTGGCGGTGTTCGGGCCGTTGGACGGCCGGGGGGTCAGCTTGTATTACGTCGCTGGCGACCCGGCGAATCCCGCCCTCTACAACCATTACAACGCCGCTGTTTCCGCTGCTGTCCTGTTGCCGTCCGGGCCGGCCGGGTTGTCGTGGTCGGACGAGTGGGACCGGTTGTTCACGCGGTTCGCCGGTGTGCTGGGGCTGGGGTCCGCAGCGGGTGAGCGGACATTGGCGTCGGGGGCTGAGGATGTGCGTCATCGTCTGCGAGTGGAGTTCGACCACGTCGTGGGCAGAACCGGCTTCGTGGAGGAGAACGGTTTGTCCACGGCGGATGTGGCGATGCTGCGGCAGGCCCTGGACACGCGTGGGACGTCCGTTCCTCACCTTGAGGGGGTGCTGCTACGTCTGATGTCGGAGGTGTATGAAGTCACCATCGCGGTGACCTCGGCCGGGTCGGGATTCCACGGTGACCATGGTGTCGGATCCGGGTATCCCAGGACGGTTGCCCTGGACCTCTCGGACACTCAGGTCATGCCCGGCCCGGCAGCCTTGCAGACGCCGGCGGCGTCCATGCCGGCCCCTGCGGCCCGACCGGTGACCCCGCAGTCCTCACCACCCCCACCCCCACCCCCACCCACATCCCCACCCACATCCACATCCACAACCGCGGTACCGCTACCGGCGCCACCGGATCACGTGGTTCATTGGCGGCCCGGTCAGGATGGACCCGCGACCCTCCACGCATACCTGGAGACGGTGGAACTCCCCGACGGGGTGTCCCTGGACCCCGACAAACAGGGGAAGCTGGGGCCGGGGATGGCCGCATGGGTGAAAGCCTGGGCACAGGGACTGCGGGGTAAGACCACCCCCGACGGCCACCCCTACACCCAGGACGCGGTAGCCGCACTGTCCGGCAACCTGATCGCCCAGCAATCGGTCGGGAGATATTGGCGGGAGGCGGCGCCGCCGCTGCCCCCACCGCCGGATCACGTGGCCACTTGGCGGCCCGGTGAGGATGGGCCCGCGACCCTCCGCGCATACCTGGAGACGCTGGAGCTCCCCGACGGGGTGTCCCTGGACCCCGGCAAAAAGGGGGCACTGGGGCCGGGGATGGCCGCTTGGGTGAAAGCCTGGGCACAGGGACTGCGGGGTAAGACCACCCCCGACGGCCACCCCTACACCCAGGACGCGGTAGCCGCACTGTCCGGCGACCTGATCAACCAGGCATCGGTCGGGACATATTGGCGGGAGGCGGCGCCGCCGCTGCCCCCACCGCCGGATCACGTGGCCACTTGGCGGCCCGGTGAGGATGGGCCCGCGACCCTCCGCGCATACCTGGAGACGCTGGAACTCCCCGACGGGGTGTCCCTGGACCCCGACAAACAGGGGAGGTTGGGGCCGGGGATGGCCGCTTGGGTGAAAGCCTGGGCACAGGGACTGCGGGGTAAGACCACCCCCGACGGCCACCCCTACACCCAGGACGCGGTAGCCGCACTGTCCGGCAACCTGATCACCTATGTATCGGTCGGGAAATATTGGCGGGAGGTGGCGCGGCCGCTGCCCCCGCCGCCGGATCGTGTGGTTCATTGGCGGGCCGGTGAGGATGGACCCGTCACCCTTCGCGCATACCTGGAGACGGTGGAACTCCCCGACGGGGTGTCCCTGGACCCCGACAAAAAGGGGAGGCTGGGGCCGGGGATGGCCGCATGGGTGAAAGCCTGGGCACAGGGACTGCGGGATGAGACCACCCCCGACGGCCACCCCTACACCCTGGCTGCGGTAGCCGCACTGTCCGGCAACCTGACCAACCAGAGCACGGTCGGGACATATTGGCGGGAGGCGGCGCCGTCGTTGCCCGCACCGCCGGATCATGTGGTTCATTGGCGGCCGAGTGAGGATGGGCCGGGCACCCTCCACGCATATCTGAAGACGCTGGAACTTCCCGACCGGGTGTCCCTGGACACCGACGGGCAGGGGGCGCTGGGGCCGGGGATGGCCGCTTGGGTGAAAGCCTGGGCACAGGGGCTGCGGGGTAAGACCACCCCCGACGGCCACCCCTACACCCTGGCTGCGGTAGTCACACTGTCCGGCAACCTGATCAACCAGCAATCGGTCGGGAAATATTGGCGGGAGGTGGCGCCGCCGCTGCCCCCGCCGCCGGATCACGTGGTTCATTGGCGGCCCGGTGGGGATGGGCCCGTGACCCTCCGCGCATACCTGGAGACGCTGGAACTCCCCGACGGGGTGTCCCTGGACCCCGGCAAACAGGGGAGGTTGGGGCTGGGGATGGCCGCTTGGGTGAAAGCCTGGGCACAGGGACTGCGGGGTGAGACCACCCCCGACGGCCACCCCTACACCCAGGACGCGGTAGCCGCACTGTCCGGCAACCTAATCAACCAGCAATCGGTCGGGAAATACTGGCGGGAGGCGGTGCCGCCGCTGCCCCCACCGCCGGATCACGTGGTTCATTGGCGGCCCGGCGAGGATGGGCCCGCGACCCTCCGCGCATACCTGGAGACGCTGAAACTCCCCGACCGGGTGTCCCTGGACACCGACAAACAGGGGAGGCTGGGGCCGGGGATGGCCGCATGGGTGAAAGCCTGGGCACAGGGACTGCGGGGTAAGACCACCCCCGACGGCCACCCCTACACCCTGGCTGCGGTAGCCGCACTGTCCGGCAACCTGACCAACCAGAGCACGGTCTCGAGATATTGGCGGGAGGCGGCGCCGCCGCTGCCCCCACCGCCGGATCACGTGGTTCATTGGCGGCCCGGCGAGGATGGACCCGCCACCCTCCACGCATACCTGGAGACGCTGAAACTCCCCGACCGGGTGTCCCTGGACACCGACAAACTCGGAAGGCTGGGGCCGGGGATGGCCGCTTGGGTGAAAGCCTGGGCACAGGGACTACAGGATGAGACCACCCCCGACGGCCACCCCTACACCCTGGCTGCGGTAGTCACACTGTCCGGCAACCTGATCAACCAGGTATCGGTCGGGAAATATTGGCGGGAGGCAGTGCCGCCGCTGCCGGATCACGTGGCCACTTGGCGGCCCGGTGAGGATGGACCCGCCACCCTCCACGCATACCTGGAGACGCTGGAACTCCCCGACCGGGTGTCCCTGGACCCCGACAAACAGGGGAAGCTGGGGCCGGGATGGCCGCATGGGTGAAAGCCTGGGCACAGGGACTACAGGATGAGACCACCCCCGACGGCCACCCCTACACCCTGGACGCGGTAGCCACACTGTCCGGCAACCTGATTAACCAGAGCACGGTCGGGAAATACTGGCGGGGCGGCACCGTCGCTCCCTCCACCGCCACCCGGAACGGGTCAAGATCCTGAGTTGCCGTTTAATTTACACCTTCTGCATTAGAGGACGTCTGATTCACGTATTCCACGTGTTTTGGGTTTCAGAGGGTAGTTCGGGAGGCCATGTCCGATGTGAGCTTGGGGGTTCGTTAGAGGCCCTGGTGGTGGGGGTTACGCGGACGGCGGAGGCGTGGCGAGCGTGAACAGGCCGGCCTCGGGTTCGGTGAGGATCTGGCGGGCGACGAGGCGTTTGGGCTTGGCCACGAGGCGGCCGGCACACGGCTGCCACGAGACGGGGAGGACGGCATGGGTCAGCAGCAGAAATCCCGCAAGGAGCGCACCGACGAGCAGCCGCGTCGGGAGGACGAGGAGCGCGGCCGGGACTGGGCGGACGAGGCGGCCCAGGCGCGTACCGCCGACGACCCGAGGGCGATGGCCCCGCACGACGCGGCCGGCAAGCCCACCACCGGCGGCCACCTCTGACCCCCCGGCCCCCGGCCCACCCCGCCGATCATGAAGTTGTGGCGCCCTGACTCATGGCTTTCGCGAAGCTTGTCCGGTGCCCGAAGTCCATGATCGACGGGGCGCTGGGGGCGGGGGGTAGGGGAACGCGGGGGGCTGGGGGTTATTCGCGGATCTTGTCGGCCTGGCGCAGCGGTGCCCGGCCGGGCGGCTGCACCGGGGGTGGTCCGGGCGGACGGGGCGGCGGCACCGGCATGGTGACCGGCTGGTCGCAGGTGACCCGGACCGGCTGACCGTAGTGCCGCAGCTCCAGGGCCGCGTCCGGCCCGCCGTGCCGCAACGAGTACGTCGTCTGGTGTGCCCGGATGTCCACCCGCAACCGGAGCTGCCGCCACTGGAGCGAGAACTCCAGCCGACTGAGCCGGCTGGAGAGCCGGGGGCAGAAGGTCAGCTCCTCGTCGTGGTCACGGAGTCCCCCGAACCCCGCGACCAACGCGATCCACGCCCCGGCCAGTGAGGCCATGTGCACGCCGTCGCGGGTGTTCTCGTTGAGGTCGTGCAGGTCCATCAGCGCGGCCTCGCGCAGGTAGCTGTGCGCCAGCTCGGGATGGCCCACCTCGGCGGCGAGCACCGCCTGGGTGCAGGCCGACAGGGACGAGTCCCGGACGGTCCGCCGCTCGTAGTAGAGGAAGTTGCGCAGCTTCTCCTCCGCGGTGAACGCGTCCCCGCGCCAGTGCATCGCCAGCACCAGGTCCGCCTGCTTGACCACCTGCTTGCGGTACAGGTCGAAGTACGGGTAGTGCAGCAGCAGCGGGTACCGGTCCGACGGCGTGTGCTCGAAGTCCCACTCCTCCTGCCGGGTGAACCCCTCGACCTGTTCGTGCACCTCGACCTCGTCGTCGTACGGGATGTGCATCGCGTGCGCGGCGTCCCGCCAGGCCGCGGCCTCCTCCTCGGTGACCCCGAGCCGGATCGCCTGGTCCCGGTAGCGCATCGCCACGTCGGCGGCGGTGAGCAGGTTCCGCTGGGCCATCAGGTTGGTGTAGACGTTGTCGTCCTTGACCGCGGTGTACTCGTCCGGGCCGGTGACCCCGTCGATGTGGAACTGGCCGTGCCGGTCGTGGTGCCCGAGCGAGCGCCACAGCCGGGCCGTCTCGATCAGCAGTTCCAGCCCGATCGACTGTTCCAGTTCGGCGTCCCCGGTGACCAGGACGTAGCGGCGCAGCGCGTCGGCCACGTCGGCGGCGATGTGGAAGGCGGCCGTCCCGGCCGGCCAGTACGCCGACGACTCCGGCCCCTCGATGGTGCGCCAGGGGAATGCCGCACCGTCGAGGTACAACGTCCGGGCCCGCTCCCGGGCCTGGGCGAGGGTGGAGTGCCGCCAGTGCAGGGCGTCCCGGACGGCGCCCGGCTGGGTGTAGGTGAGCACCGGCAGCACGAACATCTCGGTGTCCCAGAACGCGTGTCCGTCGTACCCGGGACCGGTCAGTCCCTTGGCCGAGATGGGCCGCCGTTCGGCACGGGCACCGGACTGCAACACGTGGAACAGCCCGAACCGGACCGCCTGCTGCACCTCGGGGTCACCCTCGACGCGTACGTCGGCGGCGTCCCAGAACTCGTCGAGGTATTCCCGCTGCTCCCGGCGCAGGCCGTCCCAGCCGTCCAGTTTGGCCGCCGCGAGGGTCGCCCCGACCTGGTCGCGCAGCGCCGGCAGCGACCGCTGGCTGGACCAGCTGTACGTGAGCAGCTTGACCACGCGCAGCGTCTCCCCCGGCTCCAGCACGCAGCCGATGGTGGTGCGGACCCAGTCGTCGTACCCCTCGGTGCTGACCGTCACGTCGGCCGGGGCCTGCACCTCGTGGTCCATCGCGGCGGCCACCCGTAGGCCGCTCACCTTGGTCCGGTGGATCAGCAGCCCGCCCCGGCTCTGGGTGAGCTGCTCCTCGGCGAGCAGGGGCGACTCCAGCACCGCCGCCACCCGGGGGTCCTTGCTCTGCGCGGGCAGGGCCTCGTTGGCCACCAGTTCGGACTGGACGATCAGCCGCAACGGGCCGTCGACCGCCTCGACCTCGTAGTTGATCGCGGCGGCCGAGCGCTGGCGGAAGGAGACCAGCCGGGTGCTGCGGAGCTTGACCTCCCGACCGGCCGGGGAGCGCCAGTGCACGTACCGGTGCAGGGTGCCGGCGCGCAGGTCGAGGATCCGCTCGTGGTCGAGGAGTTCGCCGTACCGGACGTCGAACGGCTCGTCGTCGACGAGCAGCCGGATCAGTTTGCCGTTGGTGACGTTGACGATGGTCTGCCCGGACTCCGGGAAGCCGAACCCGGCCTCGGCGTACGGCAGCGGACGCAGCTCGTAGAAGGAGTTCAGATAGGTGCCGGGCAGGCCGTGCGGTTCGCCCTCGTCGAGGTTGCCGCGCAACCCGATGTGCCCGTTGGAGAGCGCGAAGATCGACTCGGACTGGGCCAGCACGTCGAGGTCGAGCAGGACCTCCCGCACGTGCCACGGCTCGACTGGATACGCCCGTTCCCGGATCACCCGCGGAACTCCTCGTCGATCAGGTCACCGAGGTCGGGCACCACGATGTCGGCGCCCTGGGCACGCAGGTCGTCGGCCTGCCCGACCCGGTCGACGCCGACCACGTAGCCGAAGCCGCCCGCCCGGCCGGCGGCCACTCCCGCCAGCGCGTCCTCGAAGACCGCCGTCTGGGCCGGTACGACGCCGAGCTGCCGCGCCCCGGCCAGGAAGGTGTCCGGGTGCGGCTTGCCCCGCAGCCCCTCGACCCGCGCGACCACTCCGTCCACCCGGGCCTCCAGCAGGTGTTCCAGGCCGGCGGCGGCGACCACCTCGCGGCAGTTGGCGCTGGCCGAGACGACCGCGCGGCGCAGCCCGGCGGCGGCCGCCGCCTCCAGGTACGCCACCGAGCCGGGGTAGACGTCGACGCCGCTGGTGCGCAGCCGGTCCAGCAGGACGACGTTCTTGCGGTTGCCGAGGCCGTGCACGGTGTCCGCCCCGGGCGGGTCGTCCGGTGCCCCCTCGGGCAGGGCGATGCCCCGGGAGGCGAGAAAGGTGCGGACCCCGTCGGCCCGGGGTCGACCGTCGACGTAGCGGTTGTAGTCGTCCCCGGGATCGAAGGGGCGGTACGGCTCGCCGGTGGCGGTGGCCCGCGCGCGCAGGAACGCGTCGAAGGTCTCGGTCCACGCGGCGTTGTGCACCCGGGCGGTCTGGGTCAGCACACCGTCCAGATCGAAGAGACAGGCGGTCACATGATCGGGTAGGCCCAGCACCCCATGAATCTAACCAGCGGACAGTGCCGACAAACCCGATTCCGTCCCCACCCGCCGCCCCGCCCGGTCGTGGCGGTCGCCGGGGCCCGGCCGGGGTCAGTGGGGACGCAACGTCCAGACCACCGTCATCGTGCCGGTGACCGTGCCGTCGGCGGTGGTGATCTCGATCGGCACCGGGAACTCCGGCCGGCGGCCGGCCTCCAGTTCGGCGACCACCTCGACGACCGGACGGCCGAGGCGGGCGGTCGCGGTGACCGGCCCCATGGCGAGCCGGCGGTAGCCGATCTCGGCCCGGACGGCGAGCGGCGTCGCCCGGTCGAGCAGGTGGCCGAAGGCGGCGAGCACCACCGCGCCGGAGGCGCTCTCGCCGAGGGTGAACATCGCCCCGGCGTGCGGGCCGCCGACGTGGTTGTGGGTCGGTGCGGTGTCGGGCAGCCGCAGCACGGCCCGGACCCCGCCGTCGGCCTCGGGCGCGACCTCGACGACCTCCAGACCGAGGGTACGGACGAACGGCACCGCCGCCAGCAGACCGGCAGCCACCTGACGCGAGTCAATCGACATACCCGATAGGCTACTGGCCGGTAACTTGCCCGGCAAGGGCGGCCGGTGAGCCCGCCGGCACACGTGGCGCGGCGGCCCCGCTCAGCGCCAGCCCACGTCGATCCGGTCGCCCCGGTCGTCGAAGAAGTGCACGGCGTCCATCCGAACCGAGACCGCCAGTTGCTGGCCGGCGGTGACCGCCGGGTACGGGGCCAGCCGGACGGACAGCTCCGCCGGCCGGCGGTGGTGCCGCCCCGGGTCACCGAGCACGCTCGCCTTGCTGTCGCGGGTCACCGGCTCCTCCGGCGGCGTCTCCACCGACCGGCCGGTGAGCCGCTGCACCACCTGGCTGAGCCCCCGGCGCAGGCTGCGCGAGCCGACGTCAGGCTCCTCGACGACCCGGCTGCCCATCTCGTCCACCACCACCGCCGTCGCGCCGATGTCGAGGAAGGCCAGCGACTCGTGTCCGTGGTGTTCCAGGAAGCGGATCCGTCCCCGCAGGACGTCGCCCGGCGCGTCCGGCGCGACCGGGGTCAGTGCCTCGGCACGCATCCCGACCACGATCCGCTCACCGTGGTAGTGGGCCACCGCCCGGCTGCGGATGTCGCCCCAGGGCAGGTAGAGCGACTGCTCGCCGAGGTTCAACGCGACGTACCGGTCGAGGTGGACGTAGACCGACGCCTCCAGCAGGTTCATCTTGGGGCTGCCGAGGAAGGCGGCGACGTACAGGGTGGCCGGGCGGCCGTACACCTGGGTGGGGGTGCCGACGTCCTGGAGCACCCCCTTGCGCATGATGGCGACCCGGTCGGCCATGGTCAGCGCCTCGGCCTGGTCGTGGGTGACGTAGATGGTGGTGACGCCCAGCTCACGGGTCAGCCCGGAGATCTCCGCCCGCAGTTCGGCGCGCAGGCCGCTGTCGAGGTTGGACAGCGGCTCGTCCATCAGGAAGAGGCGCGGCCGACGGACGATCGCCCGACCCATCGCTACCCGCTGCCGCTGCCCACCGGAGAGCTGGCTCGGCCGGCGGCCCAGCACGTCCCCGATGCCCAGCGCGGTGGCCACGCTCGCCACCCGTTCCTCGCGGGGGGTCGACTCCATCCCGGCCAGCTTCAGCGGGAAGGCGATGTTGTCCTCGACGGTCATGTGCGGGTAGAGCGCGAAGTCCTGGAAGACCATGGCGATCCGCCGGTCGGGCGGGGTGAGGTCGTTGGCGTACTCACCGTCGATCATCACCGCGCCGCTGGTCGGAGTCTCCAGTCCGGCGACCATGCGCAGCACCGTCGACTTCCCGCAGCCCGACGGCCCGAGCAGCACCATGAACTCGCCGTCGTTCACATCGAGGTTGACGTTGTCCACCGCGAGCGTCCCGTTCGGGAACACCTTGGAGACATCCTTCAACGCGACGGTGGCCACCCGTCACCTCCCGCTGGTCGTCGCGGACACCGCATTGACTGTGACCAGCATCAAGGGTTCGGGACATCGGGTAAACGTGCCATGTTCGGCTCGTGACAGGCCTATTACGCCGGTCCCTCCCGTCGACCCGCATCGCGCGTCATCGCACGTCACCTGGCTCGTCGCCACCGGGCTCACCGAGGAAGACCCGGCGGACCACCCGCTCGGCGGCGTGCCCGTCGTCCCAGACGCAGAACCGGGCCCGGAACCGCTGCCGGTCCGCGGTGGCGACCGCCGAGTCGACCGTCCCGGAGCGGAACACGTCGAGCAGGCCGGCGAAGGTGGTCGCCACCGCGCCCGGCGGCTCCGCGGTCACGTCGAGGTACACCCCGCGCGCCAGCCGGTACGCCTCCCGGTCGGGCGCGTACAGCACGATCGGCCGGTCCAGTACGGCGTAGTCGAACATCGCCGAGGAGTAGTCGGTGACCAGCACGTCGGCGGCGAGGTAGAGGTCCTCCACCGGGTCGTACCCGCTGACGTCGGTGACGCGGGGGTCGTCGGACGGCCAGCCGGACGCGCCCTGCGGCTCGCGGTCGTGGAAGTAGTGGCTACGCACCAGCAGCCGTCCGGCCGGGCCGAGCACGTCGAGAAGCCGGTGGGGGTCGAACGGGGGGTGGTAGCCGGGCAGGTGCTCACGGTGGGTGGGCGCGTAGAGCACCATCCGTTCCCCGGGCCCGGCGCCGAGCCCCGCCCGGATCTCGGCGATCTCGTCGGCCGTGGCGGTCACCAGCCGGTCGTTGCGTGGGTAGCCCACCTCCAGCGTGGTGTACGCCGCCGGGTACGCCCGCTCCCACATCTGGGTGGAGAAGCTGTTCGAGGAGATGCTGTAGTCCCACCGGTCGACCCGGCGCAGCAGCGCGGCGAAGTCCATTCCGGGCGCGCCGAGCGGGTACCGCCGCTGGTCCAGCCCCATCACCTTGACCGGGGTGCCGTGGTGCGTCTGCACGTGCACGGTGCCGGGCCGTTTACGCACGTGGTCCGGGAAGTTGACGTTGTTGACCAGCCACCGCGCCCGGGCCAGCGCCCGGAAGTAGGCGGCGGTGCCGGCCACCACGTACTCCAGGCCGGGCGGCAGCGAGTCGAGCCGGTCCCGCCGGACGATCCACACCCCGCGCACGTGCGGGGCCAGCCGCCGGGCGGCGGCGTGGATCGCGGCCGGATTGCAGGCGTACCCCCGGTACCAGTACGCGGCGTAGAGGGCGAGCGTCGGGTCGACCGGCCGGCGCAGTTCCGCCCGGTAACCGGCGAGCAGCGCGGCGTCCCGGGTCAGTCGTGCCGCGCCGAGCAGCACCGGAGCGCCCCGTCGCCGGGCGGTACGCGCCGTCCGGCGTACGGTCAGGCCGGTCCGGTGCGCGCCGCGCAGCGCACTGAAGGTACGCCACCGTCCGGTTGCCACCAGCCGGTGCTTGAGCCCCTCGATCCCGTCCGGCATCCGGTACCCGCCCGGTGGCCGCCACCGCTCGTGGTCGGCGACGATCCGGGCGAAGAACGCCGCCCGCACCTGCTGGGCGATCCGCGCACCGTTGCCGAGCACCGTCAGGTAGTGCCAGACCATCCGCTCGAAGAGCACCGGGTGCAGTTCCCCGGCCCCGTGGACGGCCGGGTGGTCGGCCAGGAACCGGAACACCCGCTCCCACTGCGCGAAGACGTCGAAGTGCCGGTCCCCCGGGGTACGGGTGATCGCACCGGTCCGCCGCTGCCGGTAGTTGACGCAGACCCGGTCGAGCAGGCCGATCCGCTCGGCGGCCAGCAGCACCGGGTAGCTGAACGAGACGTCCTCGTACCAGCCGGACGCGAAGCGCAGCCCGAGAGAGACCAGGAACTCGCGTCGGACCAGCTTGTTCCAGGCGGTGTGCAGCAGCCCGACGACCTCGGGGCGGTCCCGCAGCCGGAACGTCTCCGCCCCGACCGGCTCCGGGTACACGTCACGCAGGGCGCTACGGGTGACGCTGTCGTTCCAGTGCACCCGGACGTGGTCGACCAGGAGCACGTCCGGCCGGGTGGCGCGGAGCCGCTCGGCGACCACCGGCAGGCACCCGGGGGCCAGCCAGTCGTCGCCGTCGACGAACCAGACGTACTCGCCGGTGGCCCGGTCCAGCCCGACGTTGCGGGCCGGGCCGAGCCCGACGTTGCCGGTCAGCCGGACCAGCCGGACCCGGGGGTCGCGACCGGCGTACCCGGTGAGGATCTCCGGGCTGGCGTCCGGCGAGCAGTCGTCGACGGCGATCACCTCGACGTCGTCGAACGCCTGCCCGAGCAGGGAGTCCAGGCACTCGCGCAGGTACCCCTGGACCCGGTGGACCGGTACGACGAAGCTGATCAGCGCCATCCCGGGCCCCCCGGTCAGGCCACCGCGCGACGCCCCCTCACCGCGCCGGGGCGGTACGCGCGGCGCGGGTGGGACGCCTCACCCAGGCGGCGACCACACTCATCACGAAAATCACCAAAAGGTACGAAGTGAGTGTAGCCATCCCCACCCACGCGAATCCGGCGATCAGCGCCACGACCAGCAGGACCGAGCGCCCCTCCCAGCCCAGCGTCGCATCGTGCAGCGGCGGGGCGGGCTGTCGCTTCTCCAACCGGGCCACCAGGTCGTAGTGGAGCAGGGTGAGCACGAAGACGTACCCGAAGACCAGCGGCAGCGGCACGTCGCCGGCCACCCCCACGGCGATCGCGAAGACGTACTCGGCCGCCCGCAGCGCGGCCGGCACCAGCCAGTCCAGCGCGCCGTCGGCCCGGCCCCGCGCGCCGAGTCCGGCGGCGAGCAGCACCAGCAGGGCCACCGGGGCGGCCCAGCGGACGGTGTCACCGCCGGTCAGCGCCACGCCGAGCAGGCCCAGTGCGGCCAACGCGGCGAGCACGGCGAGCGGGAGCTGCGCCGGGATCCGCCCGCCGAACCGGCGCACCAGCGGACCGTCGTCGCGGTGCAGGCCGGCGTCGACCGTGCCGAGCACCGGCACCCGCATGAACCGGGCCCGCAGGGTGCGCAGCGCCCCGGTGTACGCGAACGCCAGGACACCCCAGACCAGCACGGCGATCAGGGCGACCCGGGCGTCGAAGAGCGCGGCGGTGAGCGCGATCAGCGCCCAGCGCTCCCCGATCGGGAACACCACGGTCCGCTTCAGCCAGTACGACACCGAGCCGGTGTCGGCCTGCACCCGGTTGGAGGCGGCGTTGAGCTTGTCGCCGATGCCGCCGCCGGGGCTGGCCGCCTTCGGCCGGCGGGCCGCCTCGTCGTGCAGCACCCCGTACCACGCGTCGGTGTGGTGCCGGACGGTCTGGAGGGTCATCGCGGCGAGCGCCAGCACCCAGCCGTCGCCCAGCCCGGCGTGCGTCGCCCCGAAGCCGAGCCCGGCGTAGACGACGTACTCCTTGGCCCGGTCGGCCATGGTGTCCAGCCAGCCGCCCCAGGGGCTGAAGTCGCGGGTGTACCGGGCCAGCTGCCCGTCCACGCAGTCGAGCATGAACCCGAGGTAGAGCAGCACACCACCGGTGACCAGCGCGGGCCGCCCGCCGGCACCGAACAGCACCGCCGCGACCACGGCGAAGAAAACCGAGATCATGGTGACCCCGGTCGGCGTCAGCCCGAGCCGGGCGCAGGCCTTCGTCACGTACGGCGACCAGGAGCTGACGAAGTACGTGGTGAAGAAGTCGTCCCGCTCCTTGACGGACAGCCGCAGCTCGGCCGCGTCCTCGTCCACCCCGGCCAGTTCGGCGCGGGCGGCGGCCAGCCCGGCCGGGTCGACGGCCCGGTGCGCGACGAGCAGGCGTACCCGGTGGGCGAAGGTCAGCGCCCCGGTGGCCGTGAACGCGGCGACGAGGCCGTCCAGGTCGGTCCCGCCCGACCCGGCGGCCGTCCGGGCGGCGGCGACCAGCGCGGGCAGGTCCGCCGCAACGACCCGCAGCGCGCCGCCGAAGCTGCCGGTGGCGTCGGACAGCGTCCGGGCCGGTCCGGCGGCCACCACCTGGCCGCGTTCCTCGCGGACCGCAGCGTGGCCGGCGGCCGGCGGGTCGGCCAGCACCAGCGCGGCCGTGCCGGCGACCGGGCTGGTGGCCAGGTGCTTCAGCACGGTGGTGTGGGCCACCAGGTCGGCACCGGAGACCAGTACCGGCCCGGTCGCGCGCTCGGCCAGGGCGGCCAGCTCGGGCAGGTCGGTGGCGACCCGGACCTCGGTCGCTCCGGCGGCCCGCCACTGCGCGACGAGGTGGCCGACGGTGTCGTCGGGGAGATTCGCCGCCGGGCCCCCGGTGGCGAGCACGATCGCCAGGGTCACCGCGCGACCGACCGGTGGTACGCGGCGAGCGCCTCGTCCAGCGACCCGTCGACGGTCAACCGGCCACCGTCGAGGTAGAGACCCCGACGGCAGAACCGGGTCAGGTCCTTCTCGTTGTGTGACACCAGCACCAAGGTGCGCCCCTCCGCGAGCAGTCGGTCGATCGTGGCGTAGCACTTCGCACGGAACTCCGCGTCCCCGACGGCCGTCACCTCGTCCATCAGCAGCACGGGGTGCGGCAGCCGGCTGACGATCGCGAAGCCGAGCCGGATCTTCATCCCCGAGGAGTAGTGCCGCACCGGGGTGTCGACGGCCCGCTCGACCTGCTCGCCAGCGAAGGAGATGATGTCATCGAAGTGCCGCCGGAGGTAAACCGGAGAGAGCCCGTGCAGGCCACCGACCAGGTGCAGGTTCTCCCGCCCGGTCAGGTCGCCGGCGAAGCCGGCGGAGAGTTCCAGCAGCGGGGCGACCGCACCACGCACCCCGATCCGCCCCTCGTCGGGGATCAGCACCCCGGCGATCAGCCGCAGCAGGGTGCTCTTGCCGCTGCCGTTGCGCCCCAGCACACCGACCCGTTCCCCGGCGGTGATGGTGAACGAGACGTCCCGCAACGGCCAGAACCGCCCACCGTCCGGGTTCCGGCCACCCCCGTGGACGACCAGCTCGCGCAGGCGCAACTGCCGCCGCCGGTTGCGGGCGAACCGGATGCCCAGGCCGTCCGCCTCGATGATCGCCGTCATGACCGCGGCCCTCCGGCCGCCCCGTTCCCCGGCCGCACGCCTCAGAGCTCCTTGAGCACGGCCGGTTCGAGCCGGCGGAACGCCAGCCGGCCGACGACCAGCACCAGCAGGCTGCCGGCGACCGAGGTGACCAGCAGCCGGGCGTCCGGGAACTCGTCCGGGTACCAGGCCGCATGGTGCAGCTGCACGATGCCGACCAGCGGGTTCAGCTCGTAGAGCGCCTTACACCAGCCGGGGGCCGCGGAGTCCCGGACCAGGCTCAGCGGATAGATGATCGGCGTGGCGTAGAAGAGCAGCCGCAGTACCAGGCGCATCACCCGTTCCACGTCGCGCAGCAGCACGTTCAGCGCGGAGAGCAGCAGCGCCACCCCGACCAGCAGGACCGTCTGCACCAGCAGGGCGAGCGGAAGGGCGAGCAGCGCGAACCCCGGGTCGATCCGGCCACGTACCGCGTAGACCGCCGCGACGCCGACCAGGATCGGCAGGCCGGCGACGTACTCGGCGAAGCGGCCGGCGACCCGGCCGACCGGGAAGATCTCCCGGGGCACGTTCAGTACGGTGATCAACCGGGCCTGGCCGGTGAGCGCGTTGGCCGCCTCGGTGATCGCCGAACCGGCCCACTGCCAGGCGAAGATCCCGGCGACCAGGAACAGCGGATACGACCCGGCCGCCTCGCCCAGGTGCCGGCCGGTGTCCCCGGCGTAGAGCACGCCGAAGACGAAGTAGTAGACCGCGCCCAGGCCGAGCGGCTCGATCAGCGACCAGAGGTACCCGAGCACGGAGCGTTGGTACTTCACCGCCAGGTCGCGACGGACCAGGATGCGCAGCGCGTTGCGGTGCGACCACAGGGTCGCGGCACCACCGGTCGTCACCGTCGCCTCCCGCCCCGGCGTGCCCCGGCGACCGGCTCGCCGGAACCGCTACGCGGGTGGCCCGGCCCCCGGGCTCAGCACTCGATCACGTTGACCGCGAGACCCCCGCGTGCCGTCTCCTTGTACTTGACCTTCATGTCGGCGCCGGTCTCCCGCATCGTCTTGATCACCTTGTCCAGGGAGACCGCGTGCACCCCGTCGCCGCGCAGCGCGAGCCGGGTCGCCGTGATCGCCTTGATGCTAGCCACCGCGTTCCGCTCGATGCAGGGGATCTGCACGAGACCCCCGACCGGGTCACAGGTCAGGCCGAGGTTGTGCTCCATGCCGATCTCGGCGGCGTTCTCCACCTGGGCCGGGGTGCCGCCCAGTGCCTCGGCCAACCCGGCCGCCGCCATCGAGCAGGCCGAACCGACCTCGCCCTGGCAGCCGACCTCGGCCCCGGAGATCGAGGCGTTCTCCTTGAAGAGGACCCCGATCGCGCCGGCCGCCAGCAGGAAGCGGACCACGCCCTCGTCGTCCGCGCCCGGCACGAAGCGGGTGTAGTAGTGCAGCACCGCCGGGATGATCCCGGCCGCCCCGTTGGTCGGGGCGGTGACCACCCGGCCGCCGGCCGCGTTCTCCTCGTTCACCGCGAGGGCGAAGAGCGTCACCCAGTCCATCACCCGCAGCGGGTCCGCGCTGCCCGCGTCCGCCTCGAGGCCCCGGCGCAGTTCCGCCGCGCGCCGCCGGACCTTCAACCCACCCGGGAGTACGCCGTCGCGCTCGCAGCCCGAGTCCACGCACTCCCGCATCACCCGCCAGATTTCCAGCAGCCCGGCGCGGATCTCCGCCTCGCTCCGCCAGGACCGCTCGTTGGCGAGCATCACCTCACTGATCGACAGGCCGGTGGCCGTGGTGACCTCCAGCAGTTCCACGCCGGTGGCGAACGGGTACCGGACCGGGGTGGTGTCCGGCCGGATCCGGTCCGCGCCGGCCGCCGCCTCGTCCACCACGAACCCGCCCCCGACCGAGTAGTACGTCCGGGTGCGCAGCTCACCCCCGTCGGCGTCGTACGCGGTGAAGGTCATTCCGTTCGGGTGGTACGGCAGCGACCGGCGCCGGTGCAGCACCAGGTCCCGGTCGGGGTCGAAGTCGATCTCGTGTACGTCGAGCAGGGCCAGCCGCCGGTCGGCGTGGACCCGGTCGATCCGGGGACCGACCCCGTCGGTGTCGACCGTCTCCGGCACCTCGCCGGCGAGCCCGAGCAGCACCGCGCGGTCGCTGCCGTGCCCATGTCCCGTCGCGCCGAGCGACCCGAACAGCTCGGCCCGCACCTGTGCGGTGCCGGTGAGCAGGCCGTCGGCCTTCAGCCCAGCCACGAAGGTCCGCGCGGCCCGCATCGGCCCCACCGTGTGGGAACTGGACGGCCCGACGCCGACACCGAAGAGATCGAAGACGCTGATCATGACCGGCACTTCTCCCCTCGGCCCCAGTGGCGTCGGCGGGGCCGCCGGCGAGCGTACCCGCCCTGGTCACGGATTCCCCGCCCGGCCGCCGATACACCCAGGGCGGTCGATGCCGGAAGGGACGCGTCACCCCGACCCGGGACGGGTAACCACCTACGGGTACGCCGGTGGCCAATCCACCTCGGGGCTGAGGGCGCGGTGGCACGCCCCACCTACCGTGGATTACAGAGGCGGCCAAAGCGCCGCAGAGTGGGAGTAGACGACCATGAGTCGCAAACTGGTCCGGCCCCGTCAGGGGCGCATGTTCGCCGGTGTCTGTGCCGGCCTGGCCCAGCGGTTCGGCAGGTCCCCCGGTTTCGTCCGACTGTTGTTCCTGCTGTCGTTGCTGCTGCCCGGCACCCAGGTGATCGTCTACCTGGTGCTCTGGCTCCTGATGCCCAACGAGGACCGGTACGCCGTCCAGTACTGACCCGCACCGCCACGACGACATGGCACGGCCGCCACGACCAACGGCGCCCGCCCCGACTCACCGGGGCGGGCGCCGCGTCCGGTGCGGGGCGTTCCGAGCGCGGTGCGGTGTGCCACACGGACGCCCCGGCGAGGATGGCCCTACGACGCCAGCCATCCATAGTCACGCTGCGTCCAGGCGTTCGGAGTGGCTTCCGGTCTCACGGTGGGTGACCCTTCACCGGGACACGCCATCCCCGAGTTTTCCCTTTGCTCTGCACCCAGATATGCGACACCGACTATGAGCAGGGGCTGCAGCGTCAACGGGAGCCAGCGTACAAGAACGCGCGCTCACCGAGAGTGCCTGGCGCGTATTGGGGTGCAGAGCAAAGGGAAACCGGAGGATGTGGGCCTGCGGGCCCGGGGTCACTCGGAGTGATATGGCCACCGTCTGCCGACGACAAGTCCTGCGCGACAGACGCCCCAACCGGCGCCCAATGACCGTGCCGCCGCCCACCGGGGCGTCGCGGACCAGGAACGGGCAGTCGGCGACGGACACACGGCAGGCGGCGGTTCGGACGGGTCAGGGCGCGGCGTAGGTGACGGTGACCGTCTGGTAGCCGAGCGAGCGGAGCAGCCCCTCCAGCATCTTGCGGGTGTTCGCCTCGGCGCGAGCGGTGAGCCCGCTGTCCCGGGCGGCAGTGGTGATCCGCTCTTCGGCGAGACGGTAGACCTCACGTTGCCGGTTCGGGTCGTCGGCGAAGACGTCCCCGAGCCGGTTGAGCAGGCCGCGCTTCTCGGCGAAGACGTAGCTCTTCTCGATGTCGAGGTTCGTCTCGCCGAGTTGCGGGGCGGGCAGGACGATCTCGGCGGACTTCCCGTCGGCCGACTGCTTCACCGCCCCCTCGGCGATCTTCGAGAAGTCGACGTACGCCTCCACCCGGCCCGCGCCGACGAAGAGGGTGCGCTCGTTGAGCAGGAAGTCCGGGACGTACTTCCGGTCGGTCTCCAGATCGACGACGACCTGGAAGTTGCCCTCGGCGGCCACGTACCGGCTGAGGTCCCGGATCGACTTCAGCAGGGGCGGCTGGCTGCGATCGGTCGTCTCCTCGGCGAACGGGTTGCGCCAGCTCGGCCAGAGGCCGGCCGCCTGCGTACCGAGCAGGACCACCACGGCCAGCGCGGCGGCCCCCAGCACCAGGATCAGCCCACGCGGCAGGCCACGACGACCGGCGTCGGCGGGTCCGTCGCTTCCGACGGCGGTTGCCGGATCGGTCGACGACGGGCCGGCCGGGTACTCCGGGAACTCACGCGTGGGCTGGTTGACTTCGCCCTTGCCGGACATCGCCCTCACCGTCCTCGGTCATGACATCACTGCCTGAGACGACGGTACGTCCCCACTACGACACCCGCCCGTTGAGCGGTACTCGGAGACCAACAGCCGACACCGTGCAGGGTAGCCGTCCCGTCAGCAACCGTGGACCGTTCCGGAGTGCGGTAGCTGGCACCAGCCGGCGGCGGCCACGACCCGTTCGGCGATGGCGGTCAACTGGGCGATCTCGTCCTGGTCGAGCTGGTCGACGAGGACGTTGCGGACGGTTTCGACGTGGCCCGGCGCGGCCGCGACGACGGCGGCGTAGCCCTGGTCGGTCAGTCTGACCATGGTGCCGCGGGCGTCGGCGGAGCATTCGAAGCGGGTGATCAGCCCTCGTTGTTCCATGCGGCGAAGCTGGTGTGCGATGCGGCTACGGTTCCACCCGAGCCAGATGGCCAGGTTCCGAACGCGCATGGTCCGCCCCTCGGCTTCGGAGAGCGGTACCAGCACCTCGTAGTCGGGGCGGGAGATGCCGGCTTCGCTGAGCTGGCGGTCGACGGCGACCTCGACGGCGCGGTGCATGCGCAGGTAGGCCCGCCACATGCGGCTCTCCTGCTCGTCCAGCCAGCGCGGCTCGGTCATACATCACACTCTACCCCCGCTTTGTTGACGCGTCAGCAACTTCCGTCGTAGGTTCGCTGACGCGTCAGCAATTCACTGCTGGCCATGTCTGAGGGAGATCACCATGTCGTTGTTCCGGCTCGACTCGAGCATCCGGGTCGAGGGTTCGCACAGCCGAGAGATCGCCGACATCGTGGAAGATGAATGGCGCGCCGCGCACCCGGACGGCACGATCGTGCGCCGCCATCTCGGTACCGAGCCGCTGCCCTCGACGACCTGGGCCGACGCGGTGACGGCCGGCTTCGTACCGGCGGAGAAGCGCACGGCCGAGCAGCAGACGGCGGTGGCGCTGGCGGCACAGCTGACCGACGAGTTGGTCGCCGCCGACGCGTTGCTGTTCGCGGTGCCGCTCTACAACTACGGTGTCTCCCAGCACTTCAAGACCTGGGCCGACACGGTGATCACCGACCCGCGAATGGCCTCTGGCGCCACGCCGGTCCTCGCCGGCAAGCCGGCCGTGCTGGTCACGGTGCGCGGCGGCGCCTACGGAAGCGGAACTCCCCGGGAGGGCTGGGACCACGCCACGCCGTGGATGCGCCGCATCCTCGCCGACGTGTGGCAGCTCGACCTGAAGGTGGTCGAGGCCGAGTTCACCCTCGTCGGCGTCAACCCTGCCCTGGACCAGTTCAAGGACCTGGCCGCGCAGTTGCGCACCCAGGCCGAGGACCTCGCCCGCTCACACGGCCGCGCCCTGCGCTGAAAGCCGACCCCACCCCGCTGGTGCTCAGCCCGCCGCGTGGGGCCGGGCCAGGCCGATGGTGGCGGCAAGGCGGGTGACGTCGGCCGGGGTGGGACCGGCACGCAGCACGGCGGTCAGTACGGCGTGGGCAGCGGGTCGGAGCCGTACCTCGGCGGGGGCAATCTGGTCGGCGGCGGCCAGGGCACCGCCGGCGGCATGCTGGTCGCCGACGTCGAGGTGCACCCGGGCGATGTCGATCAGGTGGGCGGCGCGGTGTTCGGCGGGTAGCCGCCGCCAGCCGTCGCCGCTGGTGGCACGCAGATGCAGGGCGACGGCCAGGTGGTTGTCGCCGAGGCGGGCGGTGGCCAGCGCGCGGGCTAGGTCGACTACTACCGGCCCGAACCCGCTGCCGTCGTCGGGGCAGTGTGCGGCGAGGTGGGCCGCACGGTCAATCAGGTCGTCCACGGTGGCGGCGTCTGCGTAGGTGGCGGCGGCGAGGGCGGCCTCGGTGAGCAACGCCCCGGCCAGGGCGAGATCGTCCGGCGGGGACGACGGCGTCAGGTCGAGCGGGCGTACGGCGGTGGTGGCGGCGGTCATCGCCAGTCGGCCCCGGTTCAGCGCGCGCAGCGCCTGCACCAGTGGGACGGCGGCGAGGGCGGTGTGGCGTGGGTCGTCGGCGGCGGTGGTCATCGCCCGGTCGGCGACCAGCCAGCCGAGGTGCGCCTCGCCAAGTTTCACCAGCACCTGGGCGGCGAGCCGGTACACCCGTACCAGCAGCCCGGCGACTGGTCGCGCACCGCGTGTCGAGGCTTCGGGGCGGGCGGCGTGGCGGGTGGCGGCGAGCAGGCCGGGCAGCATCCGGAGCACCTGCGGATGGTGGGCGTGCCGGTACGCCGTCCACGCGTACCCAATCTGCCGGTCGAGTTCCGCCACCGACGACGGCCATTCCCGGCTCGGGGTGTCGTAGCAGGCCAGCGCCTCCCGCACCTGCTCGACGGCGGCCGTGACGTCGGTGCCCGATGACCGCTGGACCTTCCGCCCGACCAGGACACCCGGGGCGACACCGAGGGCGGCGGCCACCGTCTCGATCATCGTGAGCCGATCGAGGGTACGCACCCCACGCTCCACCTTGTCGACCCAGCTCTTCGACCGGCCGACCCGGTCAGCGAGAACCTGCTGACTCATGCCCCGCCGTACCCGCAACTGCGCCACCCGCCGGCCGATCGGCAGATCCCGGCGACCGTCCCTGCTGGCCGGCGCACTCATCGCTGATCCACGCGGTGCAGGGCTTCGGTGGACCCACCGCAGCGCGGACACCACCGGGACTTGACCCGGAACGCGAGGAGACCAAGCAGGAACCCTGGCACCAGGCCACCGAACACGACCGGCACGATCTCGGAAATCACGAGCACCCTCACCTTCTGGCAAGGCCGGGAGCCGGGGGCGTTGCCCCGCCACGGCCCACGGCCGTTTCACCGAGACTTGAACCGGACTCATCGCTCCGTTCCAAGGTGTCCAGTTGACCCCGGCAGCGCCGTGGTGAAAGGAGGTGCGCGTGGTGCCTACTGGTGCGGACCGGTGCCGGGGTCCTGAGCCGACCGACAGCTCCGCTACTGTGCGTATGAGCGACCGCTACGCATGAAGGGTCGATGACGTGGCACCCAGCGGAGAGGCGATCACCCACCTGCTCGGCGAGGTGGGCTGGCAGCCCGAGCAACTCGCCCGGCGACTCAACGAGTGCGCCGAACGACACGGCCGCTCAGAGCGGTTGCACCTGAAGACGCCGTACAAGTGGAAGAAGGGCGACGTACCCCGCAGTCCGTGGCCCTCGCTGACCATGGCGCTGTTGTCCGAGCAGTTGCAGCGGACGATCACTCTCGATGAATTGGGTTGGCCTGACGACGGGTTCGAGGCCCTACCCGCCTCGGCCGGTCTGGAACTTCCCTGGTCACCGGCGGGGGCCTTGCAGGCTGCCGAGGTTGTGAACGAATCTGAGGGAATGATGCACCGACGGATGTTCCTGACTCTGCTCGGTTCCGCACTGACGTCCCCGGCACACGAGTGGTTGATCACGCCGCCATCACGAGCCGCCGCGTCCACGACGGGTCGTCCACTCTCCCCGGAGGTCGTCGACCACCTCGACGCGGTCACCGCCAGCCTCCGACGCATGGACGACCACCTCGGCAGCGGTCAAACCCTCGGCCTGGTCCGTCAACACCTGAGCACGGTGGTCGGCGTGCTGCGCGATCGACGCTACGCCGACAGTGTCGGCCGACGCCTCCACGCCACCGCCGGTGAACTGCTGCGCCTCGCCGGCTGGCTCTCCTTCGACAACGGTCATCACAGCCAGGCCCAACGGTTCTGGATCGCCGGCCTCTACCAGGCCCACGCCGCCGGTGATCGCGGACTCGGCGCGAACATCCTCGGCTTCATGTCCTGCCAGGCCAAGGACCTCGGTCAGCTCCGCCAGTCGATCACCCTCGCGGAAACCGCGCGAGCCAGCTACCCCGCCACGAGCCCGAAGGTCTCCACCATCCTCGACCTGCGGGCCGCCGAGGCTTACGCCAACAACCGATCGGTCACCGACACCCGCCGCGCGCTCGACAGCGCCTTCGACCGGCTCACCGACACCCGCCCGGACCACGGCGACCCCGACTGGTCCTACTGGGTCAACGAAGCACAGGCCCACGCCCAGGCCGGCTACTGCTACGTCAAGCTCGAAGACTGGTCCCGTGCTCGGGAACACCTACGGGCGGCACTGCGCCTCCAGAGCAACGAGTACACCCGCGAGGGCGCACTGCGAAACGCTCTACTCGCCACCACCTACGTACAGCAGGCACAGCCCGACCTGGACAAGGCACTCGCCCTCGGCGACCAGGCCGTCCAGACGCTCACCGGCCAGGTCACCTCCGCAAGGTGTATCAAGCACGTACGCAACCTGGTCGGCGCTCTCGGCCCCTACCGACGCACCCCTGCCGTCCGCGCCTTCTGTCAGGACGCCAAAGACCTCATCGCCACCTGACCACGTAGCCCTTCAACTGCGCTGCAACTGTCTGCTGCGCATACAGGGCAGTGGTCGACTTGACGCAAGCAAGTGCGTCAACTTGAAGGGCCGGCGCGCAGGCCGAGGCGGTTCACCGTGATCGTTACCTGGTGGCTGAACGGCTGTACCTGGCCCAGGTGGATCCGCTGCGGCTGGTCGACGTGGTGATCGACAACGCCGTCTTTGACCAGCCGCGCATCTCGTGAGGCCGGGCGGTATGCCGCTCAGGATCGCCGCACGGTTGAGGGCCGGACTGCACGAACCGCGCCGTCCTCGAACGGGTGGCGTACGGCAGGATTTCGCCGGCGGAAGCCCGACCAAGGCTAGGCGGTAGGTCAGGGTTCCGCTGAGATCCTGGGACGGTGAGGGGCTGCGGTTGCCGGACTACATCAGATGGCTGCGACAGCAGGTCGGCCAGGAACCGGTCTTCCTGAACTTCGCCGGTGCCTGTGTGCCGCACCACGGCCAGGTGCTCCTGCAACGCCGCAGCGACGACGGCTGCTGGGGACTGCCCGGTGGCGCCCTGGAACTCGGCGAGTCGGCCGAGGAGGCGGCGGTGCGGGAAGTCGCCGAAGAGACCGGACTGCGGGTGCGGATCGACGGCCTGTTGGGCGTGTACACCAAGTACCGCCACGTCTACCCGAACGGCGACGTCGCACAGCCGATCACGGTGTTCTTCCGCTGCTCCGTCGTCGGAGGCCAACTGACCGAGGGCGACAGGGAGACCCGGGAGCTGCGCTTCTTCGCGTTGTCCGCCCTGCCTCCGCTGGGCCACCAACAGCACACCGACGCGCTCGCGGACCTGCGGGCGGGCCGAGCCGGCGTCTACCGATAGCCGACGCGCCGCGATCAAGCCGCTCGCACGGCCGCGCCCTCCGCTGAAAGCCCGTCCCACCCCTCCCCCCTACCTCCGCCCCGTCGATCATGGAGTTAGGGCGCCGCCCAAACCTCGTAATCGCCACCAATCAGGCGCCACAACTCCATGATCGACGGGGTGGTCTTCGGGACGGGAGCGTATGAGGGTCAGGTGAAGGCGGAGACGCCGGTCAGCCGCTGGCCGATGACCAGCTGGTGGATCTCCGAGGTGCCCTCGTAGGTGAGCACGCTCTCCAGGTTGTCGCCGTGCCGCATCACCGGGTACTCCCCGGAGACGCCGTTCGCGCCGAGGATCGTCCGGCACTTGCGGGCGATGGCCAGCGCCTCCCGGACGTTGTTGAGCTTGCCGACGCTGACCTGCTCCGGGCGGAGGCCACCGGAGTCGGCCAGCCGGCCGAGGTGCAGGGCGAGCAGGTAGCCCTTCTGCCACTCCACCGCCATGTCGGCGAGCTTGGCCTGGGTGAGCTGGAAACCGGCGATCGGTCGACCGAACTGGGTGCGCGTGGTCGCGTACCGCAGGGTGGTCTCCAGGCAGTCCCGGGCCGCGCCCAGCGCGCCCCAGACGATGCCGAACCGCGCCTCGGTGAGGCAGCTCAACGGGGCCTTCAACCCGGCCGCCTCCGGCAGCAGCGCGTCCGCCGGGAGCCGGACGTCGTCGAGGGAGATCTCGCCGGTCACCGAGGCGCGCAGCGACATCTTGCGCCGGATCTCCCGGGTGGTCACCCCGGGCGTGTCCAGCGGTACGGTGAACCCGCGCACCCCCTCCTCGGCCCGCGCCCAGATCACCGCCACGTCCGCCACCGGCGCGTTGGTGATCCACATCTTCCCGCCGGTCAGCACCCAGTCGTCGCCGTCCCGGCGGGCCCGGGTCGCCATCGACGCCGGATCGGACCCGTGGTCCGGCTCGGTCAGCCCGAAGCAACCGATCGCCTCACCGGCCGCCATCGGAGGCAGCCAGCGCTGCTTCTGCTCCTCGCTGCCGTACCGCCAGATCGCGTACATGGCCAGCGAACCCTGCACCGAGACCAGGGACCGTACGCCCGAGTCACCGGCCTCCAGTTCCAGGCAGGCCAGCCCGTACGCGACCGCCGAGGAACCGGCGCAGCCGTACCCGGTCAGGTGCATCCCGAGCAGCCCGAGCTTGCCGAACTCCCGGGCCAACTCGCGGGCGGGCACCTCGCCCCGCTCGTACCAGTCGGCGACGTACGGCCGGACCCGGTCGTCCACGAGCCGGCGCACGACGGCGCGGATCTGCTGCTCCTCCTCGTCGAGCAACGAGTCCAGGTCGAGCAGATCGATGGCGGGCAGGCTCATCCCGTCACCCTAAACGACTCCTCAGGCGAGCCACGCGTCGTCCGCCGTCGCGCTACTCCGGGTGGTCGCTCAGCACGAGCACCCGGGCGTGGATCTGGTTGCGCTGCTGGAGGGCGGCGCGCAGCGCCCGGTGCAGCCCGTCCTCCAGGTAGAGCCCGCCGTTCCACTGCACCACGTGCGGGAAGAGGTCGCCGTAGAAGGTGGAGTCCTCGGCGAGGAGCTTGTCCAGCGCCAACTCCCGCTTGGTGGTGATGAGCTGGTCGAGGCGGAGCGGACGCGGCGGGATCTCGGCCCACTGCTTGAGGGTGAGGTGGTGCTCCGGGTAGGGACGCCCGTCCCGGACCGCTCTGAAGATCACGACGGCACGCTCCCCTCCCCTTGCCGAGCCGGCCGGCACCCGCCAGCCGAGGGCCGCGGCGTGACACCGCGACCCAGCGGTATTCGATGACCTTGCCAGCCTAGCGGCCCCCGCCACTTCGCATTTTGCTCCCTCTTGTCAGCTTCGCTACTCGGCCGCGTACCCACCGGCCGGAGTGTCCGGCCGCCCCCAGCGTCCCCGGTGCACCACCTCGTCGACCGGGCGACGCCCCCGACGTAACGACGGTGACCGCTGGTCGGGTGCCCGGTAACCGATGGTGAGCGCACCGATCGGCGTGAACTCCGCCGGGACGTCGAACGCCGCCCGGTACGCGGCGGTGCGCTCCGGCGGGATGCCGAAGAAGCACGCCCCCAGCCCCTCGTCCACGGCGGTGAGCAGCATCAACAGCGAGGCGAAGCCGGTGTCGACATACCAGTACGGCACCGGCCAACGCTCCTCGGCGCGGTCCGTCCAGCCCTTGTCCGGCTCGGCGTACCGGTCGAGGTAGACGGAGCGGTTGGCGTGCGGCACCACGACCAGCGGAGCCCGCCGCATCCCGGTCAGCCAGCGGGTCCGGCCGCCCCGTCCGGGTGTGGCCGCGGTCCAGAACCGCTCCCGGTCGGCCGGGTCCTCCAGCACCAGGAACCCCCAGCCCTGGGCGAAGCCGGCCGACGGCGCGCGGACCGCGTGGTCGAGCAACCGGTCCACCACCTCCGGCGGGACGGGGCGGTCCGGGTCGTAGTTGCGCACCATCCGTCGTCGCCGGACGACCTCCGCGAACTCCACGCCGCGCCTCCCTACTTCGTCTGTCGGCTCAGACCCCGGCCGTTCTCCCGGGATCCGGCTGTCTTCCTCAGGCTCCGGGCCGGATGCCCCAGGTGCCCCGCCAGGTCTGCCCCGGGGCCAGCGTGATCAGGTCCCGTCCGGAACGGAACGCGTCCGGCGGGCAGGTCATCGGCTCCACCGCCACCGACCGGCGGTGCCGCTCGCCGGACAGCGCGTCGCCGGTGAAGACCTGCCACCAGCCGAACTCCGCGTCCGCCCAGAGGCGCACCGCGTCCGCGCCGTCCGGGGCGGCGAGGGTGACCGCCGAAGTGCCGTCGGTGTCCCGGACGACGTCGCCGAAGGTGTTGTCCAGCACCGCGTCCGCGATCGGGCGGGGCACGGTCCAGTCGTACTTCGTGCCGGCCACCGAGGCCGCCCCGACCGGCAGCAGCCGGCCGTCCACCAGCAGCCGGTTGCGGGCGGGCACCCGCATCAGCAGGTCGTCCACGGCAACCCCGGGCAGCCGCAGGTACGGGTGCACGGCGAAGCCGAACGGCGCCGGTTCGGCGGCGAGGTTCGTCACCTCGTGCTCGGCACGCAGGCCGTCCGTACCCACGCTCCACCGGCTGCGCAGCCGCAGCGCCCACGGGTATCCCGGGTGCGGCGGCAGGTCGTAACCCACGGTGACCGCGTCGCCGGTCTGCTCGACCACCCGCCACGGCACCCAGTTCACCAGGCCGTGGATGGCGACGTGCCGGCTCGGCTCGGTCAGCGGCAGCGCGCACGAGCGCCCGCCGAAGGTGTACGCGCCGTCCCGGATCCGGTTCGGCCAGGGGGCGAGCACCTGCCCGGCGCACCCGGGGCAGATCTCGTCGGGGCGGTAGCCGTCGACGTAGTCGACGCCGTCGCGACGGTACGCCCGCAGCCCACCTCCCACCTCCACGATGACAGCCTCGTGGCCGGCGGCGGCGATGGTCCACTGCGCTCCGGAGGGCGGAGTGGGCTGGGTGGTCTGCATGCCGGCGACCCTAGTGCCTGGACCCGCACCGCGCCCGACGGCTCCGTCGCTGCCGCCCCGCCCGCTGCCGCGCCGGTCGCCTCAGGGCTGTCGGCTACCGGCGACCGGGCCGGTCCGGTAGCGGACCAGGGCGGGGAAACCGACCGCGAGCAGTACGGCCAGCACCACGGCAGCCAGACCACCGCCGACCCAGGCGACCCCGCTGCCGAGGCCGGCGGCCATCGTCCCGGCCCGGAGGTCGCCCAGGCGGGGCCCACCGGCGACCACCACGGTGTTCACCCCCTGGAGCCGCCCCCGCATCCGGTCCGGCGCGTGCACCAGCAGCATCGACTGCCGTAGCACCGCGCTGACCAGGTCGGCGGCGCCGGCCACCGCGAGCAGTCCGACGGCCAGCCAGAGGTGCCCGGCGAGCCCGGCCAGGGCGACCGCCACGCCCCAGCCGACCACCGCGCCGACCAGCGCCAGCCCCTGCCGCCTGATCCGGCCGATCCAGCCGGAGGTGAGCCCGCCGAGCAGCGCCCCGAACGCGATCGCGCTGAACAGCCAGCCGACCGCCGCGCCGCCGCCGAAGCGCTCCTCGGCGATCTCCGGGAAGAGCGCCCGGGGCATGGCGAGGATCATGGCGATCAGGTCGATGGCGAACGACAGCATCAGCACCCGGGTGGTGAACAGGTACCGGAAGCCGTCGACCACGCTGGCCAGCCCCCGCCGGCGCGGAGTGCCGTCCGGGTCCGGCTCGGGCGGCAGCGCCGGGAGCCCTCGGGCGGCCCAGACCAACGCGGTGAGCAGCAGGGCGTCCGCCGCGTACGCGATCGGCAACCCGGTGCCGGTGCCCCAGACACCGAAGATCAGCCCGGCGATCATCGGGCCGGCCACCGTGGCCGCGGTGTTGGTGGTGTAGTTCAGCGTGCTCGCCGCCGGCACCAGGTCGAGCGGCACCAACCGGGGCAGCATCGCGCTGCGCGCCGGTGAGGCGATCGCGAACGCGGTGGACTGCACCGCCACCAGGGCCAGCAGCAGCGCCGGACTGCGCGCCCCGAGCAGCGCCTGGACCAGCAGGCCGAGCGTCGCGAGCCAGAGCAGCAGGGAGCCCACCAGCAGCACCTGGCGACGGTCCCGGCGGTCCGCCACCACCCCACCCCAGAGCCCGAAGACCAGCAGCGGCAGGAACGCGGCCACGCCGATCAGCCCGACCCAGAACGAGTCACGGGTCAGCGCGTACATCTCCACCGGTACCGCGACGGCGGTGAACTGGAAGCCGAACATCGCCACGCTGTTGCCGGTCCAGAGCCGCCGGTACGCCGGCACCCGCAGCGGACGCAGGTCGATCGCCCAGCGACGGGCACTGCCCGGCTCGGCCTGCGCCGCCCCGGTCGCGGCCTTGACCTCGCCGGCCGCCTTCACCCGGTCACGCCCTTCACCCGGTCACGTCCTTCGCCTGTGTCACGGCCTCCACCTGCTGGGTCACGCCGTCGCGCGGGTCACGGCGCGAGCCGCTCGACGACCCACTCGTCCTGGCCGGTACGGCGGTAACGGAACCGGTCGTGCAGCCGGTTGGCCCGCCCCTGCCAGAACTCCACCGCGTCCGGCACGACCCGCAGCCCACCCCAGTGCGGTGGGGGCGGGATCGGATCGGTGCCGGCGAACCGCTCGGCCACCTCCCGCTCGCGCTCCCTGAGGTAGTTGCGGTCCGGGATCACCTGGGACTGCGGGCTGGTCCAGGCACCGAGCTGCGAGCCGCGCGGCCGGGTGGCGAAGTAGGTCTCCGTCTCGGCCCGGTCCACCGGCACCACGCTCCCGGTGACAATCACCTGCCACCCGAGGGCGAACCACGGAAAGACCAGGCTGACGTACGGGTTGGCCAGGGCCTCCGTCCCCTTGCGGGAGGTGTGGTTGGTGAAGAAGACGAAGCCGGCGGGGTCGTACCGCTTGAGCAGTACGGTCCGTCCGCTCGGACGGCCGGCCGCGTCCGCGGTGCCGACCACCATCGCGTTCGGCTCGGGCAGCCCGGCGGCGGCCACGTCGCGGAACCAACGGTCGAACTGAGTGCACCAGTCGGCCGCCAGGTCCGCCCGGGAAAGCCCTTTCTCCTCGACGTTCCCGACCGGCCCGACATCCGGGACCGCTGTGTCTCCCGTCACGTTCCCCTCCTTCTCGCCTGCCGATACCGTGCCATACGCCGCTGACCAGCACGTTGTGCCCCAGGTCACCACCATGTTGCGGATGGCCACACCGCAGGATGTCGCCTGTAGCACAGTGGTTGCGGGTCGCAAACCCGGTTGCCACCAGGCAAGATGTTCCGAACGCATTCCTGAGGGTCGCCTAAGGCGCTCGGCCGGTTGGCCGGATGAGCCCAGGCGGGCGCACCGAGCAGATCCAAGGAGACGACATGGCCGACTTCAAACCGGGCCTGGAGGGCGTCGTAGCCTTCGAGACCGAGATCGCCGAGCCGGACCGCGAGGGTGGATCGCTGCGCTACCGCGGGGTCAACATCGAGGACCTCATCGGCCAGGTCTCCTTCGGCAACGTCTGGGCACTGCTCGTCGACGGCCGGTTCGGTCCCGGCCTGCCGCCGGCCGAGCCGTTCCCGGTCCCGGTGCACTCCGGTGACATCCGGGTCGACGTGCAGTCCGCGGTGGCCATGCTCGCCCCGTACTGGGGGCTCGACCAGCTCCTCGACATCTCCGACCAGCAGGCCCGCGAGGACCTGGCCCGGGTCTCGGTCACCGCGCTCTCCTTCGTCGCCCAGTCCGCCCGGGGTCTCGGGCTGCCGGCCGTGCCGCAGAAGGAAATCGACAAGGCCTCCACCATCGTCGAACGGTTCATGAAGCGCTGGCGGGGCGAGCCCGACCCGCGCCACGTCAAGGCCGTCGACGCCTACTTCATCTCCGCCGCCGAGCACGGCATGAACGCCTCCACCTTCACCACCCGGATCGTCGCCTCCACCGGCGCCGACGCCGCCGCCTGCATCTCCTCCGGCATCGGCGCGCTCTCCGGCCCGCTGCACGGTGGCGCCCCCTCCCGGGTGCTGACCATGCTCGAGGCGGTCGAGCGCAGCGGCGACGCCGAGGGCTACGTCAAGGGCGTACTCGACCGGGGTGAGCGGCTGATGGGCTTCGGCCACCGGGTCTACCGGGCCGAGGACCCGCGGGCCCGGGTGCTCCGCCGTACCGCCCGCGAACTGGGCGCGCCCCGCTTCGAGGTGGCCGAGGCGCTGGAGAAGGCCGCACTGGCCGAACTCCAGGCCCGCCGTCCGGACCGGGTCCTCGCCACCAACGTCGAGTTCTGGTCGGCCGTGGTGCTCGACTTCGCCGAGGTGCCGGCGCACATGTTCACCTCGATGTTCACCTGCGCCCGGATGGGTGGCTGGAGCGCCCACATCCTCGAGCAGAAGAGGCTCAACCGGCTGGTCCGGCCGTCCGCCCACTACGTCGGCCACGGTCCGCGCAAGCCGCAGGACGTCGACGGTTGGACCGCCATCCCGCACGGCGTCTGATCACCGGCCGGCTCACCCCCCGTCGGATGGTAGGAGGGGTCCCCTGTTACCGCTTTTTGGGTAGCAGGGGACCCCTCCTACCACTTCAGGCGCAACAACCGCGCCACCAGCGTGACCGCGAGCAGCCGGGTGACCCGCGTCGGCGAT
Source organism: Micromonospora inyonensis (assembly GCF_900091415.1). Taxonomy (NCBI): domain Bacteria; kingdom Bacillati; phylum Actinomycetota; class Actinomycetes; order Micromonosporales; family Micromonosporaceae; genus Micromonospora; species Micromonospora inyonensis. The sequence goes on along the minus strand of NZ_FMHU01000001.1, from coordinate 2,032,710 downwards.
GTGGGCAGCGCCTCACCGCCCAACGAGAGACGGAAGAGGTTCCACGCGGGCGCGGATGGGAGGATGGGGGCTCGGCAGCGCCGCCGGAAAACCGCACCCCGGTCAAGTGGCCCACAGAAGGAAGCCTGATCACCGTGGCTGATGTTTCGACCATCCGGATTCCCGACGAGATCAAGCCCGCCGACGGCCGGTTCGGCTGTGGGCCGTCCAAGGTCCGCCCGGCGGCCGTGTCCGCGCTCGCCGACGTCGCGACCAGCTACCTCGGCACCTCGCACCGGCAGAAGACCGTCCGGGACCAGGTCGCCCGGCTGCGTCGCGGTCTCGCCGAGTTCTTCTCCCTCCCCGAGGGGTACGAGGTCGTCATCGGCAACGGCGGCACCACCGCGTTCTGGGAGGTCGCCGCCTTCGGCCTGGTCCGTGACCGGGCGCAGTTCGCCAGCTTCGGCGAGTTCGGGGCGAAGTTCGCCAAGTCCGTCAAGGACGCTCCGTTCCTCGGCGAACCGACCGTCCGCAAGTCCGAGCCGGGCAGCGCGCCGTCGCTGGTCGCCGAGGCCGGGGTCGACGTCTACGCCACCCCGCACAACGAGACCTCGACCGGCGTGGCCGTGCCGATCGCCCGGGTGGACGGGGCCGACCCGGGATCGCTGCTGCTGGTCGACGCCACCTCCGGTGCCGGCGGCCTGGACGTCAACGTCGGCGAGACCGACGTCTACTACTTCGCCCCGCAGAAGTGCTTCGGCTCCGACGGCGGCCTCTGGATCGCGCTGATGTCGCCGGCCGCCCTGGAGCGGGCCACCGAGATCAAGGCGTCGGGCCGCTACGTCCCGGCCTTCCTCGACCTGGTCACCGCGATCGACAACTCGCGGCTGGAGCAGACCTACAACACCCCGGCGCTGGCCACGATCTTCCTGGCCGCCGAGCAGACCGACTGGATGAACGCGCAGGGCGGGCTCTCCTGGGCCGCCAAGCGCACCGCCGAGAGCGCCGGCACGGTGTACGGCTGGGCCGAACGGTCCACCGTCGCGACCCCCTTCGTCACCGACCCGGCGCTGCGCTCCAACGTGGTCGCCACCATCGACTTCGCCGACGGGGTGGACGCCTCGGCGATCGCCAAGGCGCTGCGCGCCAACGGCATCGTGGACACCGAGCCGTACCGCAAGCTCGGCCGCAACCAGCTGCGGGTGGCGCTCTTCCCGGCGGTGGAGCCGGCCGACGTCGAGGCCCTGACCGCCTCGATCGACTACGTCGTGGAGCGGCTCTAGCCGCTATGGTGGGGGGCGTCGCCGACCGGCGGCGTCCCCTGCGACTGTGATCCCTGACCTGCTCAACCGCGACATGCGGGCGTGGCATCCCCCACCCGCCGACGGATGGGCGTACCGTGTTGACCAGACGCCCGGGTGGCTGACCCTGGCGTGCGGCCAGCGAAGCGGGACGGAGGCAACGTCATGCGCCCAGTACGCTTCGTCGCCCTCTCCGAGGACGGCCAGGCCCTGGTGCTCGCCGACGAGGTGGGGCGGCTGCTAGCCCTGCCCATCGACGAGCGCGTCACCAACGTGCTGCACGCCGAGCCCGGCGCGCCGCCGCTGGCCGTCGCGACCGAGCGGGCCCCCGACCCGATCCCTTCGCTCTCCCCTCGGGACATCCAGGCCCGGATCCGCTCCGGCGAGTCCGCCGAGGACGTCGCCCGGATCGCCGGGGTCCCGGTCGACCGGGTCCTCCGGTACGCCGGCCCGGTCCTCCAGGAGCGGGCCATGCTCGCCCAGCACGCCCGCCGCACCCGGCTCAAGGGTGCCGAGAAGCCCACCCCGCTCGCCGAGGTGGTCAACGGTCGGCTGGCCCAGCACGGGATCGACACCGAGAAGATCTCCTGGGACGCGTACCGCCGCGACGACGGCACCTGGCGGATCATCGCCACCTGGCCCTCCGGCAAGGCCACCGCCCAGGCCGTCTGGGATCTCGACAAGATCCGGCAGAACGTCACGCCGCACGACGACATGGCGCAGTACCTCTGCGCCGAGCGACCCACCCCGATCCTCGGCCAGGAGCCGGCACCGGAGCGGGGTCACGCCCTGCCCGGCCCGTCGCGCGGCGAGCCGAGCCGGGGCGGCCACGGCCTGCCGGCCCCCGTCGAGCGCGCCCGTCCGGGCCGTGACCCGATCCGCGCCGGCCGGGACGCCCTGCTCGCCTCGCTGGACCGGCCGCTCGGCTCGACCTCGGGCCGGGGCCTCGAACCGCGTACCCCGGCCGCCCTCGGCGACCAGGAGTCGCCCCGTCAGCGGGCGATCAGCGGTGGCGCGGCGGCCCTGCTCGGTGGTGGCCAGGGTTCGGCGTTCGACGACGACTCGGACGCGCCGAAGGAGGTGCCGGCCGTGCCGTCGCTGGCGGTGCTCCGGCCCCGCCGCACCGGCGCACCCGCCGCCGAGGCTCCCGCCGAGGCCGCAGGCAAGCCGCGCAAGCGGCTGCCGAGCTGGGACGACGTGCTCTTCGGTTCCGGCCCGGCGGCCCGCGAGTCCTCCTGACCCGCTGGGTCGGACGGCCGCCGCCTGGCCGGCTCGCTCACAGCGGCCAGGCCGCGAGGTGGTCGTACCGGCGGACCGGGCCGAGGTGGCTGCGGACCAGGACCACCTCGGTCGCCCGCCAGCTCGGCCCGAGGTATCCGTCCAGCGTGATCCGGTCCTCCTCGACGTCGATCCGGTCGCCGGGGCGGGCGATGGTGAGGTGGGGCCGGAACGGCCGGTCGTCGTGCGGCAGTCCGGCGGCGCACAGCTCGTCCCGGATCCGGCCGGCGAGCGTCGCCAGCCGCTCCACCTCACCGAGCACGTCCACCCAGAGCACGGTGCGCCGGCCGTACCCGAACCGGCCGCCGCGTCCGAGCCGGAGCCGGGGCGGTTCCGGTCCCCGGCACGGGCCGGCCGCCCGGTCCAGCGCGTCGCGTACGGCGGGCAGCCGGTCGACCCCGACCTCGCCGAGGAAGGCGACGGTCACGTGCACGTCCGCCGGGTCGGCCAGCCGGACGTCGGTGCCGGCCGCGGCGGCCAGCCCGATCCGCAGCCGGGCGACCTGCGCGGCGAGATCGGCCACCGCCTCCGGCGGCGGGTGGACCGCGACGAAGAGCCTCATCGGCGACGGCGTCGGGTCACCGGTGTCGTTGGCGGTGGTCGGCGGTGGCCGCCGGCAGCGGCAGTCCGGCGGCGTGCAGCGCCCCCTCGACGCGCACCCGCTCGATCTCCCGGTCCACCCCTTCCAGCTCGGCCAGGTGCTCGGTGACACCGAGGCACCGGCACGCCAGTCGGAGCCGGTCGTCGTACGTTTGGATCAGCAGCAGCGGCCAGACGATCGGCCGTCCGCCGCGTCCCAACCGGTAGGCGCGGAGCCGCCACAGGTCGGCGGCGACCTGTTCCAGCGACCGGCGGTCCGGCCGGTCGAACTCGGTGAGGTCGATGTCGCGGGTGAGGTCATCGGCGTCGATCGCCCGGTCGAGCTGGGCGATCGTCCGGCGGTCGCGGCGGCGGGCACGCCGACGCGACCAGGCACCGGCGATCCGGTCGAGGCGGTCGTCACCGCAGCACACCAGGGCGACCGCGGCCGGCACACACACCACGAGGAGGATCGCCAGTACGAGCAGCATCGCCCGACCGACCTCCACGTATCGACGCTAAGCCCCCGTGACCCGCTGTGCCAGCGGAATGCCGGGATCCGGTCGGGGAGGGTTCACCGCACACCGGCCTCCGCGGGCCACCGCGTCTGGCACCGGCCGCGAGCGGCCGTCGGGGGCGAAACGACGTAGAGCCGGGGCAACGGGCGGATCCGCAGCCGGATGCGGGCACCGGAGCGACGCAGTTGCCAGGTCAGGGCCAGTCCGGCGGCGGTGAGCGAGATCAGCCCACCGGCCCAGATGCTCGCCCCGGCACCGTAGGTCTCCGCGACCCAGCCGACGAGCGGCGCGCCGACCGGGTTGGTGCCGAGGAATACCAGCACCCACAGCGCCATCACCCGGCCCCGGAAGGCGGCGTCGGTGCCGAGCTGGACCCGCTGGTTGGCGGCCTGGGCGAAGAAGATCACGAAGAACCCGGTCGGCAGGAGCAACGCGACGACCAGCCAGTACCCGGGCGCGAGCCCGACCAGGGTGCCGAACACGGAACAGGTGACCGCCGCGCCGAGCACCACCCAGACCGATGGGCGGCTACGCCGTCCGCTTCCGGCCAGCGCACCGGCGAGCGAGCCCACCGCGAGCGTGGTGGTGAACAGTCCGAACGAGGCCGCTCCGGTGTCGAAGACGGTCTTGGCCAGCGCGGCGAGCGTGATCTGGAAGTTGAACAGGCTCATCCCGATGACCGACATCAGCGCCATGGGCAGCAGCAGGTCGGGGCGCTTCGCGACGTAGCGCAGCCCGTCGACGACCTTGGCCGAGTCGCGCTCCTCCATCGGGGGCAGCGCCTCGCGGTACAGCTCGGCGGGGTTCATCCGGACCACGTTGGCCAGCGGGGCGAGCGAACTGAGCGCGCTGACCAGGAAGACCGGGCCGACGTCGACGAGGGCGATCGCGACACCGGCGACGGCGGGGCCGATGATCCGGGCGCTGTTGAAGGTGGCCGCCGAGAGGGCGAGCGCGTTCGGCAGCAGCGGCGTGCCGACCAGCTCGGAGACGAACGCCTGCCGGACCGGGGTCTCCACCGCGTTGGCGACGCCCAGCAGGGCGGCGAAGACGTAGACATGCCAGAGCTGCACCAGGCCGGTGACGACCAGCACGCTCATCCCGAGCGCGAGCACACTCCAGAACGCGTTGGCGACGAAGAGGAGCAGGCGCTTGTCGTACCGGTCGGCGAGGCGGCCGGAGAGGAGGGTGAGGAGCAGGACCGGGGCGAACTGGAGCGCGGTGACGATGCCGAGCGCGGTGGCGGAGTCGCCGGAGAGTTCGAGGACGAGCCAGTCCTGGGCGATGAACATCATCCAGACGCCGATCAACTTGATCAGCTGCCCGGACGCGAAGAGCCGGTAGTTACGGATCTGCAGGGACTGGAACATCGTGCTCAGTTTCGTCCGCACGCTCGGTGCGCCTCCTCGGGTACGCGTCATCCAGGGCGGACGGTGCGGACCCGGTGGCGTTCAGCCGCGGGCGAGCCGCTGCAGGATCTCGGCGGCGTGCCGCAGGGTGTCGCGTTCCTCTTCGGTGAGGTCGGCCAGCCGGTTGGCCAGCCACTCGTCGCGGGCCCGCTCGAACTGGTCGAGCACGGCCTGCCCCCCTTCGGTGGCCGCCAGGATGACCTGCCGGCCGTCGGTCGGGTGGGGGGTGCGGCGAACGAGGCCGCGCTCCTCCAACTTCGCGACGATCCTGGTCATCGTCGGCGGTTGTACCCGTTCGACGTCGGCCAGCTCCCGAGGGGTCAGCGCGCCCGCCAGCCGGAGGCTGGTCAGGGCGGAGAGCTGAGTCACCGTGAGGTCACCCACCGGCCGGGCCTGGCGGACCCGCCGGTTGAGTCGGGTGAGCGCATCACGCAGTTGTTGCGCCAGTTGCGTCGGTGCCACGCGTCTCGTCGTCACCGTCCGCTCCGTCACGTTGGTTAGCCTAGCTAATGAGCCAAGCTAACGACATCCGATATGAGCATGCTCACCAGGAGGTTTACACCGGGTCACAGGAGGACGGACTCGACCGGCCCTCGCAGGAAGTACACCACGAAGAGGGCGGCCACCCCGTACAGCAGCGGGTGGACCTCCCGGGCCTTCCCCTTCGCCAGCTTCACCACCACGTACGTGATCAGACCCGCGCCGATCCCGTTGGAGATCGAGTAGGTGAAGGGCATCAGCACGATGGTGAGGAACGCCGGGATGGCGATCTCGTAGTCGGTCCAGTCGATGGTCCGCACCGCGGTCATCATCAGGAAGCCGACCACGACCAGCGCCGTCGAGGCCGCCTCGAACGGCACGATCACCACCAGCGGCGCGAGGAACATCGCCAGCAGGAACAGGGCACCGGTGACCAGGTTGGCCGCGCCGGTCCGGGCACCCTCCGCGACACCCGCGGCGCTCTCGATGTACGAGGTGTTGCTGGAGGTGCTGGCCGCACCACCGGCCGCCGCCGCGATCGAGTCGACCAGCAGGATCTCCCTGGCGCGTGGCGGGGTGCCGCGCTCGTCGAGCAGGTCACCCTCCTGACCGACCGCGACCATCGTCCCCATCGTGTCGAAGAAGTCCGTGATCAGCAGGGTGAAGACGAACATCAGCACGACCAGCCAACCGGCCCGGCCCCACGAGTCCAGCACGTTGAAGTTGCCGAGCAGGGAGAGGTCCGGCACGTCCACCACGGTCTTCGGCAGTTCCGGCACGTTGAGCGCCCAGCCCTTCGGGTTGGGCCTGCCGTCGACCACGGACGGTCCGACGTTCGCCACCGCCTCGACCACGATCGCCAGCACGGTGGAGGCGAGGATGCCGATCAGGATCGCGCCCCGCACCTTGCGCACCACCAGCACCAGGGTGACCAGCAGACCGAGCACGAAGACCAGCATCGGCCAGCTCACCAGCTTGCCGCCGATGCCCAGCCCGACCGGGACGGTGGTGTTCGCCGCGTCCGGCACCCGGCGGACGAAGCCGGCGTCAACCAGGCCGATGATGGTCAGGAAGAGGCCGATGCCGACGCCGATGGCCGTCTTCATCTGGGTCGGCACCGAGCGGAACACCGCCGTCCGGAGCCCGGTGAGCACCAACGCGGCGATGATCACACCCTCGATCACCACCAGGCCCATCGCGTCCGCCCAGGTCATCTGCGGTGCGATCTCGTACGCGACCAGCGCGTTCACGCCGAGCCCGGCGGCGAGCGCCAGCGGGAAGCGGCCCACCACGCCCATCAGGAGGGTCATCAGCCCGGCGACCAGCGCGGTCGCCGCCGCCAGGGCGGGAATCGCCAGCTTCTTGCCGTCGCCGTCCACCGCACCGCCGATGATCAGCGGGTTCAGCACCACGATGTAGGCCATCGTGAAGAAGGTGGCGAGCCCACCACGCACCTCGCGGCCCACCGTCGAGCCCCGGGCGGAGATCTCGAAGAACCGGTCGAAGCCATTGCGGGGGCGGGGGGACTCGGAGAGTGTTCCGGTCTCGGGCGACGCTTTGTCCATCGGATCCTCGCAACTGATCTTCCGTCGGTCCGGGCGCATCGTCGCAGATCAGGGGCTACCAGCAAAAGTTGATCGAGGTACGCTTCCCAGGTGCCCAGACAACAGCCACCGCGGCCGGAGCCGCTCGACCCGCCGATGGTGCCCTTCGCCCTCGCCGGGTTGGTGATCTGGGCCGTCGCCGGGCTGGTGCTCCTGGTCTTCTTCCGCGACTGGATCACCACGAACGGTCACGAGAACTGGCTCTGGACCTGCCTGGCCGGCTTCCTGTGGGGGTTCCCCGGTCTGGCGGTGATGATGCGGCACGACGCGAACCGACGACGCCGCCGCACCCACCGCTGAGCTGCGTGCCTCCGACGGGCCGTCACCGGACGGTACCCGGCGCTGCGGGTCAGGAGTGCCCGTACGGCTCCGCCGGCTCGGTCGCCTCCACCGAGCCCGGGGCGCGGCTCACCGACATCTCCTCCACCGCACTGTCGTCGTAGATGGTGGGCAGCTCGTCGACCTGGGACTCGGGTGCGTCGGCCAGGGCCTCGGAGTGTGCACCGCACCCGTGGTCGGCACTGACCACCCGACCGTCGTCCGGGGCGTAGAAGTTGCCGCAGGCGCCGAAGGACTGCCGCAACGCCCCGGCCAGCGGGAGGTAGAACCCGCACGAGCCGCAGCGGGCGGCGGCGGGAGCGGCGACCGAGATCGCCGCACCGGGACCGTGGTCACCGTCGTACCAACGCTGAGCGGTGTCCATCCGCCCCTCGCGGGAGAAGACCCGGGTACGGCCGAGCCCCAGTTCCCAGGCGGGCTCCTCGATCGCCGGGTCGTCGGAGAGCAGGTAGCCCGGAGCCAGGCGCTCGTCGTCCGGCGGGGTGGGCAGCAGGTCGCCGGGGCCGAGGTCGCCCGGCTGGAGCCGCTCCTGCCAGGGGAGCCAGCCCGGGGCGAGCAGCGCGTCCGGGCCGGGCAGCAGGACGGTCTCGCAGACCGTCACGTTACGGCTGCGTGGGACCCGGGTGACGGTCACCGCCCAGCGCCAACCCCGGTAGCCCGAAAGGCGGCACTCGAAGTAGTGAGTGACGATCCGGTCTCCCTCGGCGACAGCCTTGAGGTGGTCCCCGACGTCCGAGGGCTCCACCTCGGTGATGCCTTCGCGGGCCACCTCGACGGCGGCGGCACAGACCTGGTCGAGGCGGGCACGGGTGGAGGCGGGCCTGGTCACCTTTCCATTGTCCCCCATGCACGTCGCCGGCCGACAGGGACTCCCCGACACACGTCTTCCCGGGCAGATGCGGCAACGGTCCGGGCGATGGGCAAGGATGGGAACATGCCGCTGTTCTCCCGCTCCGGACGGTCCGTCCTCGGGACGACCGTCGGTACGGGCGTCCGCACCACCCGCAGGCTCCTCCGCGGGTCGGTCGACGGCGGTCGGTGGATGGGACGGCGGTTCGGTCTGGCCAGGGCCCGCAGCGCCGGGGGCGAGGTCGGCATGATCCGCCTCTTCGACCTGCACGCCGTCTCGTGCGCCGGGGACACCCTGATCGCCATCGGCCTGGCCGGAACGATCTTCTTCAACGTGCCGCTCGGCGAAGCCCGCAGCAAGGTCGCCCTCTACCTGCTGGTGACGATGGTGCCGTTCGCGATGCTGGCGCCGGTGGTCGGGCCACTGCTCGACCATTTCCGGCACGGCCGGCGCTACGCTCTCGCGGCCACCATGCTGGGCCGGGCCTTCCTGGCCTGGATGATCTCCGACTACATCCACGGCTTCGGGCTCTACCCGGCGGCGTTCGGGGTGCTCGCCCTCTCCCGCGCGTACGGGGTGGCCCGTTCCGCGGCCGTGCCCCGGTTACTTCCCGAAGGGCTCGGCCTCTCCCAGGTCGGCGCGCGGGCCAGCGTCTACGGCACGGTCGCCGGCGGCCTGGTCGCCCCGATCGGGCTGGCCGCGTTCTGGTTCGGCCCGCAGTGGCCGCTCCGGGTCGCCTCCCTCATCTTCCTGGCCGGCATGGTGATCGCCCTACGGCTGCCGCCCCGCGCCGACTCCGAGCCACCGGAACGGGTGCCCCGCCCGCTGCGCCGGGCGTTCGGCCGCGACGGTGAACGGCCGCTGGGCCGTGGCGGCCCGGCGGGCCGACTGGTGCTGGCCACGCTGATCGGCGCCGCCACTCTCCGCGCCGTGTACGGCTTCCTGCTGCTCTTCCTCGCCTTCGCGATCAAGGCTGGCGACCTGACCACCGTGCTCCTCGGCCGGGATCTCGGGGACGAGGTCGCCCTCGGCCTGGTCGGCGCGGCGCTGGCCCTCGGCGCCTTCCTGGCCACCGCCGTCGGCACCCGCCTCCACATCCACCACCCGGCGCTGATCCAGTCCAGCGGCATGGTCATCGTGGCCGGGGTGGCGGTGCTCGCCACGATCCGGTTCTCCCTGGCGATGGTGGCCGCGCTCTGCCTGGTGGCCGCCCTGACCAGCGGTGTCGCCAAGCTCGCCGTCGACGCGTCGATCCAGGAACGTATCCCGGAGCGACTGCGGGCCAGCTCCTTCGCCCACTCCGAGACGGTGTTGATGCTCGCCTTCGTGGCCGGCGGCGGCCTGGGGCTGGTCCCCTTCGACGGGCGGATCGGCATCGGTGTGGCTGCCGCCGTCGGCACGCTCGCCGCCCTCCGGGGCATGCTCGTCACCCGCCGGTTACGCGGCGAACGCCTGCTCGGCCGCCCCGTCGGCGACGACGAACTCGTCGACCCCGCCCCCGCCGGCACCACCGGCCACGACCCCGCTCCCGCTCCCGCGCCCACCGCGCCGGAGGACGAGCGGCTCATTCCACCCGGCTACCACATCTACCGTCCCTCACCGGTGGCCGACCGCTCGGAGGACGAGGACCGCCAGGACTCCCAGGGGCCGGTGGCATGACGGGTCTGCTCGTGGTCACCGCGGTGCCCGCCGAGGCGGAGGCGGTCCGTACCGGCCTGACCGACCCGACGGCGACGGTCGTCCCGGTCGGCGTCGGACCGGCCGTGGCGGGGGCGGCCACCGCACGTCTGCTGGCGCTCGCCGAGGCCGCCGGACGCCCGTACGGTGGCGTGGTCAGCGCCGGCGTGGCCGGGGGCTTCGCCCATCGGGTGGCGGTCGGCGGGACCGTGCTCGCCGGCCGTAGCCTCGCGGCGGACCTGGGTGCGGAGTCGCCGGAGGGGTTCATCCCGATCGACGAGCTGGGCATGTCTCCCGAGCAGCTCGGCGGCGAGGTCGCGGTCGCGGCGGATCCGGCCCTGCTCGCCGCCCTGCGGTCGGCGCTACCGGACGCGGTGGTCGGCACGGTGCTGACCGTCAGCACCGTGACCGGCACCGCCGACAGCACCCGGGCCCTCGCCGACCGACACCCTGACGCGGTGGCCGAGGCGATGGAGGGGTACGCCGTCGCGGTCGCCGCCGCCCAGGCCGGGGTCCCCTTCGTGGAACTCAGGACGATCTCCAACCCGATCGGGCCCCGCGACCGGGGCGCGTGGCGTCTCCGGGAAGCACTCACCGCCCTGGGCTCGGCGGCCGCGGCCCTCGACGCCCTGGGTCCGGCGGCCCTCGACGCCCGGCGGACCGACAGAGCCTGAGCGCCCGCGGCCTGGTCCACCCCATCTGGAAGTCGCAGGCGTGCGGGAATGCGATCTCACCGCCCTCGGCAACCGCGTGGACCGTGCCGATCCCGGACCGATCCATCTCCGCCGTGAGGAAGGTGACCAGCCGCCACGCGGTGGCGGGCAGGCCGGCACCGTCCCCGCCGGTAACGAATCTGCTGGAGGATCCGGTCGATCTCACGCCGCCGGTCTCGACCACGCCGGTCGAGGTCGTAGGTCGCCGGGGGCACCGGCAACGGCCACCGCTCCGGCGGCAGGTTGTACCAGTCCGCCCACCAGGCCCCCGGCCAGTCCTTCAGGGTGCGGACCTCCCGTACGTCGAGGTGGGCGGGGTAGTGCCGACCCGCGCCGTCCCGACATCCGTCGTGCGGCACGGCCGGGACCGCCGCCGGTCGTTCCCCACCCGCGACGCCGACCGTCACCTCGCCCCCGGCCGCACGGACCAGCCGCTCGACCGTACGGAACCGTGGTTCCGGCCGCCTCGCCCGACTCGATCCGGGCCACGGTGCTCTTCGGCACCCCGGCCCGCGCGGCCAGCTCGCGCTGGCTCAGGTCCGCAGGGCGCGCAGCACCGCCCCGAGCTCGACACCCGCCCCGGTCCGTCCGGCCCCGGCCCCGACACCCGCCCCGGCCCCGGCGTCGGCTTTGCCCTGCCCGTCAGCGGCTCCCCAGTCGGGCCGTCCGGGATCACCGCACGCTCGGTCACACCCTGATCGTCCGAAAGCTCGCCGCCGTTCTCAACTACCTCCCGCACTCCTGTGGACAAGCCTGTGGACAACTCGCCCCGGCGGTGGAGGTGGTTATCGGTCGAGCCCTTTCGAGCTGCCCCGTCTGTGCGGGCAGCTCCAAAGCGCGCCAAGGGCATGTCGCCGAGGAGCAGGGACCTACCATCCGGACCAACCGGCAGCCCGGCCGAGGGAGGCGGCAGCCCGGCCGAGGAGGGCGGCAGCCCGGCCGAGGAGGGCGGCAGCCCGGCCCGGGGGCGCGGCCGGAGTGCCAGGTCAACGGGCTACCGTGAAGGCGTGGCGCTCTCGCTGGCGATCTCGCCCTGCCCCAACGACACCTTCGTGTTCCACGCGCTGGTGCACGGCCTCGTGCCCGGCGCACCGCCGGTCGAGGTGACCTACGCCGATGTGGACGTCACCAACACCGCCGCCGAGCGGGGGGCGTTCGACCTGGTCAAGGTGAGCTACGGGGCACTGCCGTGGCTGCTGGAGGACTATCACCTGCTGCCCTGCGGCGGGGCGCTCGGCCGAGGGTGCGGCCCGCTGCTGCTCACCCGCCCCGGAACCGGCGAGGCGGGCGCGGGCGACCCCGGCGAGGCGAGCGGGGGCGACCTCGGCAGCACGGGCGACCTCAGCGGCGCGACGGTCGCCGTACCGGGTGACCGGACGACGGCGTACCTGCTGTTCCGGCTCTGGTCGGCCGAACGGCCGCCGGCGCGGATCGAGGTGGTGCCGTTCCACGAGATCATGCCGGGCGTGGCCGCCGGCCGGTACGACGCCGGCCTGGTGATCCACGAGGCCCGGTTCACGTACCCCCGACACGGGTTGACCGCTCTGGTCGACCTGGGCGAATGGTGGGAGCGCACCGCGGGCCTGCCGATCCCGCTCGGGGCGATCCTGGCGAAGCGCGGCGTGGTGGACCCGCAGGCCGCCGCCGGGTGGATCCGCGCCTCGGTGGAGCGGGCGTGGGCCGACCCGGCGGCCACCCGGGACTACGTGCTAACCCATGCCCAGGAGATGGAGCCCGACGTGGTGGACCGGCACATCGGCCTCTACGTCAACGAATTCACCGCCGACCTGGGAGCGGACGGTTTCGCCGCCGTGGAGGCGCTGCTGCGCCGGGCCGCCGACGCCGGGCTCGTGCCTCAGACCTCCAGCTCGCGCGCGACCGCGTGGACGAGCTGAGCGATCTTCTGCGCGGTCTTCCGGTCCGGGAAGCGGCCCCGCCGCAGGTCCGGCTGGACCTTGGCCTCCAGCACCTTGATCATATCCTCGACCAGTCCGTGCAGCTCCTCCGCCGGCCGGCGGCGCAGCTCCGCAACGGACGGCGGGGCGTCGAGCAGCTTGACCCCCATCGCCTGCGCGCCCCGGCGGCTGTCCACGACGCTGAAATCGACGCGCTGGCCGCCCTTCAGATCGGTGACCCCTGCCGGCAGCGCGCCCTTGGGCAGGAACACGTCGCCACCTTCGTCACTGGTGACGAACCCGTATCCCTTGGCCGCGTCATACCACTTCACTCGACCCGTCGGCACCTGAGAACCCCTGCTTCGTTGAGACGTCTACTCCCCTCAGGCTAGCCGGATCAACCGCCCCGTCGCCGCTGGGAATCCGGTGAGATCGTCGAGTACCAGGTCGGCTCCGGCGGCGCGCAGTTCCTCGGCCGAGCACGGGCCGGTCGCCACCCCGATCCCCGGGATCCGGGCCGTCCGGGCGGCCACCATGTCCGCCACGTGGTCGCCGACGTAGTGGGTCGCGCCGTGGGTGACCAGCGCGGTCGCCTTCTCCTCGGCGAACAGGTCGCCGACCAGCTCGTCGACGGCCAGCCCGAGGTGGTCCAGGTGCAGCCGGGCCAGCCGGCCGAGTTTCGCGGTGACCACCAGGACCCGTCCGCCGTGGGCACGGACGGCGTCGAGGGCGGCGACCGCGCCGGGCAGCGGCACCGTCGGGGTGATCGCGTACGCCGGGTAGAGCTTGCGGTAGAGGGTGACCATCGAATCGACCTCCGCCGGCGGGAACCAGCGGGCGATCTCGGTACGCAGCGGCGGCCCGAGCCGGGCCACCGCGGACTCGACGTCCACCGGCACCCCGGTGCGGGCGGTGAGCGCCCGGAAGGTGGCGGCGATGCCGGGACGTGAGTCGACCAGGGTCATGTCGAGATCGAACCCGACTGTCAGAGGGGACATGCCGTGAACCTACCGTCGGCGGGGATACCGGCCGGACGTCCGAGGGGCGGGACCACCCTTCGGCCGGCTAGCGTGGAACGACGATGACCACCTCACTCGCGGACCACCTGCGCACCCTCGGCGACGAGGCGCTCGCCGCGCTGCTCGCCCGGCGGCCGGACCTCGTCGTACCGGTCCCCGCCGACCTCTCGGCCCTCGCCGTCCGGGCGCAGTCGCGGGTCTCGGTGGCCCGCGCGCTCGACGGGTTGGACCAGTTCACCCTCCAGATCCTCGACGCCGCCCGCCTGACCCGGCGTCCCGACGGCGGTGGCACCTCCGTCGAGACGGTGCTCGCGATGGCCACCGCCGGTCCGCGCCCACCCGCGCCGACCGCCGTCCGCACCGCCCTGTCCCGGCTGCGCGAGCTCTTCCTGCTGTACGGCCCGGAGCACGACCTGCACGTGGTGCCGAGTGTGGACGAGGTCTCCGCGCACCCGGCGGGGCTGGGCCGGCCGGCGGCGGAGCTGGACCCGGCCACGGCCACGCTCTGCGCCGACCCGGCGAAGCTGCGGCGGACGCTGCTGGCCGCTCCCCCCTCGGCGCGGGCGATCCTGGACCGGCTCGCCGCCGGCCCACCGGTCGGCACGGTGCCTCCGGGTGCGCTGCGTGCCCCCGCCACCGGAGTGGAGGACGTCGTCCCCGCCGACCTGACCAACGGTGGCGCGCCCACCGGCTCCCCGGTGCGCTGGCTGGTCGACCACCGGTTGCTGGTGCCGGTCTCCGGGGCGGAGTCCGGCGGGGCGGGCGCGGTGGAACTGCCCCGCGAGGTCGGCCTGCTGCTGCGTCGGGAGACCGGTCCGCTCGGTCCGTTGCGGACCGAACCGCCGGCGGTGGCCGCCGCGACCCGGGAGCCGAAGGTCGTGGACAACGCCGGGGCCGGACAGGCCATGGAGGTGGTCCGCCACACCGAGGCGTTGCTGGACGCGCTGGCCGCCGACCCGGCGCCGGTGCTGCGGACCGGCGGGGTCGGGGTGCGGGACCTGCGCCGGCTGGCCAAGGGCACGGGGCTGGACGAGGCGACCACGGCGCTGCTGCTGGAGACGGCGTACGCGGCCGGGCTGCTCGGCGAGCTGGATCTGCCCGGGGCGACCACCACCCGGTACGGGGCCGACCAGCAGGTCCTGCCCACCGGCGGGTACGAGGTGTGGCGGGCGGTCTCGCTGGCCCGGCGCTGGGAGCAACTGGCCCGCGCCTGGCTGACCATGACCCGGCAGGTCGGGCTGGTCGGGCAGCGGGACGACCGGGACCGGCCGATCAGCGCGCTCTCCGCCGAGGCGGAACGAGCCGGCGCGCCGGCCGCCCGCCGGGCCGTGCTCGGCGTCCTCGCCGACCTGCCCCCGGCTACCGCCCCCACCCCCGACGAGGTGCTGGGGCTGCTCGACTGGCGGGCACCCCGGCGCAGCCGGGGACGGGAGACGGCGCACCGGGAGGTTCTGGCGGAGGCGGCCACGCTGGGCGTGACCGGTCTCGGGACGCTCACCTCATACGGGCGGCTGCTGCTGGTTGACACGGAGTCCCAGGGAGGAACAGGGACCGACGACCCGCTGGGGGTGCGCACCGATCCCGACGAGCAGTCGACCGCTGTCCGGGCCCTGGACGCGCTGCTCCCCGAGCCGGTCGACCACTTCCTCGTCCAGGCCGACCTGACCGTGGTGGTGCCGGGTCCACCGGAGCCGACGCTCGCCGCCGAACTGGACGTGGTCGCCGAGCACGAGTCGGCCGGCGGGGCGAGCGTGCACCGGGTCACCACGGCGAGCGTCCGCCGGGCCCTGGATGCCGGCTGGTCCGCCGAGGACCTGCACGACCTGTTCCGTCGCCGGTCCCGGACCCCGGTCCCGCAGGGGCTGACGTACCTGGTGGACGACATGGCCCGTCGGCACGGCGGGTTGCGGGTCGGTTCGGCCGGGGCGTACCTGCGCAGCGACGACGAGGCGCTGCTGGTCGAGGTGCTCGCCGACCGGCGGTTGGAGTCGCTCTCGCTGCGCCGCCTCGCCCCGACCGTGCTGGTGACGCCGTACCAGGTGGGGCGGATGCTGGGGGCGCTGCGCGACGCCGGCTACGCGCCGGTACCGGAGGACCCGGCCGGTGCGGCGGTGCTGGCCCGACCGAAGGCGCGCCGGGCCCCCGCCCGGATGCCGGTGTCCACCCGCTCGGTCGACCCGCTGGCCGGGCCCCGGCTCACCCCGCCCCGGCTGCTCGGCATCGTGGAGCAGATCCGGCGGGGCGAGGCGGCGGCGCGGGCGGCCCGCCGGGCTCCGTCGGTGCTGCGTGGCGTGGCACCGGAGGGGGGCGGCCCGGCCGCGGTGCCGGGTCACCGGGACACACTGGCGGTGCTGCAACAGGCGGTGCGGGACAAGGCCCTGGTCTGGGTGGGGTACGTGGACGCGCACGGCGCCACCGCGTCCCGGCTGGTGCGTCCGGTGTCGATCGGGGCGGGTTACCTACGCGCCGAGGACGACCGGACGGAGATGCTGCACACCTTCGCGCTGCACCGGATCACCGCGGCGGTGCGGGAGGAGTAGCTGCTCAACCGGCCGGCGGGCGGCGTCGGCCGCGCCGGACGGTGCCGACGATCGAGACGATCAGCAGCAGGGCGAAGGCCGCCCCGGCCGACTCGCCGACCGAGTCGACGAATCCCTGCCGGAGCACGAGCCAGCCGAAGAGGAACCAGCCGAGGACCGCAGCGCCGGCCACCGCGTACGCCACCACGGTCGCGGTGGACACGGTCGACGTCCCGGCGGTGGTGTCCCGGTCGACCGTCATCTGCTGACCTCCCGTCGCCGCCCCCCGCGTCCACCCTGTCACCTGAGGGGACGAAGTGACAGGGTGGACGCGGTCGGATCGGATCAGGTGCCGGGCCGGCGGCCGAAGACGACCACCCGGTAGCCGACCTTGCCCCAGTCCCAGAACCGCTTGGCGTCGGCCGGGAGCAGGTTGATGCAGCCGTGCGAGCCGATCGACTTGTCGTGCAGGTAGGTCGTGGTCTGGTGGTAGCCGATGCCACCCACGAAGCGCTGCCAGTACGGCAGCCACACCTCGTACGGGTTCGACCACTCCTTGATGTTCCGCTTGTTGATCTTGTAGGTGCCGGTCGGGGTGGCGTAGCCGCGCATCCCGGTCCGGGTCACCGTCGGTGGGATGACCACCTTGCCGTCGCGCATGGCCCAGGTGGTCTGCCGGGTCAGGTCGATGCAGAACGTGACACCGGAGCCGGTCTTGCAGCTCTTCACGTTCGTGGTGGCCAGCCGCTTCGACACGTCGTGAGTGGTGGGTCCGGCGCGACCCTGGACGGGACGGATGTCGTACCGCTGCTGGAACTTCTTGATCGCGGCGCAGTCGGTGGCGGACTGCTTGCCGTCCACGATGACCTTGCCGAAGGTGCCCAGCTTGGCGAGGTACGTCTCGACGGCCCTCTGGTACTCACCCTGGGGGCAGGTGCTGCTGGCCGTGGTCTTGTTCGAGGTGGTCTGGACGGTGGTGCGGGTGGTGCCGAGTGTCGCGGTCGCCTTCCTGGCGGGTATCGGGGCGGTCAGCTGGTCGGAGCCGGGCGAGGCGCGCTCCCCCGATAACCCACCCGACACGCTGACCGCGGCGAGATCGTCGCCGGCCGGATCAGCCTGCGGGTCGAGCGCGCACGCGCCCGCACCGACCAGCGTGACCACTGCCAGGGCGGCGACCCCGATGGTGGACCGAACTCTGTTCATGTGTCCTCCTAGGGGCGCAGCCGTCCCTTCGCTAGACGTATGCGAGTGCCGCGAAGGTTGCACCCTGTGGTGAATTTTTCTGCCTGATCCCGCCGCGTGCAAGACTGGATGGTCGCCCCGGAGGCCGTCGGGCGACGTAAGACCTGGTGAGAGCGGGAGGACCCGGCGTGAGCGGTGGACCACTGATCGTGCAGTCGGACAAGACCCTGCTGCTGGAGATCGACCACCCGGACGCCCAGGCCTGCCGGATGGCCATCGCGCCCTTCGCGGAGCTGGAGCGCTCCCCCGAACACGTGCACACCTATCGGCTCACCCCGCTCGGGCTGTGGAACGCCCGAGCCGCCGGGCACGACGCCGAGGGTGTGGTCGACGCCCTGCTCAAGTACTCCCGCTACCCCGTGCCGCACGCGTTGCTGGTCGACGTGGCCGAAACCATGGACCGGTACGGCCGGCTCCAGCTCGCCAACGATCCGGTGCACGGGCTGGTGCTGCGGGCGCTGGACCGGTTGGTGCTGATCGAGGTCGCCAAGAGCAAGAAGCTCGCCGGAATGCTCGGCGCGAAGCTCGACGACGACACGATCGCGGTGCACCCCTCCGAGCGGGGTCGGCTCAAGCAGGCCCTGCTCAAGCTCGGCTGGCCAGCCGAGGACCTGGCCGGATACGTCGACGGCGAGGCGCACCCGATCGAGCTGGCCGAGGCCGGCAAGGACGGCGGGAAGCCGTGGACGCTGCGGTCGTACCAGCGGGCGGCGGTGGAGGCGTTCTGGGCCGGTGGATCGGGTGTGGTGGTGCTGCCCTGCGGCGCGGGCAAGACCCTGGTCGGGGCGGCGGCGATGGCCGAGGCGAAGGCGACCACGCTGATCCTGGTCACCAACACGGTCGCCGGCCGGCAGTGGAAGCGCGAGCTGGTCGCCCGCACCTCGCTGACCGAGGACGAGATCGGCGAGTACTCCGGCGAGCGCAAGGAGATCCGCCCGGTCACCATCGCCACGTACCAGGTGCTCACCTCGCGGCGCGGCGGCGCGTTCACCCACCTCGACCTGTTCGGAGCCCGCGACTGGGGCCTGGTCATCTACGACGAGGTGCACCTGCTGCCCGCGCCGATCTTCCGGTTCACCGCCGACCTCCAGGCCCGTCGCCGGCTCGGCCTCACCGCCACGCTGGTCCGGGAGGACGGCCGGGAGGGCGACGTGTTTAGCCTGATCGGCCCGAAGCGGTTCGACGCGCCGTGGAAGGACGTCGAGGCGCAGGGCTGGATCGCCCCGGCGCTCTGCACCGAGGTACGGGTCACCCTGACCGACGCCGAGCGTCTGGCCTACGCGACCGCCGAGAGCGAGGAGCGCTACCGGATGGCGGCGACCGCCCGGACCAAGCTCCCGGTGGTCCGCGCGCTCGTGCAGCGGCACCCGGACGAGCAGGTGCTGGTGATCGGCGGCTACATCGACCAGCTCCACCAGCTCGGCGAATACCTCGACGCGCCCATCGTGCAGGGCTCGACCACCAACAAGGAGCGGGAACGGCTCTTCGACGCCTTCCGCTCCGGCGAGATCCGGACGCTGGTCATCTCGAAGGTCGGCAACTTCTCCATCGACCTGCCCGAGGCGGCGGTGGCGATCCAGGTCTCCGGCACGTTCGGCTCCCGGCAGGAGGAGGCGCAGCGGCTCGGCCGGGTGCTCCGCCCCAAGGCCGACGGCCGCCAGGCGCACTTCTACACGGTGGTCTCCCGGGACACCATCGACACCGAGTACGCCGCCCACCGGCAGCGCTTCCTCGCCGAGCAGGGGTACGCGTACACGATCGTCGACGCCGACGACGTCCTCGGCCCGAAGCTGCCCACCGTCGACTGAGCCCGGCGCGGGCGGGTCCGGCTGAGACCTGCTCGGGACGGTCCGCGCCCTGCCGAGCCCCGGGGGTTCCTGGTCCGGGTCCTTTGGAGCTGCCCGCACAGACGGGGCAGTTTCCCGCCTCAGCTCGGCCTGACCGACGCGGCCAGAACCCCCCGACGGCTCCTCGCACGCATGATCAACACAGTGGCCGCCGCCGCCGACAGCCAGACGGTCAGCCGCACCGGCTGCGCCATCAGGCTGTCCGGCGGCGGAGGCAGGACCACCATCTGCAGTGCGGCGCCAGCCGGCACCAGCAGGGCGGCGAGGGTCCCGACCGGACCGGGTCGCCGGATCGACGCGCCCACGATCCCGAGCGCAGGGCCGAGCACCACGCTGCCGATCAACCAGTACCGGGTCGCCCTGTACCACCACGCGCCGCCGTCGAAGATCACATCCATGCCGTAGTAGGCGGTGGTGGCGAAGAGCAACGCGAGGGCCCCGGCCACCGCGCCGCGCAGCACGCCCGTAGCGGGTCGCGTGTGCCGGCTGACCAGCCAGCCCACCAGCACGGCCGTCCCGGCCCACGCCCAGCCGGCGTCGAGGATGAGGCTGGCGAACTCCGCAGCCTGCGACCAGGCACCCCGCTCGGCCCGCGCCGTGCCGACCTCGCCGAGCCAGATCGGCACATGGTTCACCACAGAGTCGACGGCACCCAACGCCATCCCGACGACCGGCCCAGTCGCCACCCACCGCACACGATCACGCCCCCGCATCATGACAGTCAGTGTGACGGGCCATCCGCTCCGATAGGTTCTCCACCTCCGCCGCAGGAGCCAGGAAGCCGTCGACGTGCGCCGGAGAGGCGGGTACCACCGTCATCCGACCAGTGTCACGGATCCAGGGTTCAGGAACGGTCGGCCACGAACACGCCCTTGCCCTGATGCCCCTCCACCAGACCTTCCGCTTGGAGGATGAGCAGGGCGGAACGGACAGGCTCTGCCGAGACGCCGTACTGCGCGATCATCTCGCGCAACGTCGGTAGTTTCGCACCGGGTCCGTACTCGCCGGAGGCGATCTTGTCACGGATATCTTGGGCGATGCGTTGACGGTCTGAGACTCGGGGCATGGGCAACTCCTGGTAGGCCCCAAGATCTTCCCATGGCCGCCACCAGCCATCCAACACTTTGCGTGGTAACCATACTCAGCCTTGCACTTTGCATGGTTTGCATTGTATGTTCGTGACGGGTTCCTGGCGGCGGATCGCCTGGTAGGCAACCGGCCTCCCGGTTGGGTGCCCACAGTGCTGGCACGGCTGAATCCTCTCGTCAGCCGTGCCAGCACCCGACCTCACCAGACACCACACGTCCGGTCGCCGTACTGCGGAATGGGGGCTGCGGTGGTCGGGCCGGGTGGTCTCCGGCGGACCCGAACGCCGGAGACCACCCATCCATCCGAACGACAGATTCGACAGACGAGAGCGGACACCCCGAAGGGCGGTCACCTGATGCGCACACTCCTGCGTCGCCTGCTCGGCCGGCAGCATCGGCGTCGGCCGGCGTACCGGCACCCCGTCAACGCGGCCCCACCGTCCGCATACCGACCGTTGCGCCCCTGGCAGGTCCGCGCCCGCTGCTTCGCCACCCGCCGCCACGGGCTCGACCCGGAGGAGATACGCGCGTTCCTGCACCGCGTCGCCGACGAACTGGCCGTCGCGCAGACGGCGCTGGACGCCGTCCTCGACGAGAACAAACGGATCAAGGACGCGCTCCGCGACTGGCAGACCACGTACGCCCTGCGCCCGACCGCCCGGGACCAGCGATGACCGCGTCCGAGGAACGATGGGTGATCCACGTGCCGGTCGTCGTACCCGACCTGAGCCGCGCCCGGATCTTCGCCCGCACCGCCACGCGCGCCCTCGCTCTGCTCACCACACGGATCGACGCCGGAGAGGTGACCGTCTCGACCGAGGACGCCCAGGGCGTACGGCATCGGGTCTTCTGTGACCGGCAACTGACCGGCGGGGGCCGGTGCACCCTGCCCACCGACCACCTCGCACCCTGCGCCCGATCCGGTCCGACCCGGCACCGGCGGCCCTGACCCCCGCAATCGCCCGCACCGTGCGGGATCGGCGGACAAACGCCGGTGCCCCGCACCGTCGCCCTCGCGGGCGAGCGGTGCGGGGCACCGGTCGACGAATCAGTTCTTGACGATCTTGCCGCCGAGGATGTCCAGGCAGTCGGCCTCGCCGTGCTGGTTGAGGTGCTCGATCAGCGCGTTCACGTCGACGATCCCGCAGACCGCGGCGGCCACGTCGACCTCGACGTCGTTCAGGACGACGACGTCACCGACGGTGACGTCCACCAGGTCCCCACTGGCCGAGGCCGGGGCGGCAGCGGCGAACATCCCACCGACGGCCAGGGTGGTGGCGAGCAGGGTCTTGGTGATACGGCCCATTTCTGTTTCCCCTCTCTCTGACACCCTTTTCCGGGTGCCATTCCGGCTGGCTGAGGAAAAGTTATGCCAGCCATTCGGCCGCGTCAACGTCCGCCCAACGGTGTGAAGTTGTGCTCTCGATTTGCGAAGTCCCGGACACGGCCCTACGATCCTTTGCCCCGCCTTCATCCGAACCGGTTGCAATTCACATCTCGGCAGCTCAGAAGGGTCGAGCCGGACGCGACACCGCGCCACACCGGCCAGAACGGGGTCGGTTCGAGCCTCGACGGAAGGGCCTTGATTTCACCATCCGCACAGTGCATTGATTTGTCATGCGCAATGCACGCACCAACCATGACATCTGTCCTGGTCCACTGTGCACGGTGGGTTCCAATAAGGGACCCGGTCACCGTTCCCGCAATCCCGGCGTCCCCCGACCGGGCCGGGACGCCACGACCGGCGCGGCGATCGTCGGGGGTCTACTTGTGCGGAGCCGGGTTCCCGGCGACGATGATCACCAAGCGAAGGACGTCCGCAGAACCGCACGACAGGGGCGATCCTCGATGAGTAGACCCGACCCCCGGTTCCGGCTGGTCAGTCACCCCCACCGAGCCCGGGAGGGCGCGTGAACCCGGTCAGTCTGGTGGACGTCGGCAGCTACCTGCCGGAGCAACGGGTGACCGTGGACTTCTACGGTGGCGACGACGACGCGCTCCGGGAGAGCGTGATGTTCAAGTCGCCCCGGTACCGCCGGCACGTCGCCCCGGGTGAGACCGCCGTGGACATGATCGAGAAGGCGGCCCGGCCGGTGCTGGACCGCGCCGCCGCCCGGGGTGACGGACCGCTGGACGTCCTGCTCACCAACGTCCAACTGCCCGACCTGCCGTGGACCGGCGCGGGAGCGGCGGTGGCGCACCGGCTCGGGCAGGACCCGGGCTGGGTCCTGGACGTGCACAACGGCGGCTGCGCCTCCTTCGTCCACATGCTCCGTACCGCCCGGCAGATCCTGCGCACCGGCGAGGCCCGCACCGCGCTGATCTGCTGCGCGCAGAACACCGCCGGGCAGATGTTCGCCCAGTCCGAGGTCCGCCGTCGGTCGCATGCCTCGGTGCCCGGCGACGGCTGCGGGGTCGGCTATCTGCGGGTGGGGGACGAGTCGCCGATCCTCGACATCGAGCTGCGCAACATCGGCGAGTTCGCCGGGGACATGGGTGTCCGGCTGGAGGACGGCCGCCGCTACTGGGAGCCGGGACGCAGTCAGCTCGACGTCTCGTTCACGCCGGACAAGGTCCGGAAGATCATCGAGCGGGGCAACGCCCTCGTACCGGAGGTGGTCAACCTGCTCTGCGACCGCCTCGACGTCCCCACCTCGGCGATCGACCTGCTGGTCACCAACCAGCCGAACCGGCTCTTCCTGGCCAACTGGCGGGAGTCCCTGGGCGTCGACGCGGCGCGGCATCCGGACACCTTCGACGAGTACGGCAACCTCTTCGGCGCGGCGGTGCCGGTCACCCTGCACGAGACGCTCCGGCAGGGTCGCCCGCGACCGGGGGACCTGGTGGTGCTGGCCGGCTTCGCGCACGCCGGTGACCTCGCCGCCGCCGCTGCCGTCCGCTGGCACCCCGACGCTGCCTGACCCTCCACCGCTGCCGCCCGACAGCAGCGATCCTGGACACGTGCCGTCCGTATCGAGCGGCAAGTGGCCAAGATCTGCACGGCGAGGGGCGAGCCCGCGCTTGCGCGAACGTCAGGTAGCAACCGGGGTCGTCAGCGGGTGGGCAGTTCCGGACCACCGTCGAGCAGCGGGGCGAGCAGGTCGCCGTGCTCGTCGACCCGGGTCAGGACCTCGACGGCGGTGAACTGACGCAGCCGGCGCCGACCGTCACCGACCACCGCCTCCACCTCGTCCCAGGTCAGCGGTGTGGAGACCGAGGGCACCGGCTGGGCCCGCAGTGAGTACGGCGCCACCGTCGTCTTGGCCGCGTTGTTCTGGCTCCAGTCGATGAAGACCTTCCCGGGGCGCAGATTCTTCGCCATCTTCGACACGACCAGCTTCGGGTGGACGCCTTCCAGCTCACGGGCGATGCGGTGGGCGTACCCGGAGACCACCTCGGCGGACTGGGTGCCGGCCACCGGGCAGCAGAGCTGCATCCCCTTCTTGCCCGAGGTCTTCGGGTAGGCGTCCACGCCGTCGTCGGCGAGCCGGTCGCGCATCAGCACCGCCACCTGGCTGCACTCGCGCAGTCCGGCCGGCGGCCCCGGATCGAGGTCGACGACCATCATGTCCGGGTCCGCCCCGATCCGCCACTGCGGCGTGTGCAGTTCCAGCGCGGCGAGGTTGGCCAGCCAGACCAGGGTGGGCAGGTCGTCGGCGACCACGTAGTCGATGGTCTCCCGACCCTTGGTCGAGCCGGGCGCGGGCAGGGTCGCCACGCGTACCCAGTCGGGGGTGGCGGCGGGCTTGTTCTTCTCGAAGAACGACTTGTCGGCCACCCCGTTCGGGTAGCGGATCCGGGTCAGTGCCCGGTCGGCCAGGTGCGGCAGGAGCACCGGGGCGATCCGGGTGTAGTAGTCGATCACCTCACCCTTGGTGAACCCGACGTCCGGGTAGAGCACCTTGTCCAGGTTGGACAGCTCCAGCGAGCGCCCCTCCACCTCCACGCGCAGCCGCTCACCCGGCATCGTCGACCTCCTCGGGGGGCTTGTCCGGACGCAGTCGCAGTACCCGGGGGAAGCGCAGTCGACCGTCCGGGGTGCGCTGGCCGTACTTCACCTCGACCACCACCCGCGGCGTCACCCAGATCGCCCCCCGGGCGTCCTCCCGGGGCACGTCGCCGCCGAACGGCGAGCCGGTGGTGCGCAGCGGCTCCAGCTCGGCCAGGAGCGCCCGCTCCAGGGCCGCCCCGATCCCCCCGCCGACCCGGCCCCGGTAGGCGAGCCGGCCGTCCGGGCCGGGCACCCCGACCAGCAGCCCGCCGATCTTCCGCGCGCCGGGCCGCCAGCCACCCACCACGAAGTCCCCGGTCACCTCCAGCTTGACCTTCACCCAGTCCGCCGAGCGCACCCCCGGGCGGTACGGCGCGTCGAGGCGCTTGGCCATCACCCCCTCCAGCCCGTGTTCAGCGGCCGCCTCGTAGGTGGCCGGCCCGTCCGGGAAGGCCGGCGGCACCGCCCACCGCGCGCCGCCGATCCCGAGGGCCTCCAGCTCCGCGCGCCGCCGGGCATACGGCCAGCCGGTCAGGTCCGCGCCGCGCAGCCGCAACAGGTCGAAGATCATGTACGTCACCGGAGCCACCGCCGCCAGCCGCGCCGCCCGGTTCCGGTCCCGCACGTGCATGCGTTCGGCCAACGCGGTGAACGACGGTTGCCCGGCGGTGCCGAGGAGGACCACCTCCCCGTCGAGCAGGACGTCGTCCACCTGCTCCCGCAGGCTCGCCAGTTCCGGGTACGCGGCGGTGATCTCCACGCCTGAGCGGGCGTAGAGGCGCTGGTCGTCCGCGGAGATGTCGGCCAGGGCGCGCACCCCGTCCCATTTGAACTCGTACGTCCATTCCGGTCCCGCCGGCAGCGGTCCGGTCGTCGCGAGCATCGGCTTCAGCGGCGGGCGCCCCGGCACGTGAGTGACTGTAGTTCGCCCGCGAACGGCGCGCGCCATCTTCGATCATTTGCGATCCTGGTCAGAAGCGGGGAGAGGAGCGCCAGCATGCGGGCCATCTGGAAGGGGGCCGTCTCGTTCGGTCTGGTCTCGATCGCGGTGAAGCTCTACTCCGCCACCCAGGAGAAGGACATCCGCTTCCACCAGGTACACCGAACCGACGGCGGCCGGATCCGGTACAAGCGCACCTGCTCGGTCTGCGGCGAGGAGGTCAGCTACGACGACATCGCCAAGGGGTACGACGTCGGCGGCGGCGAGATGGTGGTGCTGACCGACTCCGACTTCGCCGACCTGCCGCTGAGCACCTCGCACGCGATCGACGTGCTGGAGTTCGTGCCGGCCGAACAGGTCGACCCGATCCTCTACAACAAGGCGTACTTCCTGGAACCGGAGGGGACGGCGACCAAGCCGTACGTGCTGCTGCGGGACGCCCTGGTCGACGCGGAGCGGGTGGCGATCGTCAAGGTGGCGCTGCGTCAGCGGGAACAGCTCGCCACCCTGCGGGTCCGGGAGGGCGTGCTGTTGCTCAACACCATGCTCTGGCCGGACGAGATACGCCAACCGGACTTCGGTTTCCTGGACGAGGACATCACCGTCCGCCCACCGGAGCTGGCGATGGCCAGCTCGCTGATCGACTCGATGGCCGGCGAGTTCCAGCCGGACGCCTTCACCGACGACTACCGGGCGGCATTGCAGGAGGTCATCGACGCCAAGGTGGAGGGGCGGGAGGTGATCGCGCCGGAGGAGGTCGAGGAGGCCCCGGCCGCGGCGGTGGACCTGATGGCCGCGCTCCGGGCCTCCGTGGACCGGGCCCGGGCGGCCCGGGGCGAACAGCCTGCGGCCGGCGAGCCGACGCCGATCTCGGCCGCCAGGTCGGCGCAGCAGACGGCCGAGAAGAAGGCCCCGGGGAAGAAGGCCCCCGCGAAGGCCGCCCCGAGGAAGACGGCGGAGAAGAAAGCCGCGGAGAAGAAGGCCGAACCGGCGGAGAAAACGACCGGGAAGAAGACCGGGGCCAGGAAGGCCGCGCCGAAGAAGGCGGCCCGCAAGACGGCCTGACCCCGGCCGCCGTACGTCAGCCCTGGCTGAGCCGCTGCGTCGGGGTGACCCTGACGATCACGCGCTCCTCCCCCGGCTTGTGGAACGGGTACGTGTCCTTGCCGAGGTACTTCTTGGCCATCCTGTCGATGTGCTCGTCGGCACCCTCGGTGATCAGCTCGACGGTGCCCTTGATCCACAGCGTCCGGTAGTCGTTCGCCCGGTCCGAGACGGAGATCGCCACCACCGGGTTGCGCTCCATGTTCCGGTGCTTCACCCGCCCCTTGGCGGTGTTGAAGACGACGTGCTCGCCGTCGGTGTCGACCCAGACCGGGGTGACGTGCGGGGTGCCGTCGGCTTCGATCGTGGCCACGTGGGCCAGCTGCGGCTCGTTCAGGAGGGCAATGTCGTCTGCGGTGAGGAACGCCATGGGTCCGAATCTACCGCCGGCCCAGCACCCGCACCCGCCCGACGCCGCTGCTGGGCCCCTGCCTGCGAGACATCGATCCAGGTACCGTTTGCGTCGACTTCGGCCCGGCACCGGTGCCGACCCACCTCATCGCTACAGGGAGTCCTCGACGTGAGTGAGCGCACGGAGAAACGGTCCCCGGGCCAGAGCCCGGCGAGCAAGTCGGAGCGGCGGCTCGCCGCCAAGCTGGCCGCCCAGAAGGCCGCCGAGGCGAAGCGTCGCCGGCAGTCGATGCTCGGCGCGCTCGCGGGCCTGGCCGTGGTCGGCGTGATCGTGGCGACCTTCGTGGTCTTCGGGGGCGACGACGAGCCGGCGGACCAGGCCGCGACATCCCCGTCGGCGAGCGCCTCGGCGGGCGCGGGGGGCGCGACCGCCCCGCAGCTGCCCCCGGGCACCGACCCGGCGCTGGGCAGCAAGCCGGCCGTGACCAAGGGCTCCGGCAAGCTGACCAAGCTCACGGTCACCCCGCTGGTCAAGGGCACCGGCCCGGCCACCAAGGCCGGCCAGCAGCTCACCGTCAACTACGTCGGGGCCTTCTACGCCACCGGCGAGGAGTTCGACGCCTCCTGGAAGACCGGCCAGCCGTGGACCTTCCAGGTCGGTGCGGGCCGGGTGATCCCGGGTTGGGACCAGGGCCTGGTCGGGGTGAACGTGGGCAGCCGCGTCCAGCTGGACATCCCGGCCGAGCTGGCGTACGGCGACGGTGCCGGCGGTCGGCCCGCCGGTCCGCTGCGCTTCGTGGTGGACGTCCTCGCCGCCCAGTGACCGGCGGTCCGGTGGCGTCCCGCCCACCCGGGCCGGACGCCACCGGCACCCGGCACCGGCACTCCGTCAGCGGACGCCACCGGACTCCCGGCGGGCGGACGCACCGACAGCGAGGATCGGCGGAACGTCCCGTGCGGTGTGGACCACAGGAGGCTTCCGGCAACTCGGCCGGTGGCAGTAAGTTCAGGATCCACCACGCAGCGCGGCGTGGTGACCACCCGCCGGACGCGGAGGTGCACGTGACGTCACTGGACGATCCGGGGCGGACCGCCCGGTTGATGTGGACCCACTACGAGCCGCTGCACGCGGTGACCTACTTCCACCCCCGGTCCCAGGCCGCCTACGAGGCGATCGGGCTGCGCGGGTACTGGCGTGGCTACTTCGCCGGGCGGGCGGCGCCGCTGGGCGAGACCGACGCCGCACCGGTGATCGCGGTCTTCTTCACCTTCGCCCCGGCCATGGTCAGCCGGGCGATACCGGCCGTCTGGCAGCTGGTCACCCCGGCGGAGGCGCTGCGGGCCCGGCTCACCGGGGCGGTGCAGGCGCTCGCCGAGCTGACGTACGAACTGCCCGAGGGACACCTGGACGAGGCGGCGGACCTGCTGGAGGCCGCCGCCGAGGCGGTGGAGCCCGGCGGCCGGGTGCTGGGCGCGGCGAACGCCGCCCTGCCGCGCGCCGGGTACCCGCTGGCCCGGCTCTGGCAGGCGGCCACCACACTGCGCGAGCACCGGGGCGACGGGCACGTGGCGGCCCTGGTCGCCGCCGGCCTCGACCCGGTGGAGACGCTGGCCTGGCGGGTCGCCGACGGCATGGCGCCGTTCACGCTGACCGGCCGGGGCTGGACCGAGGAGCAGTGGCGGGCAGCCCACGGCCGGCTGGTCGAGCGCGGCTGGCTGACCCCAGAGGGGAAGCCCTCCGAGGAGAGCCGGGCCGGGTTCCGGGCGGTCGAGGAGGCCACCGATCGGACCGCCGCCCACCCGTGGCAGGCGCTCGGCGCGGAGCGTGTGGAGCGGCTCCGGGAGCTGCTCGACCCGCTGGCCCGCCGGTGCCACACCACGATCCCCCCGGGCAACCCGATCGGCCTGCCGGCCCTGCCGGACTGACCCGCCCTGCCGGCCCTGACCGGCCCCGGGCACGGCAGGATGGAGCCGTGACGGATGCGGTGGTCTTCGACCTGGACGGCGTGATCGTGGACTCCGAGCCGGTGTGGGAGGAGGTCCGCCGCGCATACGTGGCGGCGCACAGCGGCACCTGGCAGCCGGACACCCAGCGCCGGCTGATGGGGATGAGCACCGGCGAGTGGTCCCGCCACCTCAGCGACGACCTGGGCGTGGACCGGACCGCCGAACAGGTGGCCGCCGAGGTGGTCGGGGAGATGGCCCGGCGGTACGCGCAGCGCGTACCGCTGATCGACGGGGCCGACGAGGTGGTGCGCCGGCTGGCCGCGCGCTGGCCGCTGGGGCTGGCCAGTTCCTCACCGACCCGACTGATCGCGGCGGCGCTGGCCGCGACCGGCCTGACCGACGCGTTCGGCGCGACCCTCTCCACCGAGGAGACCGCGCACGGCAAGCCCGCTCCGGACGTCTACCTGGCGGTGGCCGCGCGCCTCGGCGTGGAACCGGCCCGTTGCGTGGCGGTGGAGGACTCCTCCAACGGGGTGCGCTCCGCCGCTGCGGCGGGGATGCGGGTGGTGGCGGTGCCGCACGCGGCGTACCCGCTGGACCCGGAGGCCGAGCGGCTGGCTGCCGTGGTGCTCCCGTCGATCGACGCGCTCACGCCGGAGGTCGTCGCCGGCTGATCCACCCCGCGCGCTGCGGTAACCCGGCGACCCCGACGCGACCTGCGGCCGGCCGGCCCCGACGCGATCCACCGTCGGCCGGCGGGCCCCGGCGCGATCCCCGGCGGGGCCTCGGCGGGCCGCCGAAGCCGGCATGATCGGGGCACTGCCGGGTACGGCAGCGCGACCGGGAGGAGAGGACGGGATGAAGGCGATCGTGTACGAGCGCAACGGTGACCCCTCGGTGCTCCAGGTGGTCGACCGGCCGGTGCCGGAACCCGGTCCCGGGGAGGTGCTGGTGCGGCTCGCGGTCGCCGGGGTGAACCCGACCGACTGGAAGGGCCGCCGCAACTGGGCGGTGCCCGACGGCGGGCAGACCCCGGGCCAGGACGGCGCGGGGGTGATCGAGGCGGTCGGCAACGGGCTGGACCGGCACCTGATCGGCGAGCGGGTCTGGGTGTGGGAGGCGTCCTGGCAGCGTCGGTGGGGCACCGCCGCCGAGTACACGGTGGTGCCGGCCCGGCAGGCGGTGCCGCTCGGCGACGCGTCCTTCGACCTGGGGGCCTGCCTCGGCATCCCGTTCCTCACCGCGCACCGCTGCCTGACCGCCGGGGAGACGACGCCGCAGCGGCTGCACGCCGGGGCGCTGACCGACCGGGTGGTGCTGGTGCAGGGTGGGGCCGGGGCGGTGGGGAACGCGGCGGTGCAGCTCGCCCGCTGGGCGGACGCCACGGTGATCGCCACGGTCAGCGGCCCGGAGAAGGCGCTCCTCGCGGCGGCGGCCGGTGCCGACCATGTGATCAACTACCGGGAGCAGGACGTGGCCGAGGAGGTCCGCCGGATCTCGCCCGACGGGGTAGACGTGGTCGTGGAGGTGTCCGCCGCCCGGAACGCCGCCGCTGACGTACGGATCCTGCGGACCGGCGCGGTGGTCAGCGTCTACGCCGACGACGGCGGCGACGAGGTGACCCTGCCGGTCCGGGCGCTGATGCTGCCGAACGCCCGCTGGCAGTTCGTCCTCGTCTACACCACGCCCTGGCCAGCCAAGGAGCAGGCGATCGCGGACGTGACGGCGGCGGTCGCCCAGGGGCACGTCGGGGTGGGTCAGGAGGCCGGGCTGCCGCTGCACCACTACCCGCTCGACGCCACGGCCGCAGCGCACCGCGTGGTGGAGGACTCGGTGGTCGGCAAGGTGCTGATCAGCACCAGCGCGGCCTGAGCGGCGATTCGGCGGAGCTTCCGCCGACCGGGGGACGACTCCACCGACCGCCGGAGAACGTGAAGAAGTTTCGCGACAATGCAGTGGCGGGCACGACCCGTGTGAGCGGGCGGCCCCGGCGCGGTGCGAACGCCGGGGCCGCCCCTGGGGAGGGGAGCAGGAGTCTCGCCCTACCTCTACATGCGCCGTGGCACGCGAGACCGTTACACCACCGTGACGGTGTGCACGGCGAGCGCGCCGTCGGCGTACCGGGCGCGGACCACCTTCTTGTCGAACTTGCCGACGCTGGTCTTCGGCACCGCCTCGATGAACGCCCAACGCTCCGGCAACTGCCACCGCGCCACCGACCCGGCGAGGAACTCGCGCAGCTCTTCCGGCGCGGCCGAGGCCCCCTCGCGGAGCACCACCGTGGCGAGCGGTCGCTCGTGCCAGCGCTCGTCCGGCACGCCGACCACACACGCCTCGAGCACCGCCGGATGGGCCATCAGGACGTTCTCCAGCTCCACCGACGAGATCCACTCGCCGCCGGACTTGATCACGTCCTTGGACCGGTCGGTCAGCGTGATGTAGCCGTCCGCCGAGAGCGTACCGACGTCGCCGGTGCGCAACCATCCGTCGCGGAACTTCTCCCCGTCCGGGGTCTCGTCACCGAGGTAACAGGCGGTCACGCAGGGACCCTGCACCTCCAGCTCACCGACCGAGGTGCCGTCGGCGGGCAGCACCTCGCCGTCCGGCCCCACGATCCGGGCGGCCACCCCGGCGTGCACCCGCCCCTGCGTGTAGCGGTAGCGCCAGGCGTCCTCGCCGGCCACCCCGGCCGGTGGGCGGGCCACCGAACCGAGCGGTGACGTCTCGGTCATCCCCCAGGCGTGGATCACCTCGACGCCGTGCCGCTCGCCGAAGGCGTGCATCAGGGCCGGCGGGCAGGCCGAGCCGCCGACCACGACCTCCCGCAGTCCGGAGACGTCGACGTCGTGGGTGTCCAGGTAGGCCAGCAGGTCGGTCCAGATGGTCGGCACCGCGGCGGCCATCGTCGGCCGTTCCGCGGCGATCATCTCGGCGATCGGCGCGGCCTGGAGGAACCGGTCCGGCATGAGCAGGGACGCGCCGGACGTGAACGCCGCGTAGGGCAGCCCCCAGGCCATCGCGTGGAACATCGGCACGATGACCAGCTCCCGGCTGGTCGCGTCCAGCCCGAACGCCTCCGGCATGCAGATCTGGAGCGAGTGCAGGTAGATCGAACGGTGCGAGTAGGCCACCCCCTTCGGGTGGCCGGTGGTCCCGGAGGTGTAGCAGAGCGCCGCCGCGTCGCGTTCGTCGGACTCCGGCCAGTCGTAGACCGCCGGGCGGTCGGCCAGCAGCGCGTCCCAGTGGTGTACGGCGATCCGGTCGCCGGCCGCCGCCAGCAGCGGTGCCGGGTCACCACCGCCGACCACCACCACGTGCCGCACGGTGACCATCTCGCCGATCACCCGGGACAGCAGCGGGATCAGCGTGCCGTCGACCAGCACCACCCGGTCCTCGGCGTGGTTGGCGATGTAGGCGAGCTGCTCCGGGAAGAGCCGGATGTTCAGGGTGTGCAACACCGCGCCCATGCTGGGCACCGCGAAGTACGCCACCAGGTGCTCGGTGTTGTTCCACATGAAGGTGGCGACCCGCTCGTCGCCGGTCACCCCGCACTCGTCGCGCAGCGCGTGGGCGAGCCGGGCCGCCGTCCGGGCCACCTCGGCGTACGTCGTGCGGCGGGGCTCCGCGCCCGTCCAGGTGACCACCTCGGCCGAGCCGTGCACGGTGGCGCCGTGCTCGAGGATCCGGGAGACCTGGAGCGGAGCGTCCATCATCGTGCTACGCATGGGTAGGAAACTAGTGTCGCGCGTGTCACGTTGGGAACCCCCGTAGATTGGCCCGGTGAGCGTTTCCTGGGCCGAGTCGTACGTCGGGCAGCTACGCGCGCTGGCCGGTGACCGCACCCTGATGTTCGTGGGGGCGCGCGCCGTGCTGCGGGACCAGCGCGGGCGGGTGCTGCTGATCCAGCGCTCGGACAACGGTCACTGGTCGATGCCGGCCGGCGCGATGGAGCTGGGCGAGTCGATCGCCGACTGCGCCGTGCGCGAGGTCCGCGAGGAGACCGGTCTACGGGCGCTGCGGGTCAGCGCTTTCGCCCTCTACACCGGCCCGGACCGCATCCACACCAACATGTACGGCCACACGTACCAGGTCTTGACCGCCGCGTTCCGGGTCGACGAGTGGGACGGTGAGCTGCTGCGGGTCACCGACGAGACCACCGACGCCGGGTTCTTCCACCCGGGCGCCTTCCCCGCCCCGCTCTCCCCCTCGGTCACCGAGACCCTGGCCGACCTCGCCGTCTTCGAGCAGACCGACCGGCTCATCCTCAAGTAGCCCCGCACGGGGCACCCGAGGACGAGCCGGTCGGACGATCAGACGTACCGACAGGTGCGGGCGATGGTTAGGTTGCCCTCACCCACCCGAAAACCCCTGGACAGGGACGCACCGGACCGACGAGCATCCGGCACGTGCTGATCCGCCTGCTCCGTCGTACGGCGCTGGACGTGACGCCGTTGCGGACCTCACGGGACTACCGGCTGGTCTTCACCGCAGCAGGCGTGTCCAGCTTCGGGTCCTTCATCACCTACGTCACGCTGCCGTACCAGGTCTACCAGCTCACCGGGGATCCCCTCCTGGTCGGGCTGATCGGCGTCTGTGAGCTCGTACCCCTGCTGGTGATGGCCTTCGTCGGCGGCGCGCTCGCCGACTACCTGGACCGTCGCCTGCTGGTGCTCGGCGGCGAGGTCGGGTTCACCCTGCTCTGCGGGGTGCTGCTCGTCAACTCCCTCGGCGACAAGCCCCAGCTCTGGTTGCTCTACCTGGTGGCCGCGCTGACCGCGGCGCTGGACGGGCTGCAACGACCCGCCATGGAGGGGCTCACCCCGCGCATCGTCGCGCCGGACCAGATCCCGGCGGCCAGTGCGTTGAACTCGCTACGGATGCAGCTCGCCCAGCTCGGCGGGCCGGGCATCGCCGGGGTGCTGATCGCCAGCGTCGACCTGGCCTGGGTGTACGCCTTCGACCTGGCCACCTTCGCGGTCTCGCTGGTCTGCCTGGCGATGGTCCGGGCGGTGCCGCCGCCCCCGGCCGCCGACCGGCCGTCGCTGCGTTCGGTGGCCACCGGCCTGCGGTACGCCCGCAGCCGCCCCGAACTGCTCGGCACCTACCTGGTCGACATCAACGCGATGTTCTTCGGCATGCCGCAGGCGCTCTACCCGTTCATGGCCGAGAAGCTGGGCGGGCCGTCGGTGCTGGGCCTGCTCTACGCCGCTCCGGCCGTCGGCTCGATGGTCGCCACCGTCGGCTCCGGTTGGACCGCCCGCGTGCACCGGCACGGGCTGATGGTGGTGCTGGCCGCCGGGGCCTGGGGACTGGCCATCATCGGCGTCGGGCTGGTCAACTCGCTCTGGCTGGCGCTGTTCTTCCTGGCCCTGGCCGGTGCGGCGGACATGGTCTCCGGCCTGTTCCGCATGATCATCTGGAACCAGACCATCCCCGACCACCTGCGCGGCCGGCTCGCCGGCATCGAGATGCTCTCCTACTCGACCGGCCCGCTCCTCGGTCAGCTGCGCTCCGGCCTGGCCGCCCGCTGGGTGGGAGTCAACGGCTCGATCGTCTCCGGCGGCGTCCTCTGCGTGGTCGGCACCGTCGCGCTCGCCGCACTGCTGCCCACCTTCGTCCGCTACGACGGTCGCAACGGACTGGCCCGCAAACAGGCCGAGGACGCGGCCTGGGCGGCCGCCGCCGACCGCGCCCCGGCCTGACGGGCACGGCCCTCCCCGTCGCCCCCAGCGGGCGAACTCCTCGACGATCGTCGCGAGAGGGCCGGCGGGTCGTCCTGCTTCCGGCTTCCGGCTGCTGACGATGCCGCCGTCGGCCACGCACTCCCGCGCCGCGTCCGGGTCGGCCCGCAGGAAGTCGGGTTCGCCACGCCCCCGGCAGCACCAGCGCGTTCTCCGTGCTCGCTGGTGGTGTTCCCGGGGGTGGGAGGGACAGAACGCGTCACCCGGGTCGCCCCGTCGGATGCGGGTTTGACCCGCCGAGGCGAGGGGATCCGGCAGGGCATGGCAGGAGCAGCAGCGGAACAGCGCCGGCTCGCCACCGTCGTGGAAAGCTGGCGGGGACGACCCGTCCTGGTCATCGGCGACGCGATGCTCGACGAGTGGCGATTCGCCGACTCCGACCGGCTCTGCCGGGAGGCTCCCGCCCCGGTGCTCACCCTGCGGCGGCGGATCTCCGCAGCGGGCGGAGCGGCGAACACCGCCGTGAACCTGACCGCCCTGGGTGGCCTCGCCGCGCTGGTCGCCCCGGTCGGCGCGGACGTCGCCGGGGACGAGCTGCACGACTGCCTGGACCGGGCGGGCGTCTGGGACCGGACGGTCAACCAGCCCGGCCGGCCCACCCCGGTCAAGCGCCGGATGCTGGCCGGCAACCAGATCCTG
Organism: Micromonospora inyonensis; assembly: GCF_900091415.1. Classification (NCBI taxonomy): domain Bacteria; kingdom Bacillati; phylum Actinomycetota; class Actinomycetes; order Micromonosporales; family Micromonosporaceae; genus Micromonospora; species Micromonospora inyonensis. Next base: position 1,997,660 of record NZ_FMHU01000001.1, on the reverse strand, counting down.
CTACGGGAGGACTCCGGCGACCCGGACGACCTGCTCACCGACGACGGGGTAACCCGGCTGCTGACCGCCGTGGGGTGCGCGGTCGAGGAGCTGCGCGCCGCCTCGGCCGGAGCTCCGCCGACCCTGGTGGTCTGCGACTACGGGCTCGGTGCGCTGTCCGCGCCGATCCGGGCCTGGCTGGTCGCCAACCGGCACCGCTTCGCCACCGTCGCCCTGGACGCACACGACCTCGCCGACTGGCGCGGGCTCGCCCCGACCGTGGTGACGCCGAGCTTCGCCGAAGCTACCCGGCTGCTCGCCCGCGCCTCCGGTGCCGCCACCCGGGCCGCCGGCGTCGACGTCCTGCACCTCGACCACGCGGACCCGCCGGACGGTCCCTCCGAACTCGTCGTCGGCACCGCCCCGGGCGAAGGACGGCTCAGCCGGACGCCCACCATCCCCGGCAGCCCGCGACCCACCGAACCGGACGGGGTGACGGCCCCCGGGACCAACGTGCCGCCCACCGGACCCACCGGGGAGCCGACTCCCGGCGAGGAGCGGGTGGCGCTGAGCGGGGACGGTTTCAGCATCACCGGCACCGGCGTGACCGTCTCCGCCGACGGCACCGGCACGGACCGGGCGCGACTCGCCGAGTCCCGCCTGGCCGATCTGCGCGCGCACACCGGGGCGGACGTGGTGGCGGTGACCCTGGACACCGAGGGTGCCGTGGTGGGCGGCGCGGAGGGCTCGCCCCGGCGCAGCCACGCCACCCCCGTGCCGGCCAGCCATGCGGTCGGAGCCGGGGACGCCTACCTGGCCGCCATGACGCTGGCCCTCGCCGCCGAGGCCCCACTGTCCACCGCCGCCCACCTGGCGCAGCTCGCCGCGACCATCACCGTCTCGGACACCGGCACCTGTGTCTGCCGCCGACAGGATCTGCTCGCCGCGCTCGGCGTCACGACCGACGTCGGCGGCCGACCAGTGGTGGTCGGCCCGGAGGACCTGGCCGCGATCCTTGCCGCGCACCGGGTCGCCGACCGGTCGGTGGTTTTCACCAACGGCTGCTTCGACGTGCTGCACCCGGGGCACGTGCGCTACCTGGAACAGGCAGCGGAGCTGGCCGACCTGCTCGTCGTGGCGGTCAACTCGGACGACAGCGTCCGCCGGCTCAAGGGCCCGGACCGGCCGGTGAACCCGGTCGAGGACCGGGTCGCCCTGCTCGCCGCACTGGCCTGCGTCGACCACGTGGTGGTCTTCGAGGAGGACTCCCCGGCCACGCTGATCGAGACCATCCGTCCCGACGTGTACGTCAAGGGCGGCGACTACCCGCCCGAGATGGTGCCCGAGGCCCCCCTGGTCCGCCGGCTCGGCGGAGAGGTCCGCACCCTCGGCTACGTCCCGGACCGCTCCACGTCGGCGATCATCGAGCGGATCCGCGCGCAGCAGGTCGGCGGGGCACCGCCTGCCAACAACGACGTCCCCGTCCCCGGCCACGGTCCCGACGACGCGCACGGCCCCGACGCCCACGGGCACGGCCCCGGCCACGGTCAGGGTCATCCGAACGGCAACGGACACCATCACGACAACGGACATCCGAACGGCAACGGCCACGGCAAGGGGAACCGGGGTCCCTTCCTCACCGGCCGGACGTCGTGAACCAGCCGCACGTCGAGGCCCCACCCGGTGCCGTGCACCAGCCGCACGTCGAGGCCCCACCCGGTGCCGTGGAGCGGTCGGATGCCGTCGGCCCGCCGGACGTCGTGGACCGGCCGCTCGACCGCGGCTCGCCGGACGACTTCCGCCGCGAGCGCACCCTGGACGTGCTGATCCCCACCCGGAACAGGGCGGCCGAACTCGCGGTCACCCTCTCCGGGCTGGCCGCCCAGGAGGGCGTACCCGGTTTCGGGGTGGCGGTCAGCGACCAGTCCGACGGCGCGCCGGCCTTCCGGCACCCGGCGGTCGCCACCATGGCCCGGGTATTGCGCCACCGGGGACATCCCGTGCTGCTCACCCGACGGCTGCCCCGGCGCGGCCTGGCCGAGCACCGGGCGTACCTGCTGGACCGGTCGACGGCCCGGTACGTGCTCTGCCTCGACGACGACGTCTGGCTCGAACCGGGGACCCTGCACCGGCTGGTCACCGCAATCACCGAGCTGGACTGCGGGTTCGTCGGCAACGCCGTACACGGTCTGTCGTACCTCGACGACGTCCGGCCGCAGACCCACCGGCACTACGAGGAGTGGAGCGGTCCTCCCGTCCCGGAGACGGTACGTCCCGGCACCCTCGAATGGCAGCGCGCGACCATCCACTCGGCGGCGAACCTGCTGCACGTGACCGGACGCCTCACGCTGCCGGCCGGGGCCTGGCGGGCGTACAAGGTCTCCTGGATCGGAGGCTGCGTGCTCTACGACCGGGTCCGGCTGGTCGAGGCGGGTGGCTTCGACTTCTGGCGTCGGCTACCCGAGGGGCACCAGGGCGAAGACGTGGCGGCCCAGCTCGCCGTGCTGGCCCGGTACGGCGGCGCCGGCATCCTGCCCAGCGGGGCGTACCACCTGGAGTCGCCGACCACGGTCACCGAGCGCGACGTGGAGGCCTGGGAACTCGTCCTCGCCGACGCCGACGCCCCTACCCGTTCCGCCGAAGCCCATCCCGGTGCCGCCGACACCCACGCCGGTGCCGGTGCGCATCCCGGTGCCGTGCGCCCTGCCCGCTGAGGTGTTTGCAGGGGCCCCCTCCTCGACAAAAAGCGGTAACAGGGGACCCCAACCCCAACCCCAACCCCAACCCCAACCCCAACCCCGTCGTCTAACGGCTGGTGGCGAGCAGTTCGCGGGCCGCCTCGACGACCTCCACCGTCGGCACGTCCGTGACGAACGAGTCGCGGTGCGGGCACTCGCCGTCGCCCGGCCGCGCCGGATACACCCCGGGGGTGCAGTCGACGCCGCAGACGGGGCAGTGCACCGTCCAGGACATGATCGGCCGGTGCCGGTGGCGCAGCGGGTGCCCGGTGTTAATCAGATTGCCGACCCAGTAGACGCCGACCGTCGGCGCACCGACCGCCGCCGCCAGGTGTAGCGGGCCGGTGTCGTTCGACACCACCAGGGCGCAGTCGGCGTAGCAGGCGGCCAGCGCGCCGAGGCTGAGCGTGCCGACCTGGGGGCGCACCGGCACCCCCGCCGCCGCGACCACCCGGTCGACCACCTCCTGCTCGGCGGGGGTGCCGGTGACCAGCACCTCGTACCCGTCGGTGACCAGTTCCCGGGCCACCTCGGCGAACCGCTCCGCCGGCCAGCGGCGGCGGGTGTCGGTCGCACCCGGATGCAGTGCCACCCGGGGCCGGGCCGGTTCGCCGAGCACCGACCGCGCCTCGGCCCGGTCGGTGTCGGTCACCGCGAGACTCGGGAGGACGGTGGTGGCCGGGGCTCCGACCAGCGCGGCCACCTCCAGATAGCGGATCACCTCGTGCTGGTAGTAGACGTACCGGATCCAGCGGTCCAGCGGTGGCGCGTCCTCGGCGCGCAGCCCGGCGGTGACCCGCGCGCCGAGGCCGGCGACGATCGGGTTCGAGTTCGCGCCGCCCCCGTGCACCTGCAGGGCCAGGTCGAAGCGCTCGGCGCGGGCGGCGGCGAGGAAGTCGTCCAGGCAGGACTCGGGCTCGCCCGGGTCGCGGCCCCGGATGCCCGGTGCCGGCGGAACCACCAGTACCCGGTCCACCGGGCCGGGCCGGTCGCGGAACAGCTTCGCGTGCCACGGCGCGCCGAGCAGCACCAGCTCCGCCTCCGGGTACGCGGCCCGCAGCGCGTCCAGCGCCGGCAGGACGAAGATGAAGTCGCCGAGCGCGTTGGCGCGCAGCACGGCGATCCGGGCGACGTCCGGCACGTGCCCGGCGACCGGGCCGAGCAGGGACGGTTCGACCATTCGCTACGGCCGGTCGATCTCGCCCGTGCCCTCGGACGGGCCGGGTCGGTCGGGGTCGGGTGGGCCGGAGCCGGTGCCGACGTCCGGGTGGTGCATCTCCCGGTCCGCGGCCGGGTCGACGGGGGGCGCACCCCGCTCGGGGCGGCCGTCGGCGGCGCGTGCCGGCGTGGCGTGGGGCGGCGCAGCCGGTGCCGGACGGGGCGGGGCGGACACCGGGGCCGGCGGTCCGACGGTGATGGTGCGCGGCGCGGGGCGGGTCGCCCGGGGCAGCCGGACCCGGAGCAGCCCGTGGTCCATGACGGCGTCGATCGCCTCCGGGTCCACCCGGGCGGGCAGGTCCACGCGGTACTCGAAGCCCCGGGTCTCCAGGCCGCCGGGGATGCCGTGGTCGGCGTTGACCTCGGCCTCCGAGCGCGCCCGTACGCAGAGTTCCCGGTCGTCGAGTTCGACGGCGACCTCCTCGGGTGCCACGCCCGGCAGCCGGACGACCACCTCCCACCCCTCGGCGGTCTCGGTCAGCTCCACCTCCGGCGGCCCGGAGGGGCCACCGACCAGGCGGGCCAGCTCGGCGCGGAGTGCCTGCAACTCACCCATCGGGTCCCAGCCCGCCGACCGGCCACGCCAGCCCCGTCCGGAACCGCCGCTCTGCTCGCTCACCGCATCTCCCCGATCCGTGTGGTGGTTGCCGGCGGCCGCAGTGAGCTGGAAGCGTCCAGGCCGGCCTCCGGGTCGACCCCGACGCCGAGCCGGTCGACCAGTTCACCGCCGAGCCAGCCGCTGACGCCGAGGATGGCCAGGGCGACCACCTCGATGGCGATGAGCGCGCCGCCGGCCGCCCGCGATTCCGCGTTGAAACGCACCGCCCAGACGGCGGCGAAGAGCAGGATCACCGCGAGGTTGGCGGCCGCGTGGGTGAGTGCCACCCGCTTGGCCCGGGTGCCGGCCGGTATGGCGAGCAGATCGAAGGTGCCGGCGATCGCGGCGAGCAGGCCCATGACCAGCCCGACGGTGATGTTCCAGTACGCGATCTCCCCGAAGACGGCCGATCCGCCGAGCGTGTCGACGACGTCGAAGAAGACCGCGGTCACCAGCAGGCCGAAGGGGAACATCACCAGCATCGGGTGCACAGGGTGCCCGAGCACCTTGAGTCGGCTCTCCATCTCCGACCTCCCGGGGTCTTCTGGGTCGTGGACGCGCGGCCCGCTGCGTGGGGCGGTACCCCCGCCTCTGGTGGACAAACCTCGCCGTGGTCCGCCCGGCGTACGCTGGCGGCGCCTGCCTCGGCGCGGGTGCTGTCACCGGGGTCAACGCACGGGGGAGGACAACGTGACGACGGAGATCACCGCGCCGGAGGAGCTGCGTGAGCTGCTCGGTGAGCCGAACGCCCGTGCGGTCGCCAAGGAGCGCCGCGTCCTGCACGAACTCGACCGGCAGTGGCTGGCCGCCTCGCCGTTCTGCCTGATCGCCACCTCCGGCTCGGACGGCTCCTGCAACGTCTCACCGAAGGGCGACCCGCCGGGCTTCACACTGGTGCTGGACGACCGGACCATCGTCGTCCCGGAGCGTCCCGGCAACCGGCGGGCCGACGGCTTCCACAACATCCTGGAGAACCCGCACGTCGGGCTGGTCTTCCTGGTTCCGGGCCGGTCGGACACGCTCCGGATCAACGGTCGGGCGACCCTGGTCCGGGACGCGCCGTACTTCGACCGGATGGTGGTGCAGGGGCACCGTCCGCAGCTCGCCATCGTGGTGGAGGTCGAGCAGGTCTTCTACCACTGCGCCAAGGCGTTTCTCCGTTCGGAACTGTGGCGACCGGAGACCTGGCAGCCGGACGCGCTGCCGTCCCGACCCCGGATCGTCAAGGCGGTCGAGGCCCCCGACATGGAGCTGGCCGCCCTGAAGCGCCACTACGGCCCCGACTACGCCAGGACGATGTACGCCTGGCCGGTCCAGCCGACGCCGGTCCCACCCGCTGTTACCTGATCTTTCACCTGCACGCCAATGGCCGTACCCCTGGCCGGGTTTCGCTGGGCTCTTACGCCTCTAACCTGCGGTTTGTTCACCGCCGGCCAGGTGCGTCAGGACCCGATCGACGAATCCGGAAGGAACACCATGCGTGCCACCTCAGTGCTGGCGCCCACACTCCTCGCGGCGGTGGCCGCGGTGACGATGCCAGCGGCCACCGCCACCGCCGCCGACGGCACCAGCCCGTGCCGGGACGCCGCCGTCGTACCGGTGCGAACCGGCGCGGTCTTCAACAACCCGGCTGCCGGGGATCCGACCGCCGTCGTACGCCAGGTGTGCAACCTGGTGAAGCAGGCACCCGCCGGCTCCCGGATCCGCATCGCCCACTTCGTCGTCTCCGGCGAGGCGGGGCTCGACTTCGCCACCGAACTGGTCGCCGCCCACCAGCGCGGTGTTCACGTCCAACTCGTGCTGGACGGCTGGCAGGTTCCCAACCCGGCGGTCGAGGCACTGCGCGCCGAGTTCGGCACCGACCGCTCGGCGCCCTCGTTCCTGCACGTCTGCTCCCGGCTCTCGCCGGAGGGGAACACCGCCTCCTGCCTCGGCACCAAGGGGAACCACAACAAGTTCTACCTCTTCTCCGAGACCGGCGGCCGGTCCGACGTGGTGCTCCAGTCGTCGGCCAACTTCACCGACCTGAACTCGCGCACGTACTGGAACAACGCGGTCACCTTCGTCGAGAATCGCCGCCTCTACGCGGCGTACGACCGCTACTTCGGGGAACTGGCCGCCGAGCAGCACGCCGACCACCACGACGACACGGTGACCACCGGGATGCCGGGTGGCTCGGTGACCGCCTACTTCTTCCCTCGCGTCGAGGGCGACCCGGTAATCGACCACCTGGCCAAGGTGGGCTGCACGACGGCGGCCACCATCCGGATCGGCATGTCGGAGTGGGACACCTACCGCCTGCCGATCGCGCAGCGGCTGGTGGAGTTGGCCGGACAGGGCTGCCAGGTCCGCATCGTGCACGGTCTCATGGCCGACGAGGTGCGCACCGTGCTCTCCGCGCACCCCAACATCGCCCTGCGCGAACTGGACTCGGCCAACGTCCTGCCCGGCCGGATCCACTCGAAGTACCTGCTGGTCGAGGGGAACGTCGATGGGGACACCGACGCCCGCTGGGTGCTGACCGGCAGCCCCAACTTCAACCAGACCTCGTTGCGTCGCAACGACGAGGCGATGGTGCGGACCAACATCCGCTCGGTCTACCAGCAGTACCGGAACAGCTTCGAGCAGATGTACGCAGCGGCGCTCTGACCACCGGCCGGACCGGGCGATGCGGGCGACGCCCGGCCGAATCCGGACCGGGCGACGCGGGCGCTTCAGCGGAACCGGTCCGGATTCGGCCGCCGCCGCCGGGCGGTGCAGGGCACGCTGTGCTCGGTGGGCAGCGCGCACCGGCCGCCGCCGGGCAGCAGCCGGTCGCAGAACACCCGGTGCCGTACGCCCTGGGCGTCCTCCTGGGAGACGGTCACCTCACCGGCGTCCACGCACCCGGTGACCTGGGTGAGCGCTCGGGCGTCGGTCAGGGCGGTCCGGGCGACGGCGAGTTCGTCGGCGACCCGGGCGAGGAAGGCGGCGATCTCGTCGGGGTCGAGTCCCCGGCGGCGGGTGGTGAAGCGATGGTCCCGGATGCGGTCCGGGGTGAGCGGTTTTTGGGGGTGCCCCTGCTGGTTCGGGTCCGGACGGGACACCCCGCCCTGCCGTGCACGGCGTCGAGCCGCGCGCGACGACAGGGCCGCCCCGATCCCGGGGGAGCGGGCGGTCGGCCGGGGGAAGTGACGACCACCCCGAACAGGGCAGCTACGTGGAGTTCGCTGATGACAGTCCGTACAAGAGGTGCCAACCGACCGCCGGTGTCGCATCGCGACGACAACTCTACTCAGAGCTACAATCTCCGTCAACGCTTCCCTCCTGGCTTCCCTCTTCTTTTGTCGCCCTCCTCACCCCCTTGCTCCTTGTGGTTGCTCCGTCACGAAACGGTGATCGATACTGGTGGTGCCAACCGACCTCAAGGGGCCTCGACGTGCCGATTCCACCCACCATGGACGAGCTGCTCGCCGACATCCTTCGTCGGATCGAGAACGGCGAGTTCCAGTCCGGCTCGCAACTGCCGTCCACCCGGGAGCTCTCAGCCCACTACGACCTGTCGCACTCGACGATCCACCGCGCTGTGGCCACCCTGCGCGGGCGGGGAATTCTGATCGGGCGGCCGGGGCGGGGCGTCTTCGTCGCCGAGAAGTAATCGCGATCGTGGTGGCTTCCAGCCCGCCTGGGCCACTTCCCACCACGATCTCCTGACCTGATCGGGGGTCGTGATGCGACACGGGGAGTTCGAGGATCCCAGGCTCGTCCCGGTCACGACGCCGAGTGCCCATGGGGGCCGGACGACGACTTCTTCCTCACCGTGGTCGACGAGACAGCGCAGGCCCGTGTCCTCGGCGACGTGCCGCCCCAGGCCCGTATCCCCGGCGGTGTGCGGCCGCAGGTTCGTGTCCTCGACCTGGGCTGCGGCACCGGGCGGCTCACCCTGGCCCTGGCCGCCGCCGGGCACCAGGTCACCGGCGTCGATCCGGCCCGCACCTCGCTGGACGCCGCCCGCGCCAAACGGGTGCGGACCGGGTGACCTGGATCGAGGGCACCGCCACCGTCCTGCCCGACCGGTCCTTCGACATAGCGTTGATGACCAGCCACGTCGCCCAGTTCTTCGTCACCGACGAGGAGTGGGACGCCGTCCTCACCGACCTCCACCGGGCGCTCGTACCGAGCGGGCGGCTGGTCTTCGACTCGCGCGACCCGGCCGACCGGCGCTGGGAACGGTGGAACCCGGTCGACTCACGACGTCATCCACGCCTGCCGGACGGCCGCACGGTCGAGGCATGGACCGAGGTCACCGCGATCCGCGATGACCTGGTCACCCTCACCCACCACTACCTCTTCCCGCCACCAGCCGATGCACCGCCCGCGGACACCCGCCCGGAACTGCTCAGCTCGGCCACCCTGCGGTTCCGGACCGAGGCCCGGCTCCGCGCCTCCCTGCGGGCACGCGGGTTCGTCGTCGAGCGGGTTCGTGGCGGGTGCCGGAATGAGCCCGTCGGGGCGGGGGACGGCGAATTCGTGGTGGTCGCCCGCGCCACCTGAGCGGTCGCTTCGCCAGCGCCGGGGCATGGGTGGTCGTCTCAGCCGATGCCGAACAGGTCCAGGCAGGGCTCCAGGCCGCTGATGGTGACCGCCGGTCGGTCCGTCCGGTCCCATATCTCCCGGGTCAGGCGGAGCCGCTGGGAGACGAGGACCTCGCCGTCCCGGACGTCCCGGGTGATCCCGTCCGGCTGGTAGCCCAGCTTGCGGGAGACGGCGAGCGGCGCGGCGTTGTCGACGAAGGAGGCGCTGGTCGCGTGGGTGGCCCCGAGACCGGCGACGGCCAGGTGCAGCGCGGCGGCACGCATCTCGGTGCCGATTCCCCGACCGTGGTACGCCAGGCCGAGCCACGAGCCGTCGCCACCTCACGGCGTACCGGGAACTCCCGCGCCCAGACGTCCTGGACGCCCACCGGTCGCCCTTCGACGAAGACGACCAGGTCGAGCGACCATGATTGCGGGGTCCAGTCGCCTCGGTTACGCCAGTGGGTCTGGACCAGGGCTCGGGCCCGCTCAGCCGGCGCCCCCTCCGTCCACGACACCAGGAAGCGCCGTACACCCGGCTCGTGCACGCCCCGAGCGGCGACCGCTGCCAGCTCGGCCAGTTCGTCCTCGTTGGGCAGTCGAAGTTCCAGCCGGGCGGTCCGTACCCGTAGTCCCACCAGGGGCCAGTGATCGATGAGCACGAGGCATTGTCCCGGCCGGGCCTGGCGTACGGCACCGGATTTCCGCCCCGGTCCCCGACGGCCTCCGGCCCGACCCGGCCCGACACGGCCCGACACGGCCCGACACGGCCCGACACGGCCCGACACGGCCCGACACGGCCCGGAGCCGGTCTACCGGCTCGGGGCCGGCTTCCACCTCAGCCACTTCCGTTCGACCTCGGCGTGCAGGTCGACGCCGTGGTGCCGGGCCATGACCAGCACCTGGCACAGCACGTCGGCCTCCTGAGCCACTCGGCGCCATCGACGACGATCGGCTCCGCCTCATCTTCACCTGCTGTCACCCCGCTCTCGCCATGGAGATACGGGTCGCGCTGACCCTGCGGATGGTCGGCGGGCTCACCGTGCCCGAGATCGCCCACGCGTTCCTGGTCCAGGAGAGCACCATGGGCCAACGGATCACCCGCGCGAAGGCGAAGATCAAGGCGGCAAGGATCCCTTACGGCGTGCCGCTACGGGCGGACATCCCGGCCCGGGTCACCGGGGTGCTCGCCGTTCTCTACCTGATCTTCAACGAGGGCTACCTGGCCTCGGCCCCCGGAAAGGAGGCGGTCCGCGGTGACCTGACCGCCGAGGCGATCCGGCTGACCCGACTGGTCCGTGCCCTGCTGCCGGCGGACGGCGAGGTCGCCGGACTCCTGGCGCTGATGCTCCTGACGGAGGCCCGCCGGGCCGCGCGGGTGTCGGCGAGCGGGGAACTGGTCACCCTCGGCGAACAGGACCGTGGTGCCTGGGACCGCCAGCTGATCGCCGAGGGCCACGCCCTGGTCCGCGAGCGCCTCGCCTCCGGCCAGGCGCCAGGGCGTTACCAGATCCTCGCCGCGATCAACGCCGTCCACACCGCCGCCCGGGACGTCCGTGACACCGACTGGTCGCAGGTCGTCACGCTCTACAACCAGTTGCTCCGCCTCGACCCCTCGCCGATCGTGCGGCTCAACCGGGCGATCGCGGTCGCCGAACTCGACGGCCCGGAGGTCGCCCTGGCGGAGGTGGACGGTCTGCCCCTGGAGGGCTACCACGCCTTCCACGCCACCCGCGCCGACCTGCTGCGCCGGCTGGGCCGCAGCGAGCAGTCACGGGCGGCGTACGACCGGGCCATCGACCTGGCCGGCAACACCGCCGAGACGGCGTACCTCATCCGTCGCCGCGACCAGCTGACCGGCTCGTAACCGCACCACCCCGGTCACCTCTCAGCCGCACACCCCAGCAGCGGCACGCCTCTCGGCACCTTCCGTCGCGGATGGTCAGCGCTCGCCCTCCTGAGGACCGGATGAGGGCTGAGGCAGTACAGCGGCAGCCGCAGTGCGCTCGTAGGCCAGGGTGAGTTCGGCGAGGACGCCGTCGGCGGGTTGCGGATGGCCTTCGAGGTGCATGGAGCGGAGTTCGTCCATGAAGCTCTGCCACATCTCAGGACCGCCGTCGACAAGAAGTTGGGCACGGATCGACAGCTCGGATGATGTGGGGAGCCATCGAGATCCCCAGGCACCGAGGTGCGCCATGACCGGAACGAGTTCGATCGCTGCCTCGGTCAGGCGATAGTCGATCTTCTGTCTGTGGCTCGAGTCACCGTGGCGGCTGAGCAGGCCCGAATCCACGAGCTTCGACAGGCGGCTGGCGAGGATGTTCGAGGCGATGCCCTCGATCGAGTTCGTGAGTAGTTCACGGAAATGCCTGTGACCGCCGAACATGACGTCCCGTAGCACGACCAAGCTCCATCGGTCGCCCAGCAGCTCGACCGTCAGATTGATCGGGCACCCCGATCTCCCTTGTGGCACGGGCAGGCGACCGGCCCCCACTGGTTGCGGCATCCCAACATGGTAGTACGGTACAACCGGTTGCAATTTGCCACCGGAAGGTGCTCACCAGCTACAAGGAGGATTCGTGCCCCAGTTGTTGAGGGTGCAGTGCTTCAACGTGTCGCGTGACGGGTTCGGTACCGGTGAGGGGCAAAGCCTGGAGCGGCCCTTCGGCCACGCCGACCCCACCCCACTGTTCTCCTGGCGTGCCGCTACCGCCAGCTTCGTGTACCGCACCGAACCCGGCGGCACGCGTGGGCTGGACGACTACATGACCCGCGACTACGACCACAACATCGGCGCGGAGATCATGGGTCGAAACAAGTTCGGCCCCCAGCGCGGCCCCTGGGAGAACCACGAGTGGCAGGGATGGTGGGGGGACAATCCACCGTTCCACACGCCGGTCTTCGTCCTCACCCACTACGAACGCCCGTCGTTCACCCTGGCTGACACCACATTCCATTTCCTCAATGCCAGTCCGGCCGAGGCGCTGGCACGCGCGAAGCAGGCCGCCGCAGGCCGGGACGTGCGCCTCGGTGGCGGGGTCGCCACCATCCGCGAGTTCATCGAGGCCGACCTGGTCGACACGATGCACATCGCCGTCGCACCCGTCGACCTCGGCCGAGGGGAACGGCTGTGGGACAGCCACACGGATCTTCTCGACCGCTTCCACCTCGAGTCGGTGCCGAGCCCCAGCGGAGTCACTCACCTCCTCTTCTGGAGACGCTGACCACCCCTCAGCGCGATGGCTGCACATGCCGCAGGCCGGTGAGCCCGTCAGGCTCACGCCCGGCCGGAGGTCGCCGGCAGGCCGGGGCCGGGCCGGCACGGCTACGGGCCCCGTTGATCTGCTGCGGTGGCGGGTGACCGTCGCGGTGGCCTTCGCGGAGGCTGGCGGCGAGCTGGTGGAGGGAACGCCGACGAACCACCAGCGCCGGTCGGTGCCGATTCCGCGGTTCCTCGTCGACGAGCTGGCCCGCGTGATCGACCTTGAGAAACGGCGAAGCCCGGGTCGTTGACCTGGGCTTCTTCACCGAGCCGCCTGACGGAATCGAACCGTCGGCCTACGCTTGTCGACCGCTGTGACGCCGGGCTTGTCATTGATGGTCAGCCCTTGGCGCTGAGCTGCATAAACGCCGTCGCCCGCTGATCGATACCGGTCGCATATGGTCAACGCTTGGATGGGGTTTTCGGGGGGTAAACGGGGGTCACATCGCGGCGTCCGATGCCGTCGGGCAGCGGGATGGCGCGCAGGTTTGTGCCGTGCCGGGGGCACTCACAGAACTGTGCAGTGCCATCGGGGACGCTGGTAGTGGAGGCCACGTATCCGCTGGCACCGCCCGCGGCGACGACCGACGCCGTCACCCAACCGGGTCTCTCGCCCCGCACGACGGCCCGCCCCGCGTCCGGACCGCAGGTCCCCGCTCACCTCGACCGGTGCGCCGCTCGCCACCAGTGAACGGGCCTGCACGAAAGACCTGACCCCCACGGCCTCACACACCGCCGCCTCATCAGCCGCCAGCATCAGCCACGCCACAAGAACCTCCGCCAGCTCGGTGATCGGACATCAACGCTACCGACACACCGTGGCCCGAGGCGCCACCCTGCGCACCCAGCTGACTGCAGCCCGCCCAGTTCCGCAGGCTCGTCCGACTTGTCGCCGAACGCGGCGGACGGCCGTCGGGTGATCATGTCATCGGACCAATTGGCATCCGGTCGCCGACGAGCCGGCCAGGACGGCACACGCGTGTGCCGTCCGGCTCCTCTGTTTACGGCATCCGAGCGTCAGGAACTGCTGCAACTGACGGATGACAAGCGGTCCCACGCCGTGTCCAGGTTGAAGCCCTCGACGATCGCGACACGGTCAAGCTTGCCGTTACCGAGCCGAGGCAACGCTGACTCGGTAATCACCATGAACCTGGGCAGCTTACGGGCAACGATCCGGTCGGCCGCCGTGCCCAGGATCTCCGCAGGCGACACCGGATGACGAACCACGACCAACGCGGCCACCTCCTCGGTGCGAACCTCGTCGGGGACTCCGAACGCGAACGCCTCCACCACAGCGGCGTGCGACATCAAGGCGTCCACCACCTCGTCCGGACTGATGTTCTCACCAGATCGCTTGATCATGCTCCGGGTGCGGCCGAGAAAGTAGACGGAACCGCTATCGTCGACCGCGCCCTCGTCTCCCGAGCACACCCAGCCGTCGACCAGGACCTGCTCGGTGGCTGCTGGATCGCGCAGATACCCCAGCATGACGTGCCGGTGCCGAAGCCGGATCTCCCCGATCTCGCCCGTCCCGAGCCTGGTGCCGTGGTCGTCAAAGACGCCGACGTCGACCTCGGACATCGGGTGCCCCACGAAACCCGCTGGGCGATGGCGCGCCGCGCCGGGCTCGCTTCCGGTCGCCATGGCTCCGGTCTCGGTCATTCCCCATACCGTCGCCAACTCCACACCGAACCGTTGCGCAAAGCGCTCGCTCCAGGCATGGGTGATCACCAGCCGGAGCGGGGACTCACCGGGTGCCGGTGCGTCGGCCTCCGCGCCCAGAAGGAGGTTCAGGTGCGCCGGGAAGAGGATCGAACACGTGCCGCCAGCCTCGGCAACCTGTCGCCAGAACGTCGACGGGCTGAATCTGTCCACTACGGTGATCGCGGCGCCCGTCGTCACGGCCACCGCTGGAGCAACCAGGGCGCCGATGGCGTGCGCCATCGTCAGTGGCAGGAAAAAATTGTCGGAGGCGGTAATCCCGAACCGCTCCGCGAAGCCGCTGCCCACGCTGGCGAACGAGCCGGCGCGCAGCACCACTCCCTTGGGCCGTCCGCTGCTTCCCGAGGTGTAGAGGACGAGGGCGGGAGAGTCCTCCGTGTACGCCTCAGGCGGCCCGCCCGGCAGCGGGTCGTGCCGCAACAGGCATGCCAGCTCGGACACCGCCAGTCCGTGACGCTCGCCCGCGACGTCCGCTACCACCTGCTTCACTGCTGGGCAGTGGTGCAGCTCGGGCAGGACCGTGCGGGCCAGAGCACCGTCCGCGATAAGCAGCTCGGCCATGCTGTGGTTGATCTGATGCCGTAGCTCCTCGAACCGCAGATCGCTCTGCAGGGGTATCGCGATCGCGCCGAGCTGCATCAGGGCGAAGTGTACGAACAACGCCTCCGGCCGGTTGCTGAGGCCGACGAGGACGGGGCTTCCTACCCCGACGCCGAGCTCAGCAAGGCCTGCCGCGACTTTCCGCTTGGTTTCGTCGAAGTCTGCATAGGTCCAGCGTCGCCCCTCGTGATGCAGGAACACCCTGTCCGGAGTTTGCGCGACCCGGTGCTGCCAGAGATCGTGGCCGGCCCGATAGTCCGTGAGGATCATGAGGTCTCCTACCTTCCTTCTCGGGTCTGGACTGGTCGTTCGTAAGATCGGTGGGCCCAAGGGTCCTGGGTATGGCTGTCATGGGTGAGCCGTGTTGATGGATACCAGGCAGCGGCGGCCATTCGTACGGGCGCTAAGCGGATCGAGACCTGATCGGCCCTGGTCAGCCTGCGATGCTGCCCGGCCTCGAAGGCGGACTGCGACCGCAAGCTCCGCCAGGGGAAGGCGCACAAACAGGCGCTGCTCGCCCTCGCCCGCCGTCGTGTCATCGTCTCGTGGGCGATGACCCGTGACGGGAAGCGCTACCATGCTTCGCCCTCCGCACTGCCGCGGTTTGACATCACGATTGGGAAGCTCCTTGCTCCGCCCCGCCGGCGGTCAGTTCTCTTCGAGGAACTGCCTGATCACAGCCGACACGGGTCTTGGGTTCTCCATGTGGAGGTGATGGCTTCCTGGCAGCCTGACATGCCGCAGATTCTGGACGGCGGCGATTCGCCCGGCGTAGAAGTCCTCTACGAGAGCGGTCCGGGTGGCGCTGACCAGCAGCGTGGGAGCGCGGATGGCCCGGATGAACTCCAGGACCTGCTCCTCGCTGAACAACGGCGCGGACGGGTACTTCAGCCGGCGATCGGTGCGCCAGGAGAACCCGCCGGGTACCGCGATGAGATCGCGTTCGACGAGCCGCTCCGCAGTATCGGTCACGATGTCGGCCAGCTGCACTCTGGCGAGCACCGCCTGTTCCACCGAGGCGTACTCGGCTTGCGGCCGGTCGGCCAGGTAGGCGCGCAGATATCGCGCCGCCGTCATCGCCAACCCGGCGGGCGTGGCCGACATAGGTCCGATCGCATCGATCAGCACCAGCCGGGAGACCAGATCCGGAAACAGCCCAGCGATCAGTGTGGATAGCGCCGCCCCCATGGAGTGGCCGATCAGGCGAACGTTGTCCCAGCTCTGCTCGTGCAGCAGCTCCAAGATCGCAGCTACGTAGTCCAGGTAGGAGCAGGTGAGCGAGGAGATTGGGTCCGAGAGGCCGTGGCCGGGGAGGTCGATCGCGACGAGGCCGAGCCCAGGGGTCCACTCGCGCAGCGGGTCGAAACTGGCGCAGTTGTCCAGCACGCCGTGCAGGCACAAGGTCACCGGCCCGTCCGTCCCGGTGGTCTGCCACCCGCGCAGGGTGATTCCCGCCCGGGGCAGTTTGACTGTAAAGTCCGCTTTGCCATACTTGCTAGCGATCTTCATCATGCGACCACCGCTGCCGTCTCGGTGCCCCGGCGTCGGCGGAGCTGGTCGACCAGCTGGTCGACCAGCTGCCGAACGCTGGGTCCCTTCATCAGTTCCATGATCGTGACCTTGACTCCCACGTCTCGCTGGATCCAGGAGCTGATCTCCACCGCCAGCAGGGAGTCCAGGTAGTCCATGAGCGGCATGGTGTCGTCGAGCGCGTCGGGCGGTACACCGAGCACACTGATGACCCGGGAGCGCAGCCGGTCGGTGAGTGCAACCTCCAGCTCCGCGTCGGTCAGCGCCTCAATCTGCTGACGCAGGGAACTCGCCGTGACCGTCACCGAGGCTCGACCGTCGGTGGTTGCCCCCACTGCCGCGTACCGCGGTCGCTGTGCCGGTTCGAGGCCGTGGTGGCGGAAGAACGCGGCCCAGTCCATCGGCAGCACGGCCATCTGCGGCGGCGCGCCACCGAGTAGGGAACGAAGCGCCTCGAACGCCTGCTCGGCACTGAACTCACCCATGCCGGTCTCCGCGACCAGCCGCCTGACCTCTTCGTTGCCGGCGACGTAGCCAGCGTCGGACACCGCTCCCCAGTTGACCGCCAGAGCCGGTCTGCCCTCGGCGCGCAGGGCTGCCGCGAAGTGATCGAGAAAGGCGTTGGCCGCGGCATAGTTCGCCTGACCGACGTTACCGACGAAGGATGTGGCCGAGGAGAAAAGCACAAAGGCTTCCAGCGGTAGGTCTCTGGTCAGCTCGTGCAGGTGCCAGGCACCGAGGATCTTCGGCCGCAGAACTCGCTGCAGACGTTGTTCGGTCATGCCAGCCAGCAGGGCGTCGTCAAGGACCATCACCGAGTGCAGGACGCCCCGCAACGGTGGAAGCCGATCGGCGATCCGATCCAACAACGCCTTGACCTGATCCCTTGACGTGACGTCCACCGAGTCGACCACGACCTCGATCCCGCCGGCACGCAGCCGGTCGATGCGCTGTGCGGTCTGGTCGTCGGGTACGCCCCTCCGACCGACCAAGACCAGATGCCGAGCCCCCCCGTTCGCCAGCGACTCGGCCATGGACATACCCACGCCACCGAGACCACCGGTGATCAGCCACGTACCCGGGAACGCCTCGCCGGCTGGCCGCGTCTTGGTCACGGGCAGGTCCTCGTGGTTCGCCGCGATCACGATCTTGCCGAGGTTCTTTCCACCGGCCAGCTGACGGAACGCGGCGGTAGCCTGACCCGCGTCGTACACCCGATATGGCAGCGGTCGCAGCGCACCAGCGGCGAAGGCGTCAAGCAGGCGTACCAGCTCGGTACGGACCTCGGCAGGCCGATCCACGATCATCTGGCGCAGGTCCAGGCTGAGGTAGGCCAGATTACGCAGGAACGGCCGTAGCCCCAGCTTCTGGTCGCCCATCAGGTCGCGCTTGCCGATCTCGACGAAGCGGCCGTAGGCGGCGAGACAGGACAGGCTCCGGGCGGCCATCCCGGCACCCGACGCGCCGAGCACCACGTCGACGCCACGGCCGTCGGTGGCCGCGAGGACGCCGTCGGCGAATCCGGTCGACCGGGAGTCGAAGACGTGCTGGACTCCGAGCGCGCGCAGCAGCGCACGCTTCTCCTCGGTGCCCGCGGTGGCCAGTACCTCGGCGCCGAGCATGCGGGCGATCTGGACAGCGGCCAGTCCGGTGCCGCCCGCAGCGGAGTGGATGAGCACCCGCTCTCCCGGCCTGGTCCTGGCGAGCTTGTCCAGTGCGATCGACGCGGTCAGGAACGCGATCGGCAGGCCGGCCGCCTGCTCGTCGGTCAGTGCCTCCGGCCGCGGGACGACCAGTTCGGCGTCGAGGACGACATGCCCGGCGAGGAGGCCCTGAGCACTGCTCATCGCCACCACCGGGTCACCGATGGCAAGCCCGGCAACTCCCTGGCCCACCTCAGTAACCACCCCGCTGCACTCGGCTCCGAACAGGTGCTCCCGGGCAGAGTCCAATGTGGGCACCTGGCCCAGGGCGAGCATGACGTCAAGAAAGTTCAGGCCGGTGGCGGTGACCCGGATCTGGACCTCACCGGCTCCGGGAGTGCGCCGGGCGCAGGCCACGTACGCGAGGTTGTCCAGCGAACCGGGCGTGGCCGTGGTGAGCCTGAAGGATGTGGTTGCGGACAGCTCGCGGGCGGGTAGCGGGGCGTGGAGGGCGTCGAGCGGTACGGGCACGACTCGACGGACGAACGGCTCGCCCCCGCGCAACGCGAACTCCCGTTCGCCGTCCTGCCGCCACAGCTGCGCGTACACGGCGTCGGCCTCGCCCGCGTCGGGATCGCCGTCGAGGTCTATCACAGTGCAGCGGCTCTGGGGCAGCTCAAGTCCCGCGACGAGGCTAAGCCCCCAGACGCACCCGCCGGTGGGACGTGGAGTCGGGTTGCGGAAGGCGTGTGCTCCCCTGGTCACCAGGAACAGCCGGGGCCAGACAGCGGGTGCGGCGCGGGTCAGTGCCTGGATCAGGTCGGTGACGGTGCGGCTGCTACGCAGGGCGGCCTCGTCAATGTCCGCGGCGGTGCCCTCGGCCAAGGCAGGGCCAGGTGCCAACAGCACGATGATGCCGGTTGGCTGGACGGTGGAGAGCAGTTGGTCCCACTCTTCGGCATGTCCCATACCCTGCGGAACGACGACGGCACGGCCGCCTCGATCGATGATCCGGGCGGCGAGCTCGTCAGCCAGGTCTGGGCCGCTGGCGAGGATCAGCCAGTCCCCCGCCTGCTCGTTGGGTGCTGTGGCGTCGTCGTCCGGCCTGGCGGGCGCCCGGCCGATGGCCACGGTCTGCTCAGCTGGCACCGCGCTATCCGGACCGGTCAGCGTGAGGACGTCGTGATATCCGGAGTCCCGCAAGGCGGTCTCCCATTCGGGGGCACTGAGCAGGGGCCCGTCGGGGCGGCGCGCGAGATCACGGAACGACCACCACCCGGTGGTGAGGCCAAATGTCAGCTCCAGCCACCGGTTGTCGGGGGTGGCCTCGACCAGGACCAGCACGCCCTCGGGCGTCAGCAGAGCGCGTAGCCGCTTTAGCGTTGCACGCAAGTCAGAGGTGGCGTGCACGACGTTGGCTGCGAGGATGATGTCGACGCTGGCCGGTGCAAAGCCCTGCGCGGCGAGATCGTTCTCCAGGTCCAAGGTCTGGTAACGCAAGAAGTCGAACTCGGCAAAGCGTTCGCATGCCGACTGCAGGAACACTTGCGAGACGTCGGTGAAGGTGTACTCACACCGGTCGGCGGGCAAGACGGGCAGGACACTCGCGGTGAGACCGCCGGTGCCCGCGCCGACCTCCAGCACGCGCAGCGTACGTCGGGAGTCGCCCTGCTCGATCAGGCTCCGGATCGCCTCACGCGCGGTGGCGTTGGCCAGCCGGCTGATGGGAGAGGTCTCGTAGATCGGGGCGATGTGCGCGCCGCTGCCCTCCGGAAACAACACGGTCAGCGGGTCGACATCCCCGGTCAGAATCCTGTGCAACTGCCCACCGGTCTCCCGCACCAGCAGCAGCTCCCAAATCCGTTCCGGGTGAGCGGAGCACAGCGCCGCCCACGTCAGCTCCGGATCGTTGACGATCGCGCGGCGTACCTCGTAGCGGTCGCCGATCGCCTCGAGCACACCATCGGCAACGAGGAAACCGAGATGGCGCTCGAACGCCTGCCACAGTCCCTGCCGCAACCCGACACAGTGCGCCAATGAGAACCTTGCCCCTTCGGCGAGCGGGACACCGAAAGCGGCCAGGGCCTGCCACACATACTGTGCGCACAGGTCCCGGACCCCGGCGCGAAAGGCGGCGTCGCTGCCGTGCGGGTCGAGGTACGCGGCGAACGGGGTGAGTACGGAATTCTGCCGCGCCACCAACTCGTCGGGACGCAACCGGAGGACGCGGGTGCCGAGGGCTGCGGCAGTCACTCCCGCCGATTCCCAGTTGAGGGTGTAGAGGTGAGACCCGACCTGGTCGGGCTCATGGGTCTCAGCCTGCCACACGGCCTTTCCACGCAGCCCGCGGTAGGTAGCCAGGACAACACCGTGGTCATCGGTGACGACAACATCCACGTACAGGCCGCCCGCGTCGTGCTTGTGCGCGACCGAGTGGCACCAGACGGGCAGCCTGACCTCACCGTACACACGCGCCTGCTCGATCTGGGTCGGCAAGAAAGAGAATGGCAACAGCTTGCCGGGCTTGTCCTCACGGGGGTGCAGAATGGCGCTCTGGAAGCACGCGTCCAGCACGGCCGGGTGGAACAAGTAATCCCCGACTGACTTGCGGACGGTGCGCGGAACGTCCACCTTGGCGAGGGTTTCGCGCTCGCCAACGTACAGCGTCGAGATCCCGCAAAATGCCGGACCGTAGACGTACCCCTTCTCGCGGAAGCTGCCATATACGTCGAGTGCCGAGTGAACGGCGCGGCTGCGGGCCCGGATGGCATCCAGGTCCACGGTCTCGCGCGGCAGCCCGGTCGCCGAAAAGAACCGGCCCCTGGCGGCACGCACCCAGGCGACCTTGCGAATCGGGCGATGGTGAAGCTCGAACGTCCCGGCCTCGGGGTCGATTTCCAGCCGAGTCACCTGCCGCTCGTCGGGGTCCAGCACGCAGGCACGCTCGAACTCGACATACTCAAGCGCGCAGTCCGTCTCGGCCACCTCGCGTGCGGCGACCAGTGCGGCCTCCACGTAGGCGGCTCCCGGCACGATCACCGACCCGAGCACATCGTGTTCCCTTGCCCAGCTGAGCCGGTGGTCGTCCCACTTGATCTCCCAGGTCGGGCGGGCCGCGTCGATCCGGCGGAGCATCGGATGGGACTGGGCGTCCACCCGGGCGCGCTGGGAGGCCTCACTTTCGTTCCAGTACGGCTGCTCCTGCCATGGATAGGTGGGCAGATCCATCGCCGCAACCGGCCCGGAGAACCGGCGGGACCAGTCGGTGCGACAGCCGGCGGACACCAAGGTGGCGAAAGCGCTGAGGAAGGTCTCCCAGTCATCCGTCTTCCGGGCAAGGGAGGACACGACCACTGCGTCATCCCCGGTGTCGTCCAAGATTTCCTTTACCGAGTTCACCAAGACCGGGTGCGGGCTGAGCTCGACGAAGGTGTCGTAGCCGTCTGCCAGCATCGCGCGGATCGCCGGCTCGAACAGCACCGGCTGCCGGAAGTTGCGCCACCAGTACCGAGTGGAAAGTTCCTGGCCGTCGATCGGTCCTCCGGTGACCGTCGAATACAGGTCGATCGTCGTGAGGCGGCCCGTGACCTCGCCCAGGTCCGCGAACAGTTCGGCCCGCAGCGGGTCCATGTCAGAGCTGTGGCAGGCGCAGTTGACCCGGAGTACCCTGGCGAACACGCCTTGCTGTTTGAGCTCCTCCTCGAGCTGTCTCAGCAGGGGCAACCGGCCGGAAAGTGTGCAGGCGCGCGAACTGTTCTCGGCGGACAGCCACAGTTCGTCGTGACGGTCGCACAGCTCGAGCGCTTCGGCCTTGGGCATTGCGACGAACATCATCCCGCCGGAGGGATCGGCGTGGTCCTGGATGCGCGCTCGGTTGCAGATCACCTTGAGCGCACTGTCCAGGTCGAGTCCACCGCTCACATGGGCCGCGGCGATCTCGCCCATGCTGTGCCCGACCACACCGTCAGGTCTCACCCCCCACGACCCCCACAGCTCGGCCAGCGCGACCTGCACCGCGAACATCGTGGGTTGCAGGCAGTAGGTGCGGTGCACAAGCGAGGACTGCTCATCCGGGGCTCGCAATGCCTCCCAGATCGACCAGCCCAGGTACTTCGATGCGATCTCATCGCACTCAGCGATCTTGGCAGCGAAGACCGGGCTGCTCTCGATGAGCGTGCGGCCCATCGCAAACCATTGTGGCCCTTGACCGTTGAAGAGGAAGGCGATCTTGCCCCGCCCCGATGCCCGCACCGTTTCGGTGAAGACGCCGGGAGTGGCGTTGCCGCTGGCGAACTCGCGTAGCTTGCTGACGGCCTCTGCCGAGTCGCGCGCGAGGACCGCCACGCGGTGAGGGTGGTGGGACCTGCGCAGAGCGATATTCGCTGACAGCGCGTCGAGATCGGGGGCATCCCGCTCCAATAGCCCGATGTAGCGCTCGGCCAGCTCGATCAGGGCCCGCTCGCTGCGTGCGCTCAGGGTGAGGACGGCCGGCATGCCGCGGCTGGGGACAGGCGGGACGGGCCGGCTAGGCGGCGCCTCGCTTACCACCACATTGGCATTGGTGCCACCGAAGCCGAAGGAGTTGACGCTCGCGACCGCGCGCTGGAGGTGCTCGGGCCATGCACGCGAACCGGTCGGTACCTCGATTCGCCACCGATCGAAGTCGATGTTCGGGTTGGGCGCGTCGAAGTGCAGGCTGGCCGGGATTCGCCGATGCTTGACGGCGAGCACCGCCTTGAGTAGACCCGCTATCCCGGCAGCTGCCTCGAGGTGGCCGATGTTGGTCTTGATGGACCCGATGTAGGCGGTGGTCTGCTCGGCTCGCCCGTCGGTGAGTACCCGGCCGAGGGCCTCTGCCTCCAGCGGATCACCGACCGGAGTCCCCGTGCCATGCGCCTCGACGTAGCCGACCTCCCCGCCGGCAAGTCCGGCCGCAGTCAGTGCCGCCCGGAAATTCTCCTCCTGCGCCGCGCTGTTGGGCACGGTGATGCCCTGCGTCCGACCGTCCTGGTTGACCGCCGAGCCGAGGATGACGGCATAGACTCGGTCTCCGTCGCGCTGGGCGGCGCTCAGCGGCTTGAGCAGGACGACGCCGGCACCCTCGCCACGCACGTATCCGTCTGCGGCGGCCGCGAAGGCTTTCGACCGACCCTGCGGCGACAGCATCGACGCCTGACTAAGCGCGATCCCGAACTGAGGGGTCAGCATGAGGTTCACGCCACCCGCGAGCGCGAGGCTGCTCTCCCCGCTGAGCAGGCTCTGCACAGCCAGGTGCACTGCAACAAGAGAGGAAGAGCAGGCGGTGTCGATCGTCATGCTCGGACCGAGCAGATCGAAGGTGTAGGACAACCGGTTCGCGACGATGCTCATGAACGTGCCGGTCGCCGTATGCGCCCCAGCCCCGTCGATCTCAGCTGCCGACATCTGCAGGTTGCCATAGTCCTGGCTGCAGGCCCCCATGAACACGCCCGTCCGGCTGCCCGCTAGGTCCGACGGTGGCACACCGGCGTCCTCCAGCGCCTCCCAGGCGACCTGGAGTAGCAGCCGTTGTTGCGGATCCATCTGCTCGGCGATACGTCCGGAGATGCCGAAGAAGGCCGCGTCAAAGCCGTCGACCCGGTCGAGGAAACCGCCTTCGCGAGCGTTCATTCGGCCGGCCTGCTGGGACTTCGGGGAGTAGTGCGCAGCGATGTCCCAGCGCTCTTGTGGCACAGGGACGATGGCATCACGACCGTCCTCCAGCAACTGCCACAGCGACGAGGGATCTGTCACGCCGCCGGGCAGCCGACAGCCAATGCCAATGACCGCGATCGGTTCCGCGGCCGCCTGATCCGACATGGGGTAGACCATTACGACAGCTCCTGACGGGTGTACACCCGGCTCTAACGGGTGAGCTGGTGAACGAGCGCGAGCACCTGCGAGGTCGCGTAGACGTCCTGCAGAGCCTGGAAGTCCTGATAGCTCTCAGTGTCGGGATAGGGGTAGGGGCCACCACTCCACGAACCGTCGGCGCGCTGGCGGTCCAACAGCCATACCAGTCCCCTGCGCACCGCCGGGTCATCGGATCCGGCCCCGGCACAAACGAGCGTCTGCAGGGCCAGGGCGGACTGCAACTCCGGTGAGGAAGTGGCATCGAACCCGTCGACCCGCACGAACCAGCTTCCATCCGCCCGCTGCTGGGAAAGAGTGAACTCACGCACCGCGGCGACTGCCGAGTAGCAGCCGTACGCGGCGAGCGCCGCCGTGGCCGGGCGGGTGAGATAGTAGTGAGTGTTGTAGTAGAACCAGTTGATGCCAAAATCGCCCGCGCTGGTCTGCAGGTTGGCCAGGTGGTCGAGCGCCTCGTCAAGGTACAACGGCTCGATGCCCAGTTCGACCAGGGCCATCATCGCGAAGCCGGTGACCGAGGCCACGGTCTGGAACGCTTTGGGTACGTGTGGGTGCACCTCCGACCACGCGCCACCGGGAAGCTGCCTACTACGCAGAAAGTTCGCCTTCGTGGTCGCCTGCTCGGTCAGCCCGAGGTGGGTCAGCGCCGAAATGTACTCGCTGCTGGTCTCGGTGCAGAACTCGGCGGGCGACACCTCGAAGGTCCCCCAGCTGATCATGCCGCTGGGCTTCTCGCAGGAGCGCAGGAAGGCGAGGACCCTGTCGATGGTGCCGCCGTCCTCGTACGGCACACGATCGCGCCACAGGGCGATTGCCTTGAGGGCGTTGACGGTGTCCCAGTTCTTCAGCAGGTTGGCGGTCGGAAAACGGGCAATAGACGCATCGGGGATTGCCCCATCGGGCAGTTGGCAGCGCTGGAAATACTGCAGGGCACTGTTAATCATCTGGACAAGGTCCGACCCGGAGAGTACTCCTACCGTCAACATAGGGGGCATTTTTGTCTCCGATAACGCTGCGATATCACTACGTTTCTTCACCGACCCCTGGGCCGGCTCAACGGATGATGCAGTCCCGCACTCGGTCAAGGGATTCCTCGGCCTCGGCGGCCACCCGTCTGACAATCTCGGCCGCAGGCAGGATCTCCCGCACCCGGCCGATGCCTTGTCCGCCGACCATCATCCCCGTCTCGAGATCACCTTCGAGTGCGCCTCGCCGCATTGCCGCACCCTCGACCCGCATTCTCTCCCGCGTCGATATGTTGTTCGCTTCCATGCGGCGGATCTCTTCGGTAAATCCGTTCTTGATGAAGCGCCCCGGGCCGTAGAAGGCAGGAACGACCTCAGTGTCGGTTTCACTGGCGCTGACAATGAGCTTCTTGTTAGCGTCGTTGTACTCCGACTCCTCTGAGGCAAGGAATCGCGAGCCCATGTAGCCCATTTGCGCACCGAGGGTGAGAGCCCCGGCCAACGCGGCCCCGTCGACCACACCGCCGGCACACAGCACGGGCAGATCCACGGCAGCGACGACCGATGGGACTAGGACGAACGTGTGCACAGGCTGGTGGCCCACATGACCGGCGGCCTCGAACCCGGTCGCGATCACACCATCGACGCCCTCGGCCTGAGCCGCTAGCGCGTGGCGAACGTTAGACACGGCATGGAAGTGCAGCATCCCAGAGTCTCTGAACAAGCCGTTCATACCGTACATCCGCGGATGGCCACCGGAGGTGGTCAGCACCCGCAACTGCTCGCGCACCCGCGGATCGCGCTCACGCTCCTCGAGAATCGCCCGTAGCACCGCAGGAGCATCGGGCTGCTCTTGAGCGATACGGACGTTGATTGCGAGCGGCTTACTCGTGAGCG